>WGNO01000071.1 GCA_016124525.1 Nostoc sp. RI_552 | reverse complement strand
CCTTAGACTTGGCTGCTGGTGAAGTTGCTCCTGTTGCTTTGACTGCTCCTGCAATCAACGGTTAATTTCAAGGCTTAATTTCTAAGCTCAGTTAAATAAGACTGAAACAAAAAGCGCCTCTCAGAAATGGGGGGCGTTTTTGATTTTGATTTCTTATGCTCCAGGTTTATCATGCAAATAATGTAATATCCACAGCAGAGCTTCATCTATATCTGTAGCTTGCTCTCCTGGTGGTACAGTGGGAGGGTTCACCATCACAACTTTGATTTTTAGTTCTCGTGCAGCGATAATCTTGGCATAAGTGGCATCCCCACCGCTATTTTTGCTGACTATGGTATCAATTTGGTGATTAATGAGGATTTCCCTCTCATTATCGAGGTTAAAAGGTCCGCGATCGCACAACAATGTTCCCGGTGGGACTAAGGCAGTTGACTCAGGTGGGTCAATCATCCGCATGAGAAACCAAATGTGATTCAGGTGAGCAAAAGCACCTATGTCTTGCCTGCCAACGGTTAAAAAAACACGTTGTGCCTGATTTTCTAAAACAGCTGCCGCGGACTTTATACTATCAACTTCGATCCAGCGATCGCCATCCGCTTTTTCCCAGGCTCGGCGAATCAACTTCAGACGGGGTATTTTGACTTCCATTGCAGCATGGGCTGCATTCAAAGCAATCTGAGTAGCGAAAGGATGGGTAGCATCGATCAACAAATCAATCTTCATCTGATGCAGATACTTAACTAGTCCAGTCACACCACCAAAACCCCCAATTCGCAAATCGCCCAATGGAATTGACGGTTTGCGGGTGCGACCGGCCAGAGATGTGATGGACTCAACTCCCTGGATACTGGCAACTTTTGCAGCTAGTTCTGCTGCTTCTGCGGTTCCACCCAGAATCAAAACTCGCATCATAATTATTTCGTCTGGGTTATTGATCGAGGGAAACAATATTATTCAATTGAGATGCTACGTACCAAGGAAGTTAAGCCAACATTAAAGCGACTTCTTTGGCAAAATAGGTCAAAATTAAATCGGCACCAGCTCGCTTCATGCTGGTTAAAGTTTCGAGAATTATTTTTTTCTCATCAATCCAACCCATGCGTGCTGCTGCTTTAATCATGGCGTATTCACCACTAACGTTATATGCCGCAACAGGCAAATGTGTGACGTTGCGGACTTGATGAATAATATCAAGATAAGATAGAGCCGGTTTAACCATGACGATATCTGCCCCCTCGGCAATATCTAACTCTACTTCCTTCAATGCTTCTTTCGCATTAGCTGCATCCATTTGGTAAGTTTTTTTATCACCAAATTTCGGTGCAGAATCTAAAGCATCCCGGAAGGGTCCATAATAGGCAGAAGCATACTTGGCAGAATATGCTAGGATCCCCACATCAATGTAGCCTTCTGCATCCAAGGCCCGACGAATTGCGCCCACTCTGCCATCCATCATGTCGGAAGGTGCCACAAAATTTGCCCCCGCTGCTGCTTGGGAAACTGCCATTTTGACCAACACTTCCACGGTGGGGTCATTCAAAATAGTACCATTGTCATCAATTAAACCATCGTGCCCATGGGTAGTGAAGGGGTCAAGGGCAACATCAGTGATAACAATAATTTCTGGAACTGCTTCTCTGATAGCTTTGACAGTTCTTTGTACTAGTCCATGTGGATTGCAGCTTTCAGAACCACTATCATTTTTCAGTTCTTCGGGAATTACTGGAAACAAAGCGATGGCGTTAATTCCCAAATCATAAACTTGGTGAACTTCTTGTAACAATAAATCTAAAGAATAACGATAACAATCAGGCATAGAAGCAATTTCAACTTTTTGCTCCTCACCTTCAGTGACAAACATGGGATAAATTAAGTCATTGACACTGAGAGTTGTTTCCCTCACCATTCTTCGCAAGGCTTCAGTCCTGCGCAGACGACGAGGACGGTAACGAAGTACATCGGTTGTATCAGAAGAATTGACAGATGGCATAATCAACCACTAAATAATCTAAATAATACTTATGATGATTATACTCTTACAAAAATCAATTCTGGATATTAGATTTTTTGTTACACAAGTCTACACAATCCCTTATATAAAACCTACTCAAATCTACTACCAAATCAAATTGTGAGGAATGTTCGGTTCACGTTTAATGCAATCTCCTTGCGCTAAAAAATTTGCTCTTTCGGTTCCGGGCGATATGCTTATTGTGGGTAATTTCCATCGCATTGGTCCCTCACAAAATCTGACTTAAAATCTATAACCAATACCACCTTGCACAGAGACAGCCGCGCCACCACTGCCACGATGAGCATCAAAAGCAATGATGGCGTTACCGAAAATCACAGTATTACTATTGGGAACAACGTAATCAATTCCTGGTTGTAAGGCAAAACTAACTTTGTTACCCACAGGGGAAGAACTATTACCACCAGCCAACACCAAACCAGCCCCCAAGTAAGCATCAGTTTGCCAGTTGAGGGGCACATCATAGGAAACTGTGGGTACAATTGCGGTATTGTTAGCAACTAAAGCTTGAGCGCGGAAAGAAATTGGTGATTCTAGAAGCTTGTAACGGACAGCTACAACACCCCCAACTTGAACACCATCAATCAGACCAACACTCGGCCCTACACCAACATAGCTACCGTATGCTACCTGAGCCTGGGCTGGTTGAATACTAATAGCTATGTTCAAAACCGAGCTAGCCGCTAAAACTGGAAGCCAATAACAAAGATGCTTCATTACCTATGCCTCACACCATCTTGAATTTTACAAGTTATTTTGAATACTCATATTATCGCGATTATGGTTAAACTAGGTAATAAGTCATCATTTCCATTCCCCAATCCTAGGGACAACTGGAATGTATGCCACCTTGGGTACAAATGTAAGCGATTTGCCTAGAATCTAAATTTTTGGCTTGAGAAAAATCAACTCCTTGGACTACGGCGGAGATTGATCCCAAGTCTGGCATTTCGACAAATTGGTCTGCGGGATTTTGTGGGACA
Organism: Nostoc sp. RI_552; assembly: GCA_016124525.1. Lineage (GTDB taxonomy): Bacteria > Cyanobacteriota > Cyanobacteriia > Cyanobacteriales > Nostocaceae > Umezakia > Umezakia ovalisporum. The sequence goes on along the minus strand of WGNO01000071.1, from coordinate 17,463 downwards.
GGTGCAAGAACTGTTCCTTTAAAATCAGCACCTGCTACATTTGCTCCTCGTAAATCGACAAAACTCAGGTCAGCATTTTGTAAGTTAGTGTTTTCCAATTTAGCAGAGCGTAAAACTGCACCAGTAAGTCTAGTGGCGCTGAGGTTGGCGTTGCTGAGATTAGCGCGATCTAAATAAGCCCCCGATAAGTCTGCTCCTCGCCAATCAGTATTAGCTAAATTGGCATAGGATAAATGTGTGCCGATGGCAATGACGCGACTTAAACGAGCTGCATACAAATTGGCCTCGTTAAACTTGGCATCACCTATGTCAGCCCCAGTTAAGCTGGCTTTCTCTAGGAATGCACCCCGGACATTGGATCCTACTAGCTGGGTACTGCTGAGGTCAGCGCCTATTAAACGTGCATAGGATAAATTAGCTCGGTTGAGGGTAGCGCGGCTTAAATCGCTACGGTTCATGATGACGCGACTGAGATTAGCATCGGTGAAATTAGCTTGTTTCATTTGAGCCAAGCTCAAATCAGCGATTTCATCGTCGTAAGTGTCCCAGCGTCCATCCTCACCTGTTCCCCGGAAGATGCTACCTTTGAAACTGGCTTGCTGAAGATTTGCAGACTTGAAGTTGATTCCTGACAAATCAATATTATCTAATACCAAGTTGAAAAATGAACTTTCAAAAGTGCCGCTTTGAGCCAATTCAACGCCACTGAGATCAAGACCCGCAATTTGAGTGCTGTAGACGCTGAGAATTTTATTGATTGTCTGTTGATTAATATGTAACTGCTGTTGTCGGAATTCTGGTTGTAAGGATGCACTGCTACCCAAAGACTTGAGTTCACCTGCCAAAAACTGGTTTTTGTTTTTTAATTCAGGGATAGCTTTGAGTCCTACACTTGCTAAAGCTTGTTGAATTGTGTTCAGGAGAATGGGGTTAGTTTCTGTAACCAGAAGGTCTGTGAGAAATTGGATGGACTGGGGATCATTGAGACCACCCATGGCGAGAATTACACTTTGGCGCTCCTCTGTGGTAGCACCAGAGTTAGGACTCAATGTTTTTACGAGTACAAGAAACTTTTGACTGTTGATGTGCTTGCTTTCCCGTCGAGTTTCTTGAGTTTGGATATAAACTTGGGTGGCTACTAAAGTCGCCAGCACAGCTATCATGCTGACCAGTGCTATCCCAAACAAACTACGGCTGGGGTTTTGCCGCATCCACCTCCACAGGTTAAGGGTGTTTGCAGTTTCCCCTGTGAGGGTTGACATTGATACAGGGGGTAATTCCTCCTCTGACTGAGTGGTCTGGGATTTATTAGCCTGATTCGAGGATGGGAAAGGAAGAGTGGCATCTATTGTATATGTACCGGCCAACCAGTCATGCAGTGCCCGACGACCTCGACGTGACGGTAAGGCGATTCCTTCCCCCAGCACCATCAATACAGCCAAAAATGTGAACAGTCCTAAATTGGGATAAGCAAAACTATAGCGCCAAAGAATATAGGCTATGGAAACAGGTACAGTCCATCGACCAATTGCTTCCCGCGCCACAGTTGCTGCTAAACCTGGGGGGTCGCCTACCTCATTGACAACTCGCACACCAAATTTTCCCTTGGCAATAGTACTACCTGTTTTGCCGAGTAAATATAATTGCCACCATGACAGAGCCCCAGGCGCTAACAAGGCTATAATCCACAAAAAATTTGTCGGTGCGGCAACGTTGCGAATACCATAGCTTACAGGCAGAGCTAAGGGTCGAGCGAGGAATCTTTCTGTGACTACTAATACTGGGTGAAGTGGCACTCGGTTGATATCGTTCCGAGAATTGGCATAAACACCAAGACCAAAAGGAACTAGCCCACTGACAATTACCAGGCTAATTTCAGTTGCCCATGCAGCCAAGCGCCTGGTTGGTAATGGCAATGACTTGCCTTTTGGGGGTTCGTTTGACTGGCTAGATTGACTGTTACTTCTCCTCACAATTGGGGTTGCCATTCGATAATTCCTTTGAATTTATTTTATAAGTGGCTCTCAGCGCAGCTAAAATATACTATTGCTTTTTTTCCAAGCTACCGGATACAAAAAATTTGTAACCAAGATACACTAAGAATATCAACAGTGCCACAGTGATCACAGATGCCACTAGTTTTAGTACTGCTTGTACCATTGCAAATCCCAATAGCACCCCCACACCAGCAACTATCAGCTTGCCTGTTCGGTTTAAGTTGTTAAACCAAAGCTGTAATCGTGCTAAACGATATCTGAAGTTGAGAAATACCGATTGTGAATTCTGTGTGTTTTTTGGTGGTTGGCCCACATCTACAGATTTAAAGTTTATTTCTGCCTCTAGATTTTGCAGGTGGCGTCGCCAATGTTCTTCGGGTTGAGGATTCATATATCTTTTCAACTTGACTCTATGTCACTAGTTCCACAACAAACCTAGCAAATCCTGGAAATTATCAAATCAACGAGGAACATACAAAGATTACCGTCGTCCTTAGCATCAGGCTATTTATATCAGTATTGCTTAAAAAATAGTCGGGAGCATTGATATTTATGAAGACTCTTAGGATACTTAGAGTTGTTCCCGCAGCTTTGGTAATGAGTTTGGTGCTGACTGAAGCTAACTTGGCTCAAGTACCACGGTTGCAAATTTCAGCCAATTTAACTTCAGAACCACTAATTTTAAATGGCATATCCGGAGGATCCGTTGGCAGTAATTGCGGCAACATTGCTAACACACCCAATCAAATTATCCATTTGACCAAGCCAATGCCTTACTTACGCTTAACGGTAGATAGTCCTGGACAGCCAACACTGCTAATTGATGGTCCCGGGGGACGTTTTTGTGTGATGCCAGATAATTACTCTGAACGCAAGCCAGAAATTACTGGCTATTTTATGCCAGGAGAATACTTTGTATACGTAGGTCAGTTATCTCAAGGTAAACATAACTATAGCCTTTCAATTTCACAACAAAAGAAGCGAATAAAGTAGTTATTGTGGGTAAAAATGGCGATTAACTAGTTTTTACTCAGTATATGGTGCAAGCTATTTAATAACTCTCGGGCTGTATAGGGCTTGGAAACAACCAATTGAACAGGAGTAATATCTGCATTTGCGAAAGCTTCGTGAGAATTGATGGCGCTACAAGCGATAATTTGTACCTCTGGGTTCATTTTTTGTAAGGTGCGGATGGCAGTGATTCCATCCATTTCCGGCATCATGATATCCATTAAAACAGCCCTGATATGTTGTTTGTGCTGGGCATAAAGTGCGATCGCTTCAATGCCATTACTAGCCGTGAGAGTTTTATAATTGTATTTTTCCAAAGCAATTTTTGCAATCTCACGAATTTCAGCTTCATCATCCACAAATAAAATTAGTTCTCCCTTTCCGGGAAATATTTGCAAATTGTTTCCGTCAAGTGATTGAGTGACTTCCACCGCAGGTAAGAACAGCTCAAATTTACTGCCTTGTTCGACTGTGCTAGATACACTCATAAAACCACCGTGGCTTTTAATAATTCCCAGGACTGTTGACAAGCCCAATCCTGTACCTTTGCCGACTTCTTTAGTGGTAAAAAAGGGATCAAAAATTTTATCTAATATTTCTGGTGGTATACCTATTCCTGTATCGCCAACATTCATCACAACATAAGGGCCTACTTTGGCATTAAGATTCATTCGGGCATAGGCTTCATCAATAAACATATTTTTTGTAGAAATGGTGATTCTACCACCTTCTGGCATGGCATCACGGGCATTAACTACGAGGTTCATTAGCACTTGATGCAGTTGTGTCGCATCTCCAAAAACAGCCCACAAGTCTTCTGGTATGCTGATGGCAAATTCAATAGATTTGGAAAATGTTTGCTTGGCTATCTGAGTAATTTCAGCAATTAGGTGTTTGAGTTGAACTATCGTGCGCTCTCCTTTAAATCCGCGCGCAAAAGACAAGACTTGTTTAACTAAAGCTGCTCCACGTTTGCTGTTGCTTTCGATAATCGCTAGTAGGTGGTGATAATGTTCTGTATCTTGAGGTAATCTGACCTGTAGCAGTTGAGATGCGGCCAAAATTGGTGTCAAGATATTATTCAAGTCATGAGCAATTCCACCTGCTAAAGTGCCAAGGCTTTCCAATCGTTGCGCGCGGAAAAACTGCTCCTCAAGTTGTTTTTTTTCTGTAATGTCAGTATCAACAGAAAGAATGGATTTTGGTTTTCCTGCTGCATCATACATCAGCGTCCAACGGCTTTCTACAACAATTTCTTTCCCAGATTTAGTAAATTTACGTAACTCACCTTGCCATGATCCAGATTGAATGACAGTTTTGAGAGCTCCTTTGATCTGCGGCGAAATGTCTTTGTAAAAAAGATCTTGGGGGTTTTTACCTAAAGCCTCTTTTGCCTGCCAACCATAAATACGTTCTGCACCTTGATTCCAGAATAAGATTTTGCTTTGGAAATCTATAACTAAAATTGCATCAGTGGCAATATCAAGTAAGGCGGCTTGCTCGCGAATTTTCTCTTGTGCTTGTTTGCGTTCAGTAATGTCAGAAAAAGAAGCGACTGTGGCATAAGGAACAGGGTCATTGTCGTGAAACAACGGCTGGGAATTGATGGAAATCCAAGTTAGTTGTCCATTGGGCTGATAAACTCCCATGACCACATTCGAGCAGGGTTGGCCTGTACGTAAAGTGAGCATTGCTGGATGCATTTCACCGGGGAATGGAGATCCATCTTCTTGAATGTTCTGCCAGCTGGGGTCGTCAAAGGTGGAGTTGAGCATCTGGTCAAAAGTGCGCCCCAAAATTCTTTTAGCACTAGCATTACAAGTAAGTATACAGCCATTAGCATCTTGTAGAACGATGCCCTCCTGCATGGTAGCAACCACTGAACGATAACGTTCTTCGCTGGCTCGCAGTGCTGCTTCTGCCTGTTTGCGTTCGTCGATGCGCCTAGTTGTACCAATCAACCGTATTGGCTGACCCAGTTCGTTAAAAAATACTTTACCTTTTTCACTGAGCCAGTGAATACTGCCATCAAGCCAAACAATGCGAAATTCACATTTATATTCATTTGTTTCCTCAATACTGCGGGCTATCACCTCAGACAAGGATTCCCGGTCTTCCGGATGAACCAATTTAAAACATTCGTCTATTGTTTCAGAATCAAGACCACCGGGCAAACCATAAATCAGCGCCATATTGGCAGAGCATACTACTTTGTTGGTGAGAAAATCCCAATCCCAAATACCCATTTCAGTGGCTTCTAGGGCTAAACTGAGTCTTGCCTCACTCTCCCGCAGTGACTCTTCTATTTGCTTGCGTTCGGTGATATCTCTACCAACAGCCTGCAATTCAACTATCTCTGCGCTTTCATTTTTAATTGCTGTTGCATTCCATTGCACCCAACGTATACCTTTCACTGTCAACAAACGTTGCTCACCAGTGATTAAGTGATGGGGTGGAGATATCAAGTTGATGATATTTTCCATGATTTTGGGCAAGTCATCTGGGTGGAAAAACTGAAACATCGACTCACCAAGTAACTGGTCTAATTGCTGATTCAACGCTTGACAGACTACTGTATTAGCAAAAGTAACTCGTCCCTGCAAATCTAGACGGATAATCAAATCTGTTTGAGTTTCTACTAGCTGGCGATAAAGTTTCTCGCTTTGCCTCAATGACTCTTCGATACGTTGGCGTTCAGTGATTTCCTGTTGCAAAAGCTGGTTCGCTATCATAAGTTCGTTTGTACGTTCCACTACCCCGATTTGTAACTCATCGCTGGCTCGGCATAATGCTGCTTGTGCTTGTTTGCCGGCGCTAATATCACAAATTAACCAGCGCCAACCCACCTCCTTACCCTGTGAATCATATATTGCAGCAGCTCTCACACTAGCTGGGAAAGAGAGGCCACTCCTTGGCTGAAGGTGAATTTCCCAGTCCTCTATCTGCTGTAAAGTCTGTAGTTGAGTTATAAAATCTTGGCGGTCTTGTTCGGTGATAAACAGAACTAATGGTTTGCCCACCAGATAATTTTGTTCTCCACATAGCAGGGTAGCTGCTGCATGGTTAGCTTCTTGAATAACACCTGTGCCATCGGTCACTAAATAACCATGAGGAGCGAACTCAAATAAATCTTGATAACGCTGACGCTCTAACTCTGCAATTTCTCGGGCTAGCCCCAGTTGTTCGTTTTGTTGGCGCAGCTGTTCTTCCACCACTTGAAGTTCTTCGAGGGTGTGCTGAAGTTCTTTATTAACTTGAATGAGTTCAATCATTTGTATGTCGAACCATTTTTTCAAATCACCGTGAGTTGGGCAGCGTATTACGTCTGCTGGCTGTGCATTTGACGGACGTAGTTCGACAAGACTAACAATATTTACAAGATCAAAGGTTTTAAGCAACGTAGTTTCGGTTACGAGTCCGACTAATTGCCCCTGTGGATCTAAAATCGGCAGATGGCGAATTTGATGTTGACGCAATAGTGACCAAGCTGTAGAGATATCCTGGGAATTAGATTCTGTCAGGGTAATGACTGGCTTCACCATCACTTCAGTAATTTTTACCTGAGATAAATTTATGCCTTTAGCTATAACTCTAACTACATCAGTAGTAGTAAAAATACCCAAGAGATTGCCTTGCTCTACAACCAAAACACAAGTACTAGATTGACGATTTTCTGTCCCGTCAACTAACCAATCATTAGAATTGGTTGGTAACGAATTAATACTTCGTTCTTGACTCATTAAAATAATGGCATCGACTACATAACTATCAGGGCGAATTGTTAATGGACATTGATCAATAGCATGATATAAATTAGGCAAATCAATTAACTGATTGTTGAATCTCATAGTTAATTCATCAATTTTCATTATCTAATTGACATAAGAACTACATAGCCAAAGACATACTGAGAAAGTTGTTGATCACCAGGGAGTATTCAAGTTGAGAAGCCTATAAATGAGATTTATAGAATATAAAAATGCTTGGATCAGAAAAACTTTGTAGTCGCTATAGCCCAGGTGAGTCTACAACCGGGGCTGTTGAGGAAATTTTTGTAGTTCTCAAACCTATTGTATGGTTGAATTAGCCATAGATGATCTTTTAACTGAAGAGATTACACTAAATTAATGCTCAGACTCTTGAGTGCTAAACCATACCATGACTAAGCCAAGTATTTATTTAGACTTTCATGAAAATTACCGTTATTTTTCCAATGTCCATTACAAAAAGAGTTTTTACATTAATTACTTGCTCAAATATGCAGCTAAAAAGTTTTACTTGATACCTGATTTCAGCCCCGTAAATTGCTCCGGGTAGGGAAATTTTGCCAAAATTATTGACATTTTAAAATCGTGAGAAAAACTAATCTTGGGGCTGCTCAACCCCCAAGAACCTGTAAATTCCTTTAGAACTTTCTTCATCATCTCATATTTCTACAGAAATACAAATCCAGTGATTAATAAATACTCCCATGAACTCAGTGTGTTTTAGTGACTGCTGTGTTGCTTTGTATTGTTAATTAGAATAATTTCTGAACTAATAAAAGCCACAACTAGTGATACGATGCAACTGCCAAATATTAATTTCAACGTAGTCCTATTCACTCTACCAAAAGCAGCACAAGCACTACTCCATCCAGCAGATTTATGCCAACTTTATGATTTTGGTGTGATGAAAATCTAGACGTTAATGAATCAAAGTATCGATTGACATTGTTCCACCAGACTAAATAACGACGTTTTGCACCTTGGTACTTAACCCGATCTATCGCTGGTAGGTGAGACTCATTCATATTTGAAATCAGCAACGTCAAAATTCAGTGAGCGGAAGGTAAACTAGCGGACATTAAGCTAAACAGAGGAAGCAAGAAGCATACGTATATTTGCACTGGAATTTTTCCCAGAAAACAGGAGTAAAAGCAAAAGAGGTGTAAGTTTCCTCCCTCTATAATCTTGGTATACAATTATAGTTTTACTCGTTTACTCATACAAACTTTCGATACAAACTCTTGTATATTAACTATGGTAACAGAGGAATTACTGAAATGGATAAAATTGTGATCAATGACACAACTTTGCGTGACGGTGATCAAGCTGCTGGTGTAGCCTTTAACTTAAACGAGAAAATAGCGATCGCTCGGTTACTTGATGCAATGGGAGTTGATGAGTTAGAAATCGGGATTCCTGCAATGGGTGAAGTAGAACAACATGCCATAACAACAATTGTTGGCTTAGGTTTACAAGCTAAACTCCTGGGTTGGAACCGCGCCGTAATATCAGATATTCAGGCTTGTATAGATTGTGGTTTACAGCGAGTACATATATCTATTCCTGTGTCTGCAATTCAAATTAATGCTAAATTTCAGGGAAAATGGGAGGTGGTTTTAAAGAAACTGCGAGATAGTATCAGCTTTGCCCTGGATCATGGACTGTTTGTTTCCGTAGGCGCAGAAGATTCATCTAGAGCAGAAGAAAAATTTTTGTTGGATGTAGCGCTTTACGCTCAAGAATGTGGTGCATCACGGTTTCGCTTTTGTGACACAGTAGGGATTCTTGATCCTTTCAATACTTATGTAAAAGTTAGACAATTGGTGACAGCATTATCCATACCCATAGAAATGCACACCCACAATGATTTTGGTTTGGCAACTGCTAACACTCTAGCCGGGATCAAAGCTGGTTCTTTATCAGTGAATACAACAGTCAATGGTTTAGGTGAAAGAGCAGGAAATGCCGCTTTAGAAGAAGTCGTCATGGCTCTCAAACGCATCTATAATAATAATGTAACTATTGACACTTCTCGATTAGTGGAAATATCGAGACTTGTAGCATCAGCATCAGGGTACAATGTACAGCCTTGGAAAGCTATTGTGGGTGAAAATAGTTTTGCTCACGAATCAGGTATCCATGCTCATGGTGTATTGAAAAATCCTCACACCTACGAGCCCTTCCCCCCGGAAGAAGTGGGCGGGGAAAGGCGTTTAGTGCTTGGTAAGCATTCTGGTAGGCATTTATTGTCTAACCTGCTAGAACAACAAGGCATTTTTCTTAACCCAGAAGCAACTCAGTCAATGTTGGATGCGGTGCGACAGGCGTCAGTAGAAAAAAAACGTAGTCTAACTACCCAAGAACTTTTGCATTTAGCAGAAGTATACCACCATAGTCATGTTAGTTAGTAAATTACCCGCCACGTGGGGTATCTTCAAAACGCTACACGAAAGTGTACTCATATTTTGAGGTTATCCAACCTATAAAAATTTAAGAGGGGTATTGGGGAGGCCGTGCTTTGGACGCTTTCCCCAACTTGTTAGGCAAGATCCTCTTATGGAGGTAGCAACTCTGGTTTGTAGCTACTGTTGATAGTCAGCACCAGAACCATATTTCCAAGCATCAATCAAACGATGCCAAGAATATTGTTTTTTGCTGGGTTTATTCTTGAGCCATGTTTCTAACATGGGACTGAGTTTAAACAAGGCAGTGTAAATACTCAAATTGCCGTAATGCACTATCCAATCAAGCAAATTTGGTAAACCCACTTGTGGAATGATTTTGGCAACTAATCCTGGATGAGATAACCCAGTTTTTAACAGTGTTTGTGTCAGTGCCGAAAATTGCACGACATCTTGCAAAAATGGTTTTAAGACTGGTGTACCCAGTTTTTGCATTTCCTCAAATACAACTGAAAGTAGTTGATTAATTTGATCTGGGGGGATTTGCTGATTTACACCCACACTCATGGCCTTTTGAAACAACCAAGTAACTCTGAGATTGGGCTGATAAGGTTGCACCAAGGCTAGGGCATTTGCTGATAACTGATTGCTTTGCAGTGCCTCATCAATAGCAAATGTTAACCGCTTGAGGTGACGTAGCATGGCTCCAAACCCACCAAAACTCAACGGAGATTGACCACCACTGCTGTCTCCCACAGTTAAAAGGCGATTCCAAGGAGTTTTGAGTGGGCTTTGGCGATAGGTAGGAAAGAAGCCAAATAGAGCGCGTTGAAACTGCAATTGGTTTAATTCCACACCTTGATATTCTGGTAGCAATCGCAGATATTCCTCAAACAATGCTTGTAAACTTAAACGTCCTGGTTCTGCATCCATGTAGGTAAATAAGTAAGTAGTTCTACCATCCCTAGCTGGGAAGGCTTCCCAAAAGTACTGACATTGATTTTCTAAAGATGTGAATGAAAATAACAAGTCTCCAGAAGTATTTGTGGGAAAACCTTGGGCACAACTTCCTACCACCAAGCACAAAGCATCTGGTTTCTTTCCCTGACGTGCTTGGCGGCTGATGGGAGAAAAATGTCCCATTGCGTCGATTAACAACCTAGTTTTGTATTGGTTATTAACTATAATTCCTTCTGGATGAACTATTGCTTCAGTAAATGGTGTATTTTCTAATAATGTTCCCCCAATAGCAGTAAATCTGGTTTTTAATCTATCTAGTAGATAAACTGGATCTACGCCAATATTTAAAACATCCTCTACCCAGATTTCTCTACCACCAGTAAAGCTAACTCGTGCGGGATTATATTTAGTTGCCATCGCCTGTTGTAATTCTTGAGTAGTTAGCAAGTTTAATTCCACAAATACTTCTAATTCTGGGCGAGAAATATTCCACTCTTGTTTTCTACCCCGTAGAATTCCCCGTTCCATCAAGGCCACCCGCAGCCCCTTCACCGCTAAGGCGCAACCAATTAAAATCCCTAAAGTACCACCACAGACCACCACATCCAAGTCTACACTATCTAATGGTTGTTGACTTTCTTTAACCACCGTAGGGATTGGTGCTGTGTTTTCTCTTAAATATCTTAGCAGACGATCATTTTGATGCAAAGCTTCTAAAACATCGCCTGGTAGTTCGGAGAGAATTTTTTCAGTTAAAGATGGGGACATATTCAGTTAATGCCAAAAGATTACTAGTATTAATCCTATCTTTGACAGGTTTGATATTGTCATTTATCATACCAATTCTTGAGAATAGCTTGCGTGGCGTAGCCATAGATGTGTCGAATTAGCTGGCGAATAAATAAACTACTGCTTTATATAAAAAATGAATTATTTGCGTACCTAGTCAAGCCAGAGTTGTTATAAGAATTTTATGAACACCCAAAAATATATATAGGGTGAGCTTCTTATCTTTATAAGCACATCAGCAACAAGTTTCTGACTATTTAAATATATCCTCAGGTAGATATTGAAAATATTTACTTGTTTTAAATATAAACAACAGTATTAAATAAGAGAGGTGTGCAATATATATTTTTTCGTTTTTGTTTCTTATCTATAGCTATTTTTGACATTTTTTTATATACTCCAAGAAACATATTTTCTTTGATGAAGAATGTTGTATAACGGAATTTATTTGGAGAACCATAGCTAGGAAATTTGTTTTTTATTGCATTACGTCATCTAAGTAAATATTAAATCTAGGATATTAGTATGAAAATTGCGTTCATAGTGGGAGAATTTCCTGTTGTATCAGAAACTTTTATTCTCAATCAAATTACCGGATTAATTGAGCGTGGTCATCAAGTTGATATTTATGCTAATCCACCTAATGACACTTATAAATTCCATCCAGACGTAGAAAAGTATGACTTGTTATCTCATACATACTATTCACCAAAACTGCCCCAAAATTACTTATTGCGGCTCTTAAAAGCGATAGGACTAATCCTGAAAAATTTCAAAAAAGCTCCTATGGTTGTGCTGCGATCGCTGAATATTTTCAAATATGCTAGAAGAGCAGCTTCTTTGCGGTTGTTATATTCAGTAATGCAGCTATTAGATGCTCAACCTTATGATATTATCCATTGCCAATTCGGAATATTAGGTTTAGAAGGAATGATTTTGCGAGACATTGGTGCTATCAAAGGTAAACTAATTACAACATTTAGAGGTTACGATATCAGTTGGTTTGTAAAGAAGCATGGAGAGCATATTTATGATTCATTATTTGCTGAAGGAGATTTTTTTATGGCAAACTGTGAGTATTTCCGGAAAAGAGCCATCCAACTAGGCTGTAATCCCCAAAAGCTGGTTGTTCATGGTTCGGGAATAGACAGTAGTTTGTTTCCATTTAAAATCAGACAACCTCAAGCAAGTCGTAAAATTCGTATTGCTACAACAGGCCGTCTCATTGAAAAAAAAGGGATTGAATACGCTATTCGTGCAGTTGCCAAGGTGGCGAAATTTCACCCAAACATTGAGTATAACATCATTGGGGATGGCTTATTAAAGCGAGAATTACAAAAGTTAATTGATTCATTAAAAATTAGTGATAAAGTCCAGCTTTTGGGTTGGAAAAACCAGCCAGAAATTGTGGATATTCTTGACAAATCAGATATTTTTATTGCCCCTAGTATTACAGCAAAAGATGGTAATCAAGACGCTCCAGTTAATACTTTGAAAGAAGCTATGATTATGGGTTTACCAGTTATTGCTACTCTCCACGGTGGTATTCCTGAACTTGTTAAAGATGGTGTTTCTGGTTTTCTGGTTCCAGAGCGAGACTCCAACGCCATAGCGTCAAAATTAAATTATCTCATAGCACATCCAGAAATTTGGTCAACAATGGGTCAAGCTGGTCGTGTTTATGTAGAGTCACATTATGACCTCAACAAGTTAAATGATAGATTAGTTGAAATTTATCAGCAGGTAATGATGAATAATTTATGTTCTCAAGAAAAATTGTTAGCCCCAATGCTGCATATAAATTATGAAAATATTTCAAATGTAAAATAAACTGTATAAAGGTTTAATTTTTGTCTTCAATTTTTGAATTGTTTATTCACAATTTGATTATTTATTGATTAAGAAAACATCATGAAATTAGAAGCAATCGCCACAGCAGAAGTTACAATTATTGTGTGTCCCCGGGAACGTTTCAGCTACACCAGTGAGTCCCTAGAGAGCATTTATGAGCATACCAAATATCCCTTTAACTTAATTTACGTTGACGGCGGTTCTCCTCGTCACATCAAAGATTATTTAGAAAAACAAGCTGAGGAAAAACAATTTCGAGTAATTCGCACCGATTATTATCTTTCGCCTAACCACGCCAGAAATATGGGTTTACGTGAAGTCACTACCAAATATGTCGTTTTCATTGATAATGATGTGGTTGTTACTTCTGGTTGGCTAAAGCCTTTGGTGGAATGTGCCGAAGAAACCAATGCAACCGTAGTTAGCCCCTTAATTTGTCAACATTTGCCACTACACACAGAAGTACATTGTGCAGGTGGAGAATCTGGTATTAAAGTGGAAACGAAAGGAGAAATTACAAGACGGCGGATAATAGAAAAAATTTATAAACAAGGTCAGAAAGTTGCAGATATTTATCCCCAACTACAACGGCAAAAAACCGGTTTAGCAGAGTTTCACTGCATGATGGTACGCACAGAAATTTTTCAGCAAATAGGTTTGTTAGATGAAAAACTGCTGAACACAAAAGAACACGTTGATTTTTGCATATTGGTAACAGAAGCTGGTGGTTCAATCTACCTTGAACCCCAATCTTTGATGACTTATGTCCCAGCGACCCAGTTAGAGTGGACAGATATACATTACTATATGCTGCGTTGGAGCGATGCTTGGGAACTAGCAAGTTTAAAACATTTGAGCGAGAAGTGGAAGATTACTGAACATGATTACTTCAAAAATAAGCACAGTCGCTTGGGATGGCGGCGACATATGACAATTATTAATCCCTTATACCGAAAACTACCCATTGGTAAATTTGGATCAAAAGTGGCTGGGAAAATTCTCAGTTCTATTGACAAGGTAGTTAATCGTTATATAACTAATCGCTATGCTCAATTTGCACCAGGTGACTGGAAGTAGGGAAAAAAGAAAGGGTAAAAGTTTTGAAGCAACATCACAGATTTAATTCTCAGCTACCGCACTTTGTTTATACACCTGAAAGTAGTCTGAGATATCCGATAAAATTATGCCAACAAATGTGGCAAGACTTGCTAGCATCCAGGGAAATTGCTTGGCGACTAATGGTGAGGGATATTAACGCCAAATATCGTCAATCTTTATTAGGAATAGCCTGGGCTTTTCTACCACCAATTGTCATGGCTATTGGTTTTACCCTTGCTAGTAAAACTGAGGTAATTAAGGTTGGTTTCACAGACTTACCCTATCCGGCTTATGTAATCTTCAGCACTGCATTATGGCAAACATTTGTGGAAGCTTTAAATGGCCCAGTACAAGCAGTAATCATGGCAAAACCGATGTTAGCCAGAGTGAACTTTCCCAGAGAAGCATTAATTTTGTCGAAAATAGGTGAAGTATTTTTTAATTTTGCTATTAAACTAATTTTAATAGCAGCGTTGTTTATCTGGTTTCACATTCCCGTAAGTTGGACAGTAATTTTAACTCCAGTTTCATTAATTCATTTAGTTTTGTTCGGAACCTTAATAGGCCTTTTATTAGCTCCTTTGGGTGTATTATATCAAGATGTATCGAAAGGGCTAAGTATGGTTACAGGCTTTTGGTTATTTCTGACTCCTGTAGTTTATCCAGTTCCCAAAGGTGGAACATTTAGCTTTTTAGTACAGATGAATCCTGTCACACCTTTGTTAGTAACAACACGAGAATTAGCCACAACAGGAATTGTGTCAGATCCCATTGGTTTTTGGCTAGTCAGCGCTATTACTTTATTGGGGATATTACTAACCTGGATTATATTCCGTCTGGCTATGCCTTTTGTAGTTGAGCGAGTCAGTTCTTAATGATGACTAATTTAATAAAAAAAGAGATTGGTGTCCAGCCTCAAGATAGTGCATTACTGATTAAAATTGATAAAGTTTCTAAAAAATTCTGTAGAGACTTAAAGCAGTCTTTATTCTATGGTGTCCAAGATATTGGTACAGAGTTAGTAGGAGGAAATAGAAATAGTGCTAGTCTCAGAAAAAAAGAGTTTTGGGCACTGAAAGATGTCAGTTTTAAACTGCACCGGGGAGAAGCATTAGGTTTGGTTGGATCTAATGGCGCAGGTAAAAGTACACTACTACGTATTATTAGTGGCTTAATTAAACCTGATACTGGACGTGTAGAAATTAGAGGAAGAATAGCTCCATTAATTGCACTAGGAGCAGGCTTTAATCCCATTCTGACTGGAAGAGAAAATATTTATGCGAATATGTCAATTCTGGGTTTATCAAAAGAAGAAATAGAAGAAAGATTCGCAGATGTCATAGATTTTTCGGAAATTGGTGATGCTATTGATGCACCAGTACAAACTTATAGTTCTGGCATGGCTGCTAGGTTAGGCTTTGCTTGTGCAGTTCACATAGAACCAGACATTTTGTTGATTGATGAAGTCCTCGCTGTAGGAGATATTAAATTTAAAATCAAGTGCCATCATCGACTGGCACTGCTGCGAGAAAAAGGCACAGCTTTTATCCTAGTTTCGCATAACCAATACAACATATTAAATGTCTGTGAAACTTCTTTGTACTTATCCAAAGGTCAGTTGATTTTGGCTGGTAAAACTGAAACAATCATTCGTAAATATGAAGAAGACCTTTGTTTGCAGGGAACGGCAACAGCTTTAGGGGAAATGATATTACCACAAAAACCTGCAAGTGAAAGCTTAGGGATAGATATTCTTTCTGTATGTTTTCAAGATGAAGAAGGAAACTTACTACCAACCTTGACAACTGGTAAACCTGCTTGTTTATCGGTAAAATGCCAAGCTCATAAGCATATTAAGAATCTCAATTTAGGATTCTTACTCTCAACAAATAGTGAAGGTCAATCTCGGATTTTGACTATCACCTCTGCTAGCGACAATGAAGATTTAGAAATATTACCAGGAATATCCGAAATTCAAATGCAAATGTCATGCTGCAGTTTAATACCTGGGATGTATAGTGCCAATATATACCTTAAAGAAGGTGTACGCACTTTTGATAAAATCGAATCTTTTCGATTTGTTGTCAAATCCGACAGGAATACAAGTCAGTGTTTATTTTATCAACCTCATAGCTGGAAAGTTATTAATCATTAAAATCTTACTGTGATTGCAGATGAGCTACCCTTTATTGAGTGTAATTATTCCTACATATAACCGCCCTCATTTATTGCCACGGGCAGTTAACACAGCACTAGCACAAACATTAGCAGACATAGAGGTAATTGTCGTTGACGATGCCTCAGATAAGCCTGTAAATCTCCCTACAGATTCCCGACTAAAAATTATTCGGTTGCCAAAAAATATGGGTACTGCAGTAGCTCGTAATATTGGTGCAAAAACAGCACGGGGAAGATGGATTACTTATCTTGATGACGATGATGAATTGTTACCTCATATGGCTAAAGTCTCTATTGAGGCTCTTGCTAATACAACCTTGCCAAAACCCGTAGCAGTTCTATCTGCTTTGGAGGTTGTGAATCAAGATGGTAAGGTTCTCAATCGGCGTATTCCGCCAACTTTACCGCGTGGTTCACATTTTTTTTTAGAAGAAATTGAGCCTGAGTTATCGTTTTTTTCTAAACAAACACTGGTTGTAGAACGGGAAGTATTTCTAAACATAGGAGGTTATGACGAATATTTTACTTCCCGCGTACATACGGAAATGTTCTTGCGATTGAATCCTATTTGCTCAATTCTTGGTTTACCTACAGTCAGTTATCGCCTGTATGTACACAATGGACCGAGGATTTCACAAAATCCTGGGCTGCGTCAGGTGAATTTTCAACGTTTAGTTTCTAAACATCAATCACTGCTTCTCCACCATCCTCAGGCATTTGGCAAATTTTTGTATGAACACGCTCTTAGGTCATGGGAAATGGGTCAAAATTGTGCGGCTGTTTCAACATTATTATGGCCAATGCAACTAGCTCCTAAAGATACTTACTTGCGGATTATTTCACACTATAAAAATAAATTTTTGGGATATATCTACCAGGCGATAGCAAAATCACCAAACAAAAATAATTCTGATTTTTATTCTTCAGAAAACAATGAAAATTAATGCTATTTAAATTATGTTTAAATTACAGCATATCGTGAGTAAATGAGATACAGTAAGACAGGGTGCATGAAAAAAAATGAGAGCATATTCCATCGACTTGCGAGAAAAAATAGTCAAAGCGTATGAACAAGGGGACACCTCAATCAGAAAAGTAGCGACAAGATTTGGTGTAGCCAAAAGCTTTGTACAAAAACTACTGTCGATGAACAGGATGCAAGGTCATGTCCAACCGAAAAAACAAGGTGGGACAATGAAAGGCCAATTGGATGGGCGGGAAGAATTACTGAGAGAAATGGTAGAAAAGTACCCAGATGCAACATTAGAAGAATACTGTGAGTATTGGGGTATAACTTACAATCAATGGGTGAGTATAACCACCATGTGTCGGGCATTGCAAAAGCAAGAACTCTCACGAAAAAAAAGACATTACGCAGCAGCCAAGGAAAAACAGAACGAGTCCAGCATT
>WGNO01000077.1 GCA_016124525.1 Nostoc sp. RI_552 | reverse complement strand
GCAGCCAATATTATTCGTAAAGTAGCGATGATGTTTAAGTTTGACTTAACCGGAATCAGTAGAGGTTGTTTAAGTCAACCTAAGAAAGTTCTTTTATGGAATATTCAGAAATCCCCGTGTCTTTAGACCGGGGAAGCTTAACAATTTACTCCCTACTCCCTACTCCTTACTCCCTAAAACTCAAACACCGTTTACCTCACTTATATGGGGCGTAAAGTATCTAAATCTGACCTACCTGAAAAAATCTGTCCTGTATGTCAACGTCCCTTCACCTGGCGCAAAAAATGGCAAGATTGTTGGGATGAGGTGAAATACTGCTCAGAACGTTGTCGTCGTCGTCGTTCTCAAGCTCAAAATTAAAGAAACTGCAAAAAACACTATTTCCTAGTTACATTAATGGGGACACACACGCACATAGCCCAAGGGTGATAAATCATGAAGGTGCAACCGAAAGTAATTATTCATGGGGGAGCTGGTAGTTCTCTCCACGGTAAAGGAGGTTTAGAGTCTGTACGCCGTTCACTGCATACCACAGTCGAGGCGGTTTATTCTCTACTGCTGTCAGGGGTAACTGCATCTGAGGCGGTGTTGCAAGGTTGCAGAATGTTAGAAGATGACCCCCGCTTTAATGCTGGTACTGGTTCGGTGCTGCAATCTGATGGTCAAATTCGTATGAGCGCTTCTTTGATGGATGGTACGTTAGGGCGGTTTAGTGGTATAATTAATGTTTCTAGGGTTAAAAATCCCATTGAGCTGGTATTTTTTTTACAAAATTCCCCAGATCGGGTGCTTTCTGACTACGGTGCGGCGGAACTAGCACGGGAGTTACAAGTTCCCACCTACAATGCTTTAACTGATTTAAGGTTGAAAGAATGGATGCAAGAACGCCAGGATAATTTTAAAAGCACTATGGCTGGGGTGGTGGCAGAACCGGAGTTGGCGGAAGCCAGCAATGGTGGACGGGGAACCATTGGTGTAGTTATTTTAGATTCCTATGGGGGCTTGTCTGTGGGTACTTCTACTGGGGGTAAAGGCTTTGAACGCATTGGTAGAGTCAGTGATTCTGCTATGCCGGCAGGTAACTATGCTAGTAAGTATGCCGCAGTTAGCTGTACAGGCATTGGCGAAGATATTATTGATGAATGTCTGGCTGCTAAGGTGGTGGTGCGCGTGGGTGATGGTATGTCTCTCCAAGATTCTATGCAACGCTCGTTTTGCGAAGCTAGCAAGAATCGGCGGGATTTGGGTGCTATTGCTTTAGATGCAACTGGAGCGATATCATGGGGTAAAACAAGTGAAGTGTTACTTGCTGCTTACCACGATGGCCACAGGATTGGTGATACTTTGGAATGGAATAACGGGGAGTTGGTTGGCTGTTGTTAATAAACAGTCAAGTTGCCTCGGGATGAATTAGGTCTAATGATGGGGCGAAAGTGTCTTTCACCCCATGGCTACAGCAGCTTGAATTTCAGCTTAATGGGTTCAATGGTTCACCTATTTTTTACCTAATGGTAAGAATTATTGTTCATCGTTGGTTTTCTGTTGGAGTTTTTTCTGTTCCCAGCTTTGTTTCACTACTTGACGACTACGGGCAATTACTAAAGAATTATCTGGTACATTTTCTGTTATGGTGGAACCTGCAGCTACATAAACGTTGTCTCCTAATGTGACTGGTGCTACTAAAACACTGTTGGAACCAGTTTTGGTGTAGTTACCTATGTAAGTATGATGCTTTTTAACTCCATCATAGTTGGCTGTAATTGTACCAGCACCAATGTTTACCTGGTTCCCTGTGGTGGTGTCACCTAAGTATGATAAGTGTGCAGCGTTTGTGCGATCGCCTAATTGACTGTTTTTGATTTCCACAAAATTACCTACGCGACAATTTGCACCCACTACTGCGTGACCACGCAAATGAGCATAAGGTCCAACTCGGCTTCCTGCTTCAACGATGCTTTCTGTTACTAAGGAATACTTGACTGTGACGTTTTCACCTAGTTGACTGTTTTCAATTAAACTTCCAGGTCCAATGCGACTTCCTGTTTGAATGGTGGTATTTCCTCGTAGGTGGGTTTGAGGTTCAATAATTACGTCTGGCTGTATTTCCACGGTGTCGTCAATGGTGATGCTGTTAGGGTCTATGAGGGTAACACCAGCCATCATCCATTTTTCCTTGATTCGCTTTTGCAAAATTTCGTAGGCTGTTGCTAATTGTAAGCGATCATTGATGCCGAGAATTTCCTGAGAATCTTTTACATCCACAGCCATGACTTTCCCTAGTTGAGTAACAGCATCTGTGAGGTAATATTCCTTCTGGACATTATTAGGTTGTAAATCAGGGAGAATTTTGGCTAATTGTCGCCAATTAAAGCAATAAACTCCGGCATTAATGCAACAATTTTGTTTTTGAATAGCAGTACAGTCCTTGTCTTCCACAATTTTTTGGACGGTATTTTCACTATCACAAAAAACCCGTCCGTAACCTTGAGGTTGATTTAGGTGAGCTGTGAGAATTGTAGCAGCGTTTTGGTGTTCTTGGTGGGTTTGTATGAGCTGTTCAAGGGTTTGGGTGCGTAATAACGGTACATCGCCGTTCAATACCAGTAAATCCCCTGTATAATTTTCAAGGCAGGGTAGTAATTGCTGGATGGCGTGACCAGTCCCTAATTGTTGACTCTGTTCTACAAATTCTAAGTTGGGAAGCTGCATTGCTGCTTTGACTAATTCTTTCTGATATCCCACAATGACAATCCGCTGTGAAGGTGAAAGCGGTTCCACACTGTGGAGGACTCTTTCTATGAGGGTTTTTCCACCCAAGGGATGCAAGACTTTGGGTAGGTGTGATTTCATCCTTGTGCCCCGTCCTGCTGCTAGAATTGCTACAATTACCATACTTTATCTATCAGCTATGAGTATTTTTTTGGTTTGCTGTTATTTTGATATATTTTGGGTCTGCAAATGATATTAGTATTTAACTAATTTTATTTTCTTATGAAAAACGGATACAAAAGCTGACGGTAAGGCAATTTAATTTTTTTCTATATAATTTTTTTGTACATTTGCTAATAGCCAGCGTTTTCGCCAACGGGAAGTGGGTTCTAGTGAACAAGTTTTTTGTTCTTCTTGTCGCCGTATGATTATGATGTGAGGGGGGTCTTGTAATTGGTAATCGCGGTAAGGAATTGCAGCACGAGTTTGTAAATGTTCTTGTTCTTGTTGACAAAGGGGGGGAAGGAATTTTAGAGAAGATGAAGGTGTTGTTTGACTACGCTGTGGATGCGCTGCTACTGTACCAGGACATCGCCTACCAACAGGGGGGGTAGAACTTATTTCTAGTCCAGCAAGTAACAAAGCTCGGCGCACAGCAGCAGCACAAGAGTATGTTGCTAGCAAACCATTACTATGTAGACATTGAGCAACTTTGTCAATAAACTCAACAGTCCATAGCTGAGGACATCGAGGAGGAGAAAAAGAATCTAAAAAAATTGCATCAGCCTTAAAGCCACATTGATGTACTTGTGTAATTGACTTTCTAGCATCATTGATGAGTAGTTTACCTTGAAGACGACTTGTTTGTACTTGCTGCTCAAAAGCTAATGCTGATAAAATTCCTATGTGCGCTGTACCTTCTTCCCTGTTCCCTTTTTTAGAAAAACCTTGGCTACCGTAATCCCAATTATCAAATAGGTGATGGGCTATGGCTGCTTGTGGTACTGCGGGATTAATTTCCAAGCCAATTAACTCTACGTAACAATGGGGATTGACAGACCAAATTGTTTGCAAAGCCGCCGCAGTGTTGTATCCTAGTCCATAACAAATATCCAATAATCGCAGGGTTGGCTTGTGAGCAATTTCCGCTAGTTGAGTAGGAAGGACAAATTTTGAAAAACTTTCTTGTCTGGCTCCAAAGTGGCTGTGAAATGATTCATTAAATTCTCGGGAGATAAAAGTGAATGAATTATCTGCTGTTAACTGGGGAATGAAGTCTTCTAATTCTGACATGGTATTTTTTATGATATATTTTCCCTAACGTATGAATAACCCTAGGTTTTTTGTTTCCCCATCTTGGCTTCTAGAGCATCTTAACCACCCTCTAATTGTAATTGTGGATTGTCGTTTTTCCCTTGCTCATCCAGATTTAGGAAAACAACAATATCAAGAAAATCATATTGAAAATTCTTATTACCTAGATTTAAATCACAATCTTTCTAGTACCGTAAAAAACCATGGTGGTAGACATCCCCTACCTAATATCAATGATTTAGCATTGAAGTTATCAGCAATGAGAGTGGATTTTCAAAAAACTTTAGTTGTAGCTTACGATGATTCTCGCCTTTGCTTTGCGTCTCGTCTTTGGTGGTTATTACGCTACTTAGGACACGAGAAAGTGGTGGTATTGGATGGAGGATTTACAGCATGGCAAAAGCTGGGTTATCCTGTGACAAACATAACTCCACCCGTTGTTGACTCTGGGAACTATTTTGCCCCCAATGTTAACACAGAAATGGTGGTAGATATTGAAGGGGTGAAAAATCGCAAAGATTTACCCACAGTAGCTTTAGTGGATTCCAGAACAAGCGATCGCTACCGAGGAGAGCATGAACCAATAGATAAAATTGCTGGACATATTCCCGGCGCTGTTAACTATCCTTGGTTGGATGTTACAAGTTCCTCTGGTTATTTACTTTCTTCTTCTGAGCAACGCCAACGGTGGGAGAAGTTAGAATGTGCTGAAGAAATTATAGTTTATTGTGGTTCTGGTGTAACCGCCTGTGTCAATTTACTTTCTTTAGCTATAGCCAATATTCATACAGGAAAACTGTATGCTGGTGGTTGGAGTGACTGGATTAGTTACGATTAGGAAAGAAACTAAATTTATCAATTCCTTACATCCCAAGAAGCACCCACCAACCACATCACACCTTATCCACTACCCCCACGCGCAAAGCAACCCGCTTATATTTCCCACTATCATAAGGAATACCTGCGTGCATAACTTGAGAATTATCCCACATTACAAGGTCATTGGGTTTCCATACATGATTATAAATTGGTGTGGATTTGAGGACAATTTGAAATAATTCTTGCCAAAACTCTTTTGCTAAATTTAACTTATCTTCCATACCCACGAGAATTGATGTATCTGAACCTAAATATAATCCCTTTTTTTTAGTTACCTGGTGTGTAGAAACAATAGGATGTAATTTCATGGGTACATTATCTCCTGGTAGATAAGTTCTTGGTGGCAAATGATACATAGACATTAACTCTAGTTGCTGTTGATATTCATGGGGAAGGTTATTGTAAGCTTCTATCATATCCAGGAAAGCTGTTGTGTGGGGTTGCTTATCAATTCCTTCTGGTGGTATTTCTACTCCATACAGCATGACTACATATAAAGCATTCATATCTAGATTATCTGTTTCAGGTAGAAAATCTTTATCATGATGCCATTGCCAAGCAAATTTACCTACAATTTCTTTAGTGTTAATCCCAAAATTTCCTAAAATCGACACACCAGGACTTTGTAAATCTGAATTAACATTTGGGTTGAATTGTTGAGATGGATAATCAAAATTAATTTTACTAAAAGTTTTGTCCGCAAACTTTTTTAACTGTGATGCGGTCAAATGTTGGTTTTTAACAACAACTACCCCATGATGCCAAAGAGCATTTTTTAAACAAGTAATTTCATCATCGGTGATTTCTGTGACATTGGATTTTGGTAGTACTTCTATTCCCAGTCTAGAATATTCTGGCCTTGGGTGAAACTGCATTTTTATTGTTTTTTATAGACATAGTTCTCATCTTCCCTAACTAAGGGAACTGAATTCATCTTCCCAATAGCAGAGTGAGGGAAAATTTTGTTTTTCTCCCTCACCTTCCATGTTCTGTTTTTAACTCTCAAATTAAAACTTACTTTATAAGATAATTAAAGCAATGGACGCTTTGATAAATATTGATACATCCGCCAACGGGCATCTACCTCAGCTTGGCTCTGTTCTAACAAATATTGAGCAATTTCTGGTTTACTTTTAGTCAACATTTTGAAGCGATTTTCTTCATACATCGATTGTACCACAGATTTTTTAGGCGATGGCATATCTAATTGCAGAGGATTTTTACCTTGATTTTCCCATTGTGGATTGTGGCGATACAATAACCAACGACCGGACTCTACCAAAGATTTTTGGTGGTTCATAGCGGTACTCATATTAATACCGTGGGCTATGCAATGGCTATAAGCAATAATTAATGACGGACCATCATAAGCTTCAGCTTCAATAAAAGCTTTGAGGGTATGTTCATCTTTTGCACCCAAAGCTACACTGGCTACGTAAACATTTCCGTAGGTCATGGCCATTAAACCTAAATCTTTCTTGGGTGCGGGTTTACCGTTAGCAGCAAACTTCGCTACTGCTGCTTTAGGCGTAGCTTTAGAGGATTGACCGCCGGTGTTAGAATACACTTCTGTATCCATAACTAATATATTTACATTACGACCACTAGCCAATACATGGTCAATACCCCCAAAATCAATGTCATAAGCCCAACCGTCACCACCAACAACCCAAACGCTTTTCTTAACCAAGTAGTCAGCAAGGGATTTTAACTTTCTGACTTGGGATTGTAAACTAGAATTTTCTTCATCACTGGGAAATTGTTCTAATAATTTCTTCAGCAACTCTACCCGTTCTCGTTGCTCCCAGATATCAGCTTCTGTTTTTTGTTGAGCATTAAGGATAGAATCAACAAGCTTTTCATCCAGATCGGTTGCTAATTGTTGCAATAACTCCGCTGCAAATTCAGCTTGTTTATCTAAAGACAGACGGAAACCAAAGCCAAATTCAGCGTTATCTTCAAACAAGCTATTGGACCATGCGGGTCCACGTCCTTGAGCATTAGTTGTCCAAGGAGTTGTAGGGAGGTTACCTCCGTAAATAGAAGAACAACCTGTGGCGTTAGCAATAATTGCGCGATCGCCAAACAATTGTGACAACAATTTTAAATAAGGAGTCTCCCCGCAACCTCCGCAAGCTCCAGAAAACTCAAACAATGGTTCTTGGAACTGTTGTTGGCGAACCTGGTTAATCTTTAACTTTAATCTATCAGGATTAGGTAATCGTAAAAAAAAGTCCCAGTTTTTACGCTCTTGCTCCCGTAAAGGTAACTGCTGGGTCATATTAATAGCTTTCTGGAAGGGTGCTGATTTATTTTTAGCTGGACAAACATCCACGCAAACACCGCATCCTGTACAATCTTCTGGGGCGACTTGAATAGTAAATCTTTCATAGCCAAAAGACCTATCCTTAGCATCCACTGATTTAAAATTAACAGGTGCATTAATTAACTCATTTAGAGGATAAACCTTAGCACGGATAGCACTATGGGGACAAACCATTACGCATTTATTGCACTGAATGCAGATATCCGGTTCCCACTCAGGTATTTCTTCAGCAACATTACGTTTTTCCCACTTAGCTGTACCGGTAGGAAAAGTGCCATCAGGTGGTAATGCACTTACTGGTATATTATCACCACGCCAAGCTATTATTTCTCCCAAAACATTTTGGATAAAATCCGTAGCATTGTCTAGTAAATTAGGACTGGAAGTGACAAAGTTTGAACTTTGAATTTTTGAAGGTATATCTACCCTTTGTAAATTACGAAGGGTATTATCCACTGCTTGCAAATTCTTCTCGACAATTTCCGCACCCTTTTTACCGTAAGTTTTTTCAATAGCTTCTTTAATTTTAGTAATTGCTGTTCCTTGGGGTAATACCTTCGCTAAAGCAAAAAAACACACTTGCATAATAATGTTAATTTTTCCACCCATCCCACACTGGCGAGCAACTTCATTAGCATTAATAATATAAACTTGAAGTTCTTGGTCTATAATTTGCCGTTGTACTTTTGTGGGTAAATAGCTCCAAACATTATCAGCATTATAAGGACTATTAAGCAACAAAGTTGCCCCAAAGGTCGCAGCTTGTAATATATCGATGCGTTCCATAAGTCCCCAATGATGACAACCAATAAAATTGGCTTGATTAATAAGATAAGTTGAGCGAATGGGACGAGAACCAAAACGCAAATGAGAAACCGTCATGGAACCAGACTTTTTTGAATCATAGACAAAATAGCCTTGGGCGTAATTCTCAGTTTCTTCCCCAATAATTTTAATAGAATTTTTGTTAGCACCTACAGTACCATCGGACCCTAATCCATAGAATATAGCGCGGATGACATTATCTGGTTCAATAGAAAAATGGCGGTCAAATTCAAGGGAAGTATGACTAACATCATCATCAATACCAACAGTAAAATGATTTTTTGGTTGTGGTTGAGCCAGATGGTCAAAAATAGCCTTCACCATCCCCGGAGTAAACTCTTTAGAGGAAAGACCGTAACGACCACCAACAATAACTTTAGGCTTTTCTTCGTCCCAAACTTCATGAATAGCAGCAACTACATCTAAATACAACGGTTCTCCCGGGCTTCCTGGTTCTTTAGTGCGGTCAAGAACTGCTATTTTTTGTGTACTTTTAGGTAAAACACCAACAAATCTTTCCACATCAAAAGGGCGGTATAGCCGCACCTTCACCACTCCCACCTTTTCCCCTTGGGTGTTGAGATAATCTACTGTTTCATGAACTGTTTCACAACCCGAACCCATAATAACAACCACTCGACTAGCATCACTAGCACCGTGATATTCATAAATGTGATAATATCTCCCTGTCAATTCACCCAATTCATTCATTAAGCGTTGGACAATGGCGGGAGTGGCCTTGTAGTAAGGGTTAGCACCTTCACGGGATTGGAAAAAAACATCGGGATTTTGGGCTGTTCCCCGTAGCAAAGGACGGTCTGGAGTCAGACACCGGGCGCGATGAAGTTCAATAAAATCTTCCTTAATTAGCGATCGCATTTCATCATCTGATAACAATTGGATTTTTTGCACCTCATGGGATGTGCGGAATCCATCGAAGAAATGCATAAACGACACCCGTGTTTCTAAAGAAGCTTCTTGAGCAAGGAAAGCAAAATCATGGCTTTCTTGGACTGAAGCCGAACAGAGCATAGCAAAGCCAGTAGCACGGGAAGCCATGACATCAGTATGGTCACCGAAAATAGATAAAGCGTGAGTAGCAACAGAGCGAGCAGCAACATGAATTACAGTGCTGGTTAACTCTCCGGCGATTTTGTAAAGATTGGGTATCATTAATAATAGTCCCTGAGAAGCAGTAAAAGTGGTACTCAGAGAGCCTGTTTGTAATGCGCCATGTACAGCACCAGCCGCACCGCCTTCGCTTTGCATCTGGACAACCCTGGGAACAGTATTCCAGAGATTTCGCTGATTTGCACCCACCCAAGTATCCGCCCATTCACCCATTGCCGAAGAAGGTGTGATAGGATAAATGGCGATGACTTCATTTAACTTGTAAGCAACACGAGCAACAGCTTCGTTTCCGTCAATAGTTGCAAAGGTTTTGTTCATGTAGTTTGTGTTTTTTGTTGAAGAATTGTATATTTTTCTAAATCACCCATAAAAAAGCGACATAGAGGATTTTATCCCCAGTTTTCAATAAAATTAGGGGATATTGTAAGCAACTCCAGCTATTAATTAAAGATTATTTATTATTCTCCCCCGGAGACTTATATTCTCAATATTAACTTTTGGTATATACTTCTATGTGCTTAATATTAATAGT
Source organism: Nostoc sp. RI_552 (assembly GCA_016124525.1). GTDB lineage: Bacteria > Cyanobacteriota > Cyanobacteriia > Cyanobacteriales > Nostocaceae > Umezakia > Umezakia ovalisporum. The sequence goes on along the minus strand of WGNO01000077.1, from coordinate 27,495 downwards.
GTACTCATATTTTGCAGACTTTTATTGTCATAGGTTTCAAGTATTTTTTTCCAACCCACGGGGTGGGGGTGCGGGAATTATCAGAATTTCAACAAAACATGAAGCATTGTACAAAAATATTTCTACAAAAAATACAAATTAATTAAATCTGTATAAATGTAATCATGCTTTTTTCAATAACAAATTTCTTTGCAACCTAACACCCTTACCCCAGTGAAAAAAACCTCAGTCAAAAAAATATCTCCCGCAACTAACAACGCCGCAACTGGCTTAATAAAATTACAATTTTATCCACCGACTCCCGCACAACCTTAGGCGGTTCTCCTGAATGATTGACAATTATACTAAAAGCCAATGGTTCATAACTAGGAGGATTGATATATCCTGATAAAGACACTACACCAGTCATTGTACCCGTCTTAGCTCGGACAATTCCCGCCGCTGGTGTATTACCCAATCGATATTTTAACGTCCCGTTCACCCCTGCAATAGGTAGAGAATTGCGAAAAACTTTTCCTAGTGGCGATCGCCCAATCTCTGCTAAAGTTTGTACCAAAGCTTGAGGACTAATTAAATTTTTCCGAGACAACCCAGAACCATCCACCAATATATAACTCTCAGGTTCCACCCCCAACCTAGTCAAAGCATTTTTGAGAACTTCCAAACCCACAGCGGCGGTACTTTGAGTATTTTTTATTGTTTTCTTATTAGCTAAAATCCTTAACAACGCTTCAGCATACAAATTATTACTATTGCTATTTGTTTCCTTTAATAACTCAGATAATGGCAAAGATTCCACCGCAGCCAACTCTCGTTGATTACCCTCACCGCCACCCTGAGACATTTCTTCCACAGAAATTCCTGCTATCAGCAAAGCTTGGCGGAAATGACCCAAAAAATTTGTTGTAGGGTCAACCACAGCCACAGCAAAAATATTAGGACGGGAATTAACAGCCATTCCTCCTTCAACTCGCAAAATCGGTCCACCTAAACTACGATTAATCCTAAGGAAATCTGATTGATTTTCTTGTGTAGTTACAGAATTATTTTCCACTCGCCATTGATATGCATCAAATAGCTCATTCCATTTAACTTGTAATGGTTTTCCCACAGCTTGGGGAGATACTTTAAAAATAGAAGCATTTTCATTAAAAATTAAACTATTAACAGGCGCACCATAACTAGCTTGTAAATCTTCCCATTCCCAACTGGGAGGAATAAATTCCCCTTGGAAATAACTATCATCAGCAATTAATTCCTTGATTTGACTTATACCTTGCTGGCGTAACTGCTGGGCTAATTCCTGCAATTGAGGAAACTTAATACTAGGGTCTCCCCTCCCTACTACACGCAAAACACCATCACCATCTTGATAGATGGAAGTGCGGATGCGGAAATTGGATCCTAATTCTTGCAAAGCCGCAGCTGTTGTCAGTATTTTAGTATTGGAAGCTGGATGAAAATACTTTTCAGCATCTTGTTGATAAAGGGTTTGTTGAGAAACTAAATTTTTGACTAAAATTCCCCAACGCACTCGACTAAATTCAGGACTGTCAGTGATATTGTCCACAGCCAATTGAATTTCCCTAGGACAAATCTTTGTTGTAATTGTTGTTTGTGCTTTAGCTATTGGTTGGCTGATAGCAAATTCTTGGAAAAGCAATAAAACCAAGGGAATAATAATATTTTTACCCATGAATGTGATTTGTAACACTTTTTTCCGAACCGGGAATTTTAGTTTTTACTTTACCCACGTGACAAAAAACCCAGGGATTTGTTCCTCTGGGTCTACATTTACCTAGTTTTACATACTGAATATTTTGCTACAATTTGGTTCCGCATTCTGAACAAAAATTGTGAGTAGAGGAGTTTGTTGTTCCACAATGGCTACAAGTAATTGATTTTGCTTTAGCTTGTTGTGGCTGTGTGGCTAAACCTATCATTTGAGCATTGCTTTTACCTGGAGCTACCATTGGGTAACAGTTTTCATCCTTAGTAACTTGAACATCAACCACCACTGGACCTTTATGTGCTAACATTTCAGCGATGGCATCCTTTAATTCATCACCATGGCGGATTACCATACCCTTAATGCCATAAGCCTTTGTTAGAAAAACAATATCTGGCATTCCCACTTCCATGTTAGAGCATGAATAGCGCTCACCATAAAAAGCTTGTTGCCACTGGCGTACCATTCCTTGCCAGCCATTATTTAAAATTACAGTCTTGACATTAATACCATATTGTGCCAGAGTTCCTAACTCTTGTAAACACATTTGGAAACTTGCATCACCACTGATACAGATAACCTCCTCATCAGGAAATGCTACCTTTGCACCCATGGCCGCCGGAACACCAAAACCCATGGTTCCCAAGCCAGCGCTAGAAATCCAACGCCTGGGTTTATTTTTAAGGAATTGCGCCGCCCACATTTGATGTTGACCTACATCGGTGGTGTAAAAAGCATTAGGAGCTTGACGACCAATTTCTACAATCACCTCTTGGGGCGAAATGCTGTCAGGATAATGAGGAACCACTAGAGGGTAATTTTGCCGCCAACGGTTAATTAAATTTAACCATTCTTGATTTTTGTGTGGTATGTTTTTGGTACCCGCTTCTTCACAGCGTCGCAATAAATCCCTTAAAACATTGCGGACATCACCGACAATAGGTACATCAGGGACCCTATTTTTACCAACCTCTGCTGGGTCTATATCAATGTGAATTACTTTTGCATGGGAAGCAAATTCATCCAACTTACCAGTTACGCGATCGTCAAACCTAGCTCCGACGCATATTAACAAATCACAATCTGTTACCGCAAAATTAGCATAAGCAGTACCATGCATACCTAACATCCCCACGGACAAAGGATGATGTTCGTCAAAAGCACCAATACCCATTAACGTGGTGGTAACGGGAATGTTGAATAACTCAGCTAGGGCTAGAATTTCCGAATGGGCCCCAGAAGCGATGGCTCCACCGCCAACATATAATAGGGGACGGCGACTGTCACGAATTAACTGAATTGCGGCATTGATTTGCCGGGGATTTCCCTTTACTGTGGGACGATATCCCCGCAATTTAACTTTCCCTGGATCCACAGGTACATAGTCAAATTCTTCCAAAGCCACGTCTTTGGGCACGTCAATTAAGACTGGTCCTGGTCTACCTGTACTAGCAATGTGGAAAGCTTCAGCCACAATTCGCGCCATGTCTTTGGGGTCGCGCACTACATAGGAGTGTTTGACTATTGGTAGAGTAATTCCGTAAATATCCGTTTCTTGAAACGCGTCTGTACCAATAGATGCCCGTGGTACTTGCCCTGTCACCACAATCATTGGAATTGAGTCCATGTAGGCTGTGGCAATGCCTGTGACTAGATTTGTTGCCCCAGGTCCGGAAGTACCAAAGCATATTCCCACTTTGCCTGTGGCCCGGGCATAGCCGTCGGCGGCGTGAGACGCGCCTTGTTCGTGGCGGACTAAAATATGCTTAATTGCACCGCTTGATTCTACCTTATAGAGATCATCGTAAATTGGCAGGATTGCTCCGCCCGGATAACCAAAAATATATTCAACTTCATGGCGCAAAAGACTGTCAAGCAGAGCAAAACCACCAGTTACACGCTTGGGCGCTAGTGCTGGGGATTTGGCTACACTAGACTCATTGTGATTTTGGGCGTAGGATTGTGGAAGACTAGTTAAGGATGGCAAGGGCGCGGTCACGGTCAAACCTCAGACGATAGCTAAGTTAACGCGTAAATTCTGTTATTAATATTTCATTTTAATGGAAAAGTTACACTTCAGCCCTCTATAAAAATATAAAAATTGACCTAAACAAATAATCGCTATCAAAATAAAATAGGTAATTTTTGCTAAATTACGTCTTGTAGAACTCGGTGGGTGTTTTTCCATGCCCAAATACCAACACATGCCACTACTATACTCATTCCCACCAAAACAATTCTTAAGCCCAGGATATCCGTTAAAGGCCCAGTAATTGCCAAGGGTGCAGATAAAGCAATATTGACCACATGATTTTGAAAGCCAAATACTTTTCCGTACATAGTGGGTGGTGTGCGATGTTGAATTAAAGTTTGCATCGGTACGCCAATTAAAGCTGCACCTACACCCAAAAAGGCACTTAATCCTAGACCTAAAGCTATATTATTAATGAAACTAAATACGCCTAAAACTAGGGACATTATCAAAAATCCAATTAAGGGTAAAGGTTTGTGATGGAATTTATCTCCCCAATACCCTACGCCCAAAATTGCTGCACCAAATACCATACCCACCCCAGATGCGGCTAAGAAAAAGCCAAATTGTTTTTCCTTTAAACCGAACTCGGCGGCTAATCTAATGGTGAGCACCATTAATGCAGCAAAGACACAATATAAAGTCGTGAGTTGCAGCATGGCATTTAATATCAAAGGATTTTTTGTGAGATAGCGCAAGCCTGCTTTGAAGTCAGCCCAAGGATTAATTCCAGGACAGCGCTCATCCCCTAAGAATTTGCTTTCACCCCTGAAGTTAATGGGCTGTACTGCTAATGCGGATAAGAAGTATAGTCCACCAACTACAAATTCTTGACCATAGTCGCCTCCTAACCAAGTTTTTACTAAGCTTAATATTGGCTCTCCAATGGCAAAACCAACAATTAAAGCTCCCATCATGGTGCTGCTATACAGTGCATTGGCTGCCATGAAATTTTCTTTTGGTACTAAAATAGGAATAGCAGCTTGCTCGGCGGGAGCGAAGAACTGTGCCAAAGTGGAAATAGCAAAGGTTAAAATCAACAGAATCAAAAATTCTCGCGGTAAAAATGCTATGAGCAGCATTAATAATGTCTGCAATACATTAGACCCGACTAAAATGAGTTTTTTAGAAAAGCGGTCTACAAAGATACCACCCGCAGAACCAAACAAAATCGCCGGCAATGTAAAGGCGAGCATTAATGTCGAGTACATGGAGTTTTGTGCTAACCCGGCAGGTGGTTCGTAATTCTCCAGTAGAGCTACCATTAAGACGAAAAATATTTTATCTCCTAACTGGGACAACAGCTGCCCAATCCACAGGAGCATAAAACTACGATTTTTTAGCAGTGCGCTAAACCCGTTATTGACAGCAGCTGGTTTAGTTGGAAACATTTAGGTACCCGGAAATTTTAGGTTTTAGATTTTAGATTATTGTCTCTTCTAGGCTAATTGTCTTCACAGTCTTTTATTACCATCTGCAAAAATTCCATTGCAGTCAGGGGAACAGATGACTGAGGATTGTCCACAGATTCATCTATACACCAACCTTTGACTAATTCAGGCCATCGCCACATGGATAAATGTTCAACTGGTGGTTCTGCATAAAAGTTCCTATGCCCACCACCTAATAATGAAGAACTCCAGTGGGTAAAATAATCATGACTTAGGCGATGAATCGGAAAGTCTCCCCACAAAGGTACTCCCCAGCCATCGATGGCAATAAAGGCTTTGATTTTACCTCCCAAGAGTTGCCAGGCACAAGCTGCTCCCATGGCACCCAGTACACCAGCACTAAAGCTGATCAATATAATGGGGGATTTTGGATCATCTTGGAGGCCATGGCTTAAAAAATGCAAAATATGAAGTGATGATAAAGCCAGTAAACCGTGACCCGGGAAAATCAGTATTTTGCCATGTTTTTCTGCTTCTAAGCTTTCTGAAGCTGAAAATAAGCATTTTGATATGAAGTTTTCAGTTAGCGATGGCTCATGAATTCCAGGGCAAATGACTATACTCATTCATCTTAAGTACTAACAGTTCTCAGGGTGTTAATCACAAATTTGGTATTTAATCAAACTTAATTTGCAGTAATTAAAAGTAAACAGAGTGCCAAGATAAATTTACTCAATTACTCAACCCTGCTCTATAGCATATATGAAAATTTCACTGTGATACAAATATGGATCTGAAATCGAAAAGACTAAAATCTAAAACATTTATTTTTGAATACTCAGTACCTGGTAATGAGTCCCAGTATCGTTTTTGTGATTTTGATATATTATTGTTAATTCTGTAATTAACCTATCCCCCTGGATGGGATAATAAATCACGAGTCAGCAGAGCAATAAAGTGATTCCCACCTGAATTGACTCTCTACTCTGGTTTATATAGATTTATATTGAGGAACTCATTGTGGTTGCAACTCCAGAAAAACAGCAACACACCCACGAGCATTTATCAGGTCAAGACCGAGTAGCAGTCCTACTGATGGGCTACGGTGAGGTGGAAAGCTATGAAGATTTTGCTAACTATAACGAACAGGCTTTAAATTTACTGACTGCAAAATTTGCACCAGTACCAACTTGGATTTATCCACCTTTGGCAAAACTTTTGGCGCTATTTGACCGCCATGAATGGGGACACACCCACCATGATTTTATTTCTCCGCACAATGCCATTTTTGAACAGCAACGCGCTGGTATTGAAAAGAATTTGCAAGGTCAGTGGGGGGATGGTGTTCAAGTTTTCAAGGCTTTTAACTTTTGTGCTCCTTACCTACCTGATCAGGTTCTGGCAGAAATTAAAAACCAAGGCTTCAACAAAATCCTCATTTATCCCTTACTGGTTGTTGATTCTATTTTTACCAGTGGGATTGCTGTTGAACAAGTGAATAATGCTTTGGCTCATATCTCTGATGGAGAGGAGCATTGGGTGAAAGGACTGCGTTATATTCCGTCGTTCTATAACCAACCAGCTTACATTGATTTGCTGGCTAAACTTGTTGAGGAAAAGATTACAGCCGATTTAGGTGCTGCTTACTTACCTTCCCAAATTGGCATTGTGTTGATGAATCACGGATGTCCACACAAAGCGAAGGGATTTACTTCTGGAATTACTGAAAGTCAGATACTATATGATTTAGTCCGGGATAAGTTAATTCACCGCTATCCTTTAATTTCCGTGGGCTGGCTGAACCACGATACACCTTTAATTGAATGGACGTTACCAAATGCCGAGCAAGCTGCTAGTAACTTGATTCAATTGGGTGCAAAAGTGGTAATGTTTATGCCCATTGGCTTTGCGACAGAAAACCACGAAACTTTGTTAGATGTACACCACATTATTCATGCCTTAGCAAAAAAACATCCCAGGGTGAATTATTTACAAATGGAGTGTGTTAACGACAATCCAGAATTTTTAGCAATGGCGGCTGAATGGGCAAATACTCATATTGCTGAGTTAATGGATCAAGAGGCTATGGCTATTAACCCCCATTTGGCAGTAGGTCATCATCACCATCATCATCATTAAATATTCATTGAATTAAAATATTTTTTTGATGCCAACAGTGTAGAGACGTTCCATGGAACGTCTTTATAAGAAAAAACCCATTCCCTGTTGCCCACTCCCTGTTCTCCATATAGAAGTTAGACTAGATAAGAAGACAGTTATTTCCAGTTAGAGTAATTTTTGCTAGAAAAATAGGCATAAAACCAGCCCGGAGCTGATGCCACTAGACAAAAGGTAATTATTATGAGAAATTTTGGGAAAAAGGCATTGGTGAAAAAACGTTCAGCTGCCCTAGCAGCGAGTTTACTGATATTTCCAAGTATTTTTATGGGTACTCCAGCCTTAGCGCAAAAGCCAGAGCGCAATTCCTTAACTTATGGTGAGTTACTCAATAAATCTAAGCAAGGGGAAATAAAAAAAGTAGAGCTAGATGAAACCGAACAGATAGCCAACGTTTATCTCAAGGGACGAGACCCAGATGCTCCGCCAATAGAAGTGAGGGTTTTGAAAGAAAACCGTGAGTTAATTAATATACTTAAAGAAAATGAAGTTGATTTTGGTCAGGTTTCCTCTGTTAATAGCCGGGTGGCTGTGAGTTTATTGATTAACCTGATGTGGATTTTACCACTAGTAGCTTTAATGTTGTTGTTCCTGCGACGCTCTAGCAATGCTTCTAACCAAGCCATGAACTTTGGTAAATCTCGAGCTCGGTTTCAAATGGAAGCAAAAACTGGTGTTAAGTTTAACGATGTAGCCGGGGTGAACGAAGCTAAAGAAGAACTGGCAGAAGTGGTTACGTTCCTGAAGCAACCGGAAAGATTTACTGCTGTGGGTGCGCGTATTCCCAAAGGAGTTTTATTAATTGGCCCTCCGGGAACTGGTAAAACTTTACTAGCCAAAGCCATCGCCGGGGAAGCTGGTGTACCTTTCTTTAGCATTTCCGGTTCAGAATTTGTGGAGATGTTTGTGGGTGTGGGTGCATCTCGTGTTCGCGATTTGTTTAAAAAAGCTAAGGAGAATGCTCCATGCTTAATATTCATTGATGAAATTGATGCAGTGGGACGACAACGCGGGGCCGGTATTGGTGGCGGTAACGATGAGAGAGAACAAACTCTGAACCAACTGCTTACAGAAATGGATGGTTTTGAAGGTAACACAGGAATTATTATTATTGCAGCCACCAACCGCCCGGATGTGTTAGATTCCGCATTGCTGAGACCGGGACGCTTTGACAGACAAGTGATTGTTGATGCACCAGACCTGAAAGGACGAAGGGAAATTTTGCAAGTCCACGCACGGAATAAGAAAATCGATCCTAATGTATCCCTAGATGCCATCGCTCGGCGTACTCCCGGCTTTACTGGTGCAGATTTAGCCAATTTACTCAATGAAGCGGCGATTCTCACCGCTAGAAGACGTAAAGAAGCGATCACCATGCAGGAAATTGATAATGCCATAGATCGAGTAGTAGCGGGTATGGAAGGTACAGCCCTGGTAGACAGCAAAAACAAGCGCTTGATTGCCTACCACGAGGTCGGGCACGCTTTAATAGGCACATTGCTTCAAGACCATGACCCACTGCAGAAAGTTACACTAATACCACGGGGTCAAGCATTAGGATTAACTTGGTTTACACCCAACGAAGAACAAGGGTTAATTTCTCGTTCTCAAATCAGAGCGAAAATTACTGCTACCCTGGGTGGTCGCGCCGCCGAAGAAATTGTGTTTGGTAAACCGGAAGTAACTACAGGTGCAGGTAATGATTTGCAACAGGTTACATCAATGGCGCGGCAAATGGTAACACGTTTCGGGATGTCTGACTTAGGTCCTTTGTCCTTAGAAAATCAAAATAACGAAGTATTTTTAGGACGGGACTGGATGAGTAAATCAGATTACTCGGAAAAAATTGCTGCCAAAATTGATGCCCAAGTTCGGGAAATCATCGACAATTGTTATTTACAAGCTAAAAAACTATTACAAAACAACCGCGCAGCTTTGGAATATTTAGTTGATTTATTGGCAGACCAAGAAACAATTGATGGTGAAATATTTCGGGAAATTGTTGCTAAATATACCCCAGCACCAGAAGAAACATTAGCTGCGTCTCATTAGCTACTAAAGAACCTGAATTAATTCTTAATGAGAGCAGTAGCAAACTGCCTGGACCAAGAAAAATCCCCTGGTATGTAAGCCAGGGGCTGAGTGAATAATTCTCTAATTAGGATGTTCTTTATATAAGAACCATAGCAATATTCATAATTATAAATGTGCCAAAATGGCAAGAAAAATACTGGATAAAACTTCTAGCATCCTTCTGGGGTATATGAATCAAACTGTCATATTCATCTCTGAAGAAAGAGGGCACACCAATAAGATTAATAGCAAAATAAAATATGGTTGCTGCATAGAAGAAAGAAAAAAAGCAACTGGGTATAATTATGAGTGTAGCGGCAGACGAAGAACTCCAAACAAAAATTATCGATAAACTTCACTGGGATGACCGTGTGAATTCAGCAAATATTGGTGTGACTGTTAATGATGCTAAAGTTACTTTGCGGGGAACAGTACCTAGCTATCGAGCTAAAACCATAGTGGAAGAAGATACTAGAGAAATAAAAGGAATAACTGAGGTAATTAATCACTTACAAGTCCAGTATCCTTCCACAACAGCTGTCCCCATAGATGAAGAAATTGCATCAAATGTAGCAAATGCTTTGACTTGGGACTCCGATATTGATGCGAACAAAATTGATGTTAGCGTTGTCGGTGGTTTGCTCACTTTGCGAGGAATAGTAGACGCTTATTGGAAGAAATTTCAAGTTGAAGACATAGCTTATGGAATTACTGGGGTAATTGATATTATCAATGAACTAGCAGTAGTACCTACCAAAATACCGGAAGATGAAGAAATTGCCAGAAGCATTGAAAATGCTTTGGAGCGTAATACATTTGTAGAAGCCGAGGATGTCAACGTTGTAGTAGAAAATGGCAGAGTCACCCTCACAGGCTTTGTTCCTAATTGGTCAGCGTGGAGAGCAGCACATAACACAGCTAGCTATACCAAAGGTGTGGTTAAGGTAGTTGATGGATTAGCTATTCGTTACTTGGAAGAACAAGAATTTTTCACTTGAAGTGAATTTTTACAGTCCGACAATTGTGATAGCTCGCTGACGCGGGCTAATTTTTTTGCATTCATGTTCTTTTAAGATGTATGGTCATTAATAATTATTGGTGCAGCTATTTTTCCTAGTACTTAAAGTAACTGTTTTTTGCAGATGATCATGTTACTTCTAGATTAACCGCTTCACTTTAAGTGAAATTCTGAAAATGAATGCTAATTCACAAAATTTTAGTTTAACCAGTAAACCCAGAATTTTTAATAATCCTGAACGTTTTGTGGAGGGATGGTATTGGGTGCTACCATCACAAAAGCTGGGAATCAAAGAGGTAAAGTCTGTCACGGTTTTAGGCAGAGAATTAGCTATTTATCGTGGTAAGAATAAAGTAGCAGTTATCGTTGATGCCTACTGTCCGCATATGGGCGCTCACCTGGCTGAAGGCAAAGTTCAGGGTAACGAACTGCGTTGTTTTTTCCATCATTGGCAGTTTGATGACCAAGGATTCTGTGTTAATGTTCCATGTTTAAATGAACCCATTTCCATTAAATTAAAAACTTGGCCTACTGCTGAAAAGTATGGCATGATTTGGGTTTGGACAGGAGAAGTACCCAAACAACCCCTACCTTTTGTTTTGGAATTAGAAGAGAAGGAATGTGATACTAGTTTGGGTGACTATTTTTTGCTGAACTGTCACCCTAATGTGGTGATGATTAATCCTATCGATGCTCAACATTTTAATACAGTTCACCAAGTCTCATCAGCAATTGATTTTGAAAAACAAGAAATAAATCAGAATGCTATTGTCTTCAAGAATATTAAACCTAACAGTGTAAATTCATTTTTTTTTCAACTGATTCGTTTTTTGTGCAAAAATATCACCCACAGTATTTGCTATTGGTACGGTAGCACTAACATAGTCACAATTGGGACTGAGTTCTTCCATGTTCACGTTATGTTTGCCCTGCGCCTTTTGCCAGGGGGAAAATCCGAAGGTCAAGTAATTCTGATGATTAAGAAACGTCCAGGAATTTTAGGTTGGTTGTATAGTCGAGTGCTGCTGTGGCTAACTAAAGTTGTGGGTACACATTTTATTTGGGATGACATGAAGATTTTTCAAACAATTCAGTTAGATTTGAAAACTCCCATCAAGGCAGATAAATCAATTATCCAGTTTGTTAACCATCTGGAGAGACAAAAACCCCTGATGTTGAAAACTTGGCAGTTAGCGCGATTGCAAAATATAGAGACGAAAGCAGTCCGGGAAAAGTGGGAGGATCCGAAATCTAATGATTGATGGACATTTTGTCCAAAGAATCCAGTAATTTCTTATGGATCAGCCATAAAAATGAAGTGGCAAAGCCACTTCATAATTCCCAGGTAGAACCTAAAAATGAGTATAACCACTATCAAAATTATAAATAGTATAAATTAACACCAATTACTTTAAATTTCTGATACTTTTTTTCCAAGCAGTTTTTATCATCCGCAAGTGTGGTAGGTTTTGAGTTCTAGAAGTTTACTGTTCGCGCTCTTGATTTTGTCAACTAAAGTGTTGCATGAATAAGCTAGGGTCAGAAAGTAAGTCAATAATTTTGATTGGATTCACCCACGCCAGTAGGTGGAAGTCATTCAAAATCGCCGTTGATACTCGATGGAAACACGATTATCATTTTCTAAATTTGTGGAACCACGCAGACGAACTTCTTCATTAATGCGGTAATTTATACCCCACTGAAATGGGTCATTGGTTGTCAAAATTTTGATACTGGAAACAGAAACTTTGGCAGAAACATCAATTCCTGCTTCAGCAGCTAATTCTAAAGTAGAATTGCTCCTGATTGATTCTGGGTTATTAGAAACAATGGTGGGAAATATACGCAGTTCGCTTAACCCTACTGCCGTACCAATCTCATTAAAAGCTGATTGAAAGTTGCTGAATACGGCTGAACCTGCAATGTTAATCAAACCCAAAGTGCTATCTCCACCTTCCTGTCTACCCACAAAGCCACCCCCCAATAAAGCGACAATTTCAGTTTTTGAGCGGGATGGACTGCTTCTCAGTTCCAATGATTCATTGAGTTGACTGGCAAAACCTTGGACATTGGCTTCAACTTGAACATTTTCTAAAGCTGCTAACCCTACTGTATTTCCCCTTGTGAAATCACTAGTTTGAACTAAGTCTAGTACCTTGGCCACCAACCGAATATCTAATTCCGGGTCCCGGGGTTGGTTTGGTCTAAAGGTAGCTGTATTTTTGTAACCACGGGCAAGGTTAAACTTGGTAGTAAACAAATTCACCCCACCTTGCTCTAATGTGATAGTACCTTGGGGTATTGGTTCCACAAATGAGCCATTAACTCTGAGGTTACCTGTAGCTTGAAAGCTAAGAATAGGTGGATTATTAATTTGTACGTTTTTACCCAGTTCTATATCTAAATTGTTGAATTTAGCTAAACTTTGACTCAGGTTTGCTAATGTATTTTCGCCATTGGGTTGAGTCTGCTTGTTGGTTTTTGATAATGAAAAGCCAGTACTACTATTAGCGGGTGGTTGTGAGTTAGCTGCATTTGCGAGTAAAACTTGACCATCGAATAAATTGACCTTACCGCCAATTTCTGGATTTAGGGCTGAACCGATAATTTGTAAATTGCCACTAGCGCCTCCTTGGTACAAGCCTTTGAGATTTAAAGCTAGTTGATCTGCGTTAACAGTGAGGGGATTGTCAGAATGGCTTTGTGTGTTGTTAAAAATAGGAATTTCTCCAGATGCGATTACATTACCTCGGCTAAATTGACCTTCCAGTTTTTCTACTAAAATGCGGTCAAAATTAAAGAGTACTTTGCCTGTAACACCTGCTATTTTTTCTGGTAGAACCTGGGCGGCGAAAGTGGCATTATTAACAGTGGCAATGCCATTTACCACTGGTTCTTTTGTTGTTCCACGCACTTCAATATCTACTTCTCCTTCACCGTTCTCAAAGGCCACCTGATTGGTGAGCAGATTTAAGATAGCTAATCCCTCATTTTTTACTTTGATATCTAAATTAATTTGATCACTGTCTGGAGCGACGGAAGCAAAAGGTAACTGATAGGGGATACTACCTGTAATATTCACTGGCTGGGTTTCTACAAATGAGATGGTGCTGCCAAAGTTTAAGCGTCCATTGGCGTAACTGAAACTGGCTATGGCTGACTCAACTGGCTGCTGATTCAATTCTCCTTGTGTAATTTGCAATTCTCCTGTGCTTTGGGGATTGGCAATACTACCGGCTATGGCGGCTGTACCATTGAGACTGCCTGAGATACCAACTGGTAGGTTGACGAAGTTATTGAGTAACTGTACGGGAAAATTGTTCACCTGTAACTGACCAGATTGGTCATCACCGCCAATATTACCTACGAAGGCGAGACCGCCATTGTCTAGGGCAATTCTTAATGGTCGTAGTTGCAAAGTTCCATTTGCAAACTTGCCATTGGCAATTATATTATTAGCCTTATAAAAACCATTGGTTTCTGTTGGTCTACCCCAGGTAAAGTTTTCACTGTTCAAATCAAATTCTACTGATAAGCCTTGGGCTGTAGCTGTATCTACAGCAATTTCGCCGTTAAAAGTGCCTTGTACGTCTGCCAAATCTGGAATGGGATTAGACTCCCGGCGTTTTTGTTCTTGTGCAGCTTGCAGTGCATCAATTTCATAAAAGCGTTTGAGTTGAGTGAATAAAGATTCTTCAGGTAATCCGCGAGATTGAGTTGTGAGATCCTTTGCACTGCCATAGTTGGGTTCTGCTGCGCCGCCTTGCAAATTTCGTAATTCAAGTATCTGTGCTATTGTGAGCACATCTTGGATATTGCCCTGATTGACATTAAATTTACCTTGGATTTGTTGCCCTTGTGAAGTTTGACCAACATTACCACTAAAGGCATAACGACTGTTGTCTTTAAGAAATTCGCTGCTGGTAACTGTGGCTTTACCATTACGGTAGCGGAATTCAACCGCTAAATGATCCCCTGCAATGCGGCCAATTTTTGGAGATGCGATCGCTAAATTTCCTGTGGTGGCTAATGTTTTTTGATTGACTTGCAAATTCCCAGTTAATAGCCCACCCACAGTACCGCTACCTAGACCTGGAAGCGGTGGCAAAGTCAAATTTAAGATTTGTAAAGGAAAATTAGTCACTTTGAGGGCTAAATCATTTCCTTGTGTTTCACCTGTAGCTAATGCTTCTTGGCGCTTGACTAGAAATGATTGGGGGCGATTTTGTCCATCCAGATTTAAGGCAATCCAATCGCCATTACCTCTCAAATCTAAATTTAAACCTTGGCCTGTTGCGGACTGGATTTTTCCAGTTAACAAAGGTTCAAATGCAATATTTTGTACCACCAACTCTCGTAAGCCAATGTTTCCTCTCAAGTTGGGCGAAGGCAAACTACCAGTGATTTTCCCGTCAAAGTCTACATTTCCTGCCATAGCTAAATAATTTGGCAGATTGATGGGTAACTGTTGCAGATTGTAATTTTTTGCTCGTAGGTTGAGATTTAACTGAGTAATTTCCGGTATACCAGCCTGATTAGAATTAGTTAATATGTCACCACTGAGACTTAAGCCCTTGGCTAGGGCTTTTTCAATAGCGAGCTTTTCACCAGTCCAAGTTAGTGCGGCAGTTAACGGGCCCTGAATACCAGGGATACCTTTGGACAATTGTACTTGTCCAGTAGCTCGCACATCAGCTAATTTTCCAGAGCCGAAAATGCCAGCTACTTGCAAATCACCAGCCAAATCACCTTGTAACTGCTGATTGAACCGATTTAATTTCACCTCTGAAGCATCTACTACAGCCTGATAGCGACCATGAGCCAATTTGATATTAGAGGCTGTAATCCTTCCCCCGGAACCATTCAACTCTCCTTGACCAGTAGCTTGGATAGTTTCTGGACGAAATGATTCTACAGAACCGGTGATATTTAATTGACCAGTCAAACTTCCATGCAATTGTGGTGGTGCTGTTACTAACTGTTGTAAAGGTAAATTATTAGTTTGTAATTGTGCCTGATATAAACCGTTAGCTAATTGAATATTAGAAGCCCTCACAGTTCCCCCCGGCAAGTTAAGCCGCGCCTCCCCCATAGCGCGTAAAGTGTTGAGTCGGAAATTTTCTGTATTGCCTGCTATTTGAAATTTACCCGCCAAAGAACCAGCCAAAGCCGGGGGGGATACTTTTAATAGTTGCTGTAGCCTGACACCATTGGCCAGGAGTTGAACTGAAAAGTTTTTGTCTTGCAACTGGATACGAGATAGTGCTACTGTGCCACCACCAATATTCACCTTCGCATGGTCAGTGCGAATGCTGGCAATTTGAAAAGGTTCTGCCCTACCCTCTAGGGTCAGATTACCATTGAATTCTGCCCCTACTAAAGAAATATTTTGCAGTTGATTTTGGTCTACAAAACTTGTTAACTTTACACCAGAGGCTTGGGCAACGGCTCCCCAACGCCCTTGAGCAAAATTACCAGAACCTCGCACCATACCACCGCCGATATTCAATGCCACTTTACGAAAGGTGAGGTTCCGGTCTGGGGCGATGACAGTTTCACCTACACCGGGATATGTGGCTTCAGGGGCTTGCCATTGCACCACGGTTTGTACATTATTGGCGGTACCAGTCAATTGAGCAGTGCCAGAAACAGTCCCCAATTGTAGGGGGAGGCTTTTTTGATAAATCTTAGCGATGGCATCGCCGGAAATCTTTTTAGCTGCTAGATTAAAGTTTATTTGCGGGGTGTTGCCTAGGTTGATTTCACCAACACCCGTGATTTCTCCACCAACTGCGGCTTTGCCTTGAATATCTCTGAAGGTAATTAGATGAGTATGAGGAGTAAATTCAAATTTACCACTGATGTTATTAAAATCAATTTTATCAATTTTGGCAGTTTTGATACTGGCAACTGAACCTGAAAGCACTGGCTTGGTCATGGGGCCGAGCATTTGCCAGTTAGCTTGTAACTCTCCTGTTACTGGTACTGGTAGGTTGATATTGAGACTTGCTTGGACATTGGCTGCACTGACAGAATTTACACGCCCTGCTAATTTATAGCCGGTTACTGTGTTAATGATGCCTGTACCTATGAGGGGAATTTTGGCATAATTAGTGGCAAGATTATTTAACTGTATTTCTTGCCCTTGGAAGCGAATTTGCCCTTGGGTATTGAGAAAAGCTTTGGGTACCTTGGGAATTTGCAGTGTTACCCCTTGTAGGTCAGCAGCGCCAAATAATAGGGGAGCTTGTTTTGGTGCAAGTTGAATTTCCACGTCGCCATTAACTTTACCCTTCTGTAAATTGAAGGGTAACTTAATCAGACGGGTAATTTGAGCAGCTAATAAGTCTTGCGATCGCAGTTGTAATTTGGCTGCTAATGTTTGGGGAATCACTTGTCCTTGAATAGCAACATTACCCCCACTATCGGTTTCACCTTTGACTTGAAACTGAATCAGTTGGTTTTGTTGTAGCAGTTGTGCTGTACCGTGGATTTGTGAAAATGTTACAGGGGTGGTGGATGAAGGAAATAATACTTTTTCATGGTGGGGTTGGGGTAGCAATGCCAGCTTGGCATTACGAAACCGTAGTTTGTCTAAATCAATGGCAATTAGTTTTCCTTGACCAGGCGGGTCTATTTTAGTATTAATCCAGCGTCCTTGATTATCTTGTTCAACATAAATATCTGGATTAACCAAGGTCACATCTAGCTTGAGTTGACGCTGAAAAATTAATTGCAATGGGTCAAAACCAACTTCTACGGCATCAATTTTTGCCCGATCTGGATCTGTGGGTGTTGCTGGAATGCTTGATTCACCAAATTGTACTTTTGTCAATGAAAAACCTGTAACTTTTCCCAAGTTGACTGGGCGGTTGAGTGTATTGGTAATACTGCTGGCGGCTAGTGGCGTTAATTCTGTTTTGACAAAACTCCACAAGCGCCAAATACCGCCGACCATTCCTAATAACACAAGTCCGCTTAGGGCAATTCCACTTCGATTCAACACCAGTAACCAGAAACCCTTACAGCCGGGGGAATGAGAATGATGATTTTGTTGGGGAGATTTAGTCATGTGGTTGTGTTGATGACTGGCTATAGTTCGCTGACTACCAGAACTAACTGAGGAATATGCATACTTATTCCAGGATACAAACCTATTTCAGATTTGGGGATATGCAATTATTTAGACAATTGACTGTGATTTTCTCCTGTTTACTCTTGAAATATTGAAAGTTCTAGCTGGCATTCTTTAGATGCACAGCCAAAATTTTAATAATATAGGTAGATCGCATAACAAAAGGACAGATGATTACGCCAATGCGTGTATTTGTATTAATTTTCAACGCTCATACGGAGAATGAGGGTATTCATTCAATTCGGGTGGGGGATGCTTCGTCCTCCGAGTCAGGATCTGTACGCAATAAAATTTTGATGTTTGAGTCAGAGGATGATGCTCTTCGTTTTGCCTTGTTACTAGAAGCTCAGGATTTTCCTACCCCAACAGTGGAAATGCTTGATGCTGAGGAAATTAAGGAGTTTTGTGAAAGTGCTGGTTATGAATGGGAAATTATTCCTGCTAACGGCAATTTACTTTTGCCTCCAGAAATTAACGTGCAGCAAACTGACTGGGAAGTTAAAACTCAAGAAGATAATGAGTATAGCTACCGTTCTGAGGATGTGCCATCGGCGGCACCAGAAATGTCTGATTCTGAACTAGAAAAAATTCGTCGTAAATTAGAAGGATTGTTGTGAACTGAAGGGGTAATGGGGAGAGGGGGAAGAAAGATTTCTATAGTATTGAGTGTAGGTAGTTGATGAAACTTATTGATTTAAGATGTGGAGTATGGCAAATTTCCAGGAACGCGGCTATCTTTTAACTGAGCAGGTAAATCCGCATAGTCTGAACTTAGACCAACTTAGTTCCCTTGAGTTAGTGGATTTGTTTAATCGCGAAGACGAAAAAGCAGTGGCTGCGGTGGCGGTGGCTCAACTTCAGTTAGCTCAAGCCATTGATTTGACCGCAGAACGTTTGGGCCAGGGAGGACGTTTATTTTATGTCGGGGCGGGGACAAGTGGCAGGCTGGGAGTGTTAGATGCTGCTGAATGTCCACCTACTTTTTGCACCTCCCCAGATTTGGTTCAAGGAATTATTGCCGGTGGTGCCGGTGCTTTGGTACGCAGTTCCGAAGATTTAGAAGACCGTAGTGAAGATGGTGAAGCGGCCATTGTTCAACGACAGATTACTCAATTAGATGTGGTAGTTGGTATTACTGCGGGTGGGACAACCCCTTTTGTTCATGGAGCCCTTAACGCTGCTCGTCAACGGGGTGCTAAAACTATTTTTATTGCTTGTGTACCTACAGAACAAATGGGTTTTGATGCTGATGTTGATATTCGCTTATTAACTGGCCCAGAAATTATCGCTGGTTCAACGCGTTTAAAAGCTGGTACAGCTACAAAGTTAGCTTTAAATATCCTGTCTACTGGGGTAATGGTCAAGCTGGGCAAAGTTTACGGCAATCGGATGGTGGATGTGGCAGTAACTAATCAAAAGTTACGCGATCGCGCTTTACGGATATTGGAAGATTTGACGGGTTTAAGTCGCGAAGCTGCTGGTTTTTTGCTAGAACGTAGTGGAAAATGGGTAAAGTTAGCGTTGGTGATGCACTGGACTGGTTTAGAAAAAGACCCAGCCCATCGCTTGCTCGCAGAACATAAAGGTAATCTCAGGGTAGCTGTTGCTAATTACAAACATCAAAAACAACTTTGAGAAAATTATAGTTGCTGCTCGTGGTTAATTAGCTAGCAATCATCTTTTCCGTTTTTTTGTGTATAAATTAAGTATATTATTTGACCCCATTGCACTAAAATTCCCTCATCTATGGCTAAACTATCCAACGAGTTACAACGCTATTTTTTTGACGAATGTCGCCTGGAAACAGTGACTTTGGCAGAGATTATGCTGCTAGCAAAGGAAAGAGTTTTTGGCTTTTTGCTGGTGATTCTGTCTCTACCTTCAGCTTTACCAGTTCCTGCGCCTGGTTTCTCGGTTCCCTTTGGGATTCTGATTTTTTTGCTGGCTGTACAGTTGATTCTCGGTGCAAAAATTCCTTGGCTACCTCCAAAAATACTCAATCATCCCATTAAACTCACAACAGTCCACAAGTTTGTGAAAGCAGGAAATCCTTGGTTGCGAAGGATTGAAGCCATTACTCGGCCACGTTTGACCTATATTTGCACTACTGTACCAGGTAAACTCACTATTGGTATTGCAATCTCTTTGATGGCAATTTCCATGATGATTCCCATTCCGGGAACCAATTCTTTTCCTGCTTTGGGAGTTTTTGTGACTAGCTTTGGTTTGTTGGAAGATGATGGTGCAATTACTTTGGGGGGTTTAGTTTTGTGTCTAATGGCCGGAATTGTGAGTACTTCAATTATCATCGCAGTGATTTGGGGTGGTTCTAGTGTTTTAGATTTAGTCAAGGCTTGGCTAGGTCGTTAATTTGCCAAAATTAATTAATGGTAGATAATAATGCCATGATTGCCTCAAACATCAACATACTATTCCAGAGCAGTTTCTGAAATGGTTAGATTTTGGCTTAGTACGGTGCAAATACTGGGATTATTGCCACCTTTAGTGGTCATGGTGTTATGAAGTCTATTCTGGGGCTATACTTCAGTATTGACCGTACTTGCTTTTTACTTTGTCATGTTAGGATTACAAATCCTTTCAAATAGGTGATGAATGGCGCAAACTATTGTATTCTGCAAGTCAAGTATAGTGGATACAAAATTTGTTAATTTTATAAATTCTGCTCTGGACTCCTAACTGGCTTTTAAATGTGTCTCAGCTAGCAAAATTGTTTTTTGGGCATATCCACAAAACCCAACTATTAGCCTCAATTAACTGTAAAGCATTGAACTTTAAATAAACCTATGAATAGCATTCAATGTGAATTGAACTACAATTATGCCGAAGTTCCAGAACCGACAAAAATTTACCAAGTTTATAAAAATAAAAATTACTTGCATTTCTGATTGAATTCAGTTAAAGTCAAGGTACTAGCCTAAAAAATCTTTAAATACATCTTGTAAGAATCCAAAATCGGTTTTAAAAACCAAAACAGTGCTGCTGGGGTAGTCCTCCAGAGCTTTTTCATTAATGTAAGGTTAATGTGGCGTTTTTTTAGCTAACAGTTGAGAATTTTTTGCAATATAAGCCTTTTTTTTGATAATATATTAAAAATAAGTACCGTCAAAACACCCTTAGCTATTGGAGGGACACAGCAGTGTTAATGGATAATTCGGGCAAAAAACTGCATTCTCCATTGCCCAAGCTTTATTGGATTTGAGTCTTGTATTGCTATGCTGGTGGATTGACTCAGATTTTGCACCTCTAGGTACTAACCCAGGTAAATTAAAAATATGTGCGATAAAGCTACGTCATTTTTATGGCATTCCCTAAGTAAATCAAGGGTTCTGCCTTTTTATTGAGTAGTTAAGTTACATCAATTTTTATTGGTGCAGGATATAAGTCTACCAAATAAAAAACAATACAAAACTAAGTTTACGGTCACGGTAACATCTCTTTTGAAGTTGCTGAACTCTAATCTAGAGATTTTATTAATGGGGAAGACTTGAATGGAAAATGATGTTATAAAGTGGCTATTTGCTTTTGCAAAATAAATGCAGATTATTCTCGTTTATTTATTATGGTTGAAGCATTGTAGCTAAAATTACATTAGCCTATAATCATAATCCTGTCCACAAAATTCACTTAATGAGTAAATTTCGATGAATACTTTTTTTTGTTCTGACAATTCACGAGAAGTAGGAGAAGATATTATCAGTAGCGCTACCAATTACGATACATACATCTTGGTAGAATGTCCCCAACCTTGGAATTACGATACCTTTAAATCTAAATGGGTACCAAATAACTTACAGGTTTTAATCCAAGAAGTACATCGTACTGAATTATCTGTGAGATTTCTCTTAATTACTAATAACTACTCGCACAAAGTAGACCACACAACTCTTTTGATTTATCAAAAAAAAGAAGGGTTAAGTCATGGATACCAAAAATATGAGTTCAAGTTACCACATATTGAACAAGTGGCTGGGGTAGTAAAAAAATGTTTATGGAGTAAAATACCTGACTATCAAGTAGAGACAGATATCACCAGAGATATTTTAGTATGTACCCACGGCAGTCATGACCAGTGTTGTGCCAGATATGGTAATCCTTTTTATTTCCACGCTAGTGGGACTATTGCGGATTTGGAATTGGAGAATGTCAGGATTTGGAAATCTAGTCATTTTGGTGGACATCGATTTGCACCCACAGCGATAGATTTGCCAGATGGTAGATATTATGGTGCTCTCAATCAAGAATCTTTTCAGTCAATTCTGACCCGTACAGGTGATATACAAACCCTGGGAAAAGTATATAGAGGTTGGGGAATTTTACCCAGTCCAGTGCAAATGTTAGAAAGAGAATTAATGCTGCGTCATGGATGGGATTGGTTTAATTACAAAGTAGCTGGAAAAATCCTTGAGAAAAGTTTAGACAACAACACAATATTAGCAGAGTTAAGTTTTGAAGAACCTTGTGGTTCTCTATTTATTTACCAAGGGAAACTGGTCAAAGACAAAACCAAGACTCTAGAAATGAAGGGTTCTTGCAATGCTACAGAAAATTCTTTATTTGTCAAATATGCTGTAGATAGTATTAGGCTTGTTTGTAATAAAGTGGCAACTTACCATCATTAAAGAGCTGATTTACAAAAATTATTTCAGAGGTTACATCTACCGCAAATAATTTATGGAAATCAAATTAATTAATTTCGTTGCCATGCACTACAAACCAAGCCTGTAATAATTCAAAATTTGACTTAATAAAACTTGGCGTTAATTTGTGTTGAAAAAGTACTTCTCACACAAGGACGCTGTTAAGAACCCAGCATTTGCAAATTATGTAAGGTGGCATATAGTCCTCCTTGGTGTAACAGTTGCTCATGAGTTCCCTCTTCTATTAATTCGCCTCGCTTTAACACAAAAATTCGATTGACATTGCGAATTGTAGATAAGCGGTGAGCAATAATTATGGCAGTGCGTTTTACCAACAGTTGATTTAATGCCTCTTGGACTAAGGTTTCTGTACTCACATCTAAACTAGCGGTGGCTTCATCCAGCACCAAAATTTGCGGATTACGAATTGCTGCACGAGCAAAGGCTAGAAGTTGCTTTTGACCGCTAGAAATATTTGTTCCTCGTTGTCGGAGTTGAGTATCATAGCCCTGGGGTAATTGTTCAATAAACTCAGCAATATTTGTTTTACTGGCAGCTTGTTGAATTTCTTCGAGAGTGTAATGGTCTCCTAAAGTAATATTACTTTTAACATCACCAGCAAACAAAAAGCCTTCTTGCAAAATTACCGCCATGTAGCGCCGTAAATCTGCCTGTGGTAACTCCCTAATATCTATGCCATCTAATAAAATTCGTCCTTTAGTGGGTTCGTAAAGACGGCACAAAAGTCGAATAATTGAACTTTTCCCTGCACCGGTGGGGCCTACTAAGGCTACTTTTTCACCAGGATGAATGATGAAATTTAAGTTTTTAATGACATAATCATCGTCTTTGTAGGCAAACCAGACGTTTTCAAACCGAATTTCTCCTAATTCTGGCGCAGAATCGAATTTTTGCGATTCTAGATTACTGATTATTTCGTCTATGTAGCCAAAACTAGAATCAAATATGGAAAAGCGAGGATTGTTACCATCGCGGATTTCTATGGGTTCATCCAAAATGTCGGTAATACGTTCAATGGCAGTAAAACCAGCTTGAATGACGGTGAATTTTTCGGCAAAATCCCTTAAAGGGTCAAACAACCGCTGGGCATATAAGATAAATGCCGCTAAGACCCCGAAGGTGAGGGATCCTCCTAAAAGTAACCAACCACCCACTAATAGTACTCCAGCGATCGCTACTAATCCAATCCATTCTAAAGTTGCCGAAACGGCTGAATCATAAAAGATGGTTTGATCTACTTGCTGGGTGTAGCGTTTGTTTGTCTGGCGAAACAATTCAGCATTAAATTTTTCCCGTCGGAACAACTGGACTATATTAATACCAACTACATTTTCTTGTAGCTGAGAATTTAAAGCAGAAAGTTCTTCCCTCCCTTTGTAATTGGCTTTACGGTATTGTTGCTGAAAGTAAATAATTAACCAGGTAATTGGTAGCAGCATCACCAGCAGCAAGCAAGCTAGTTTCCACTGGATGGACAACATAATACCAATAATCACCAGCATACTAAAGACATTGGAGACAATGCCAATGGCTCCAGTGGAAAAGACATCTCCTAATACTTCTACATCGCTGGTGAGTCGAGTAATTAATTTACCTATGGGTGTGCGGTCAAAAAAACGCACCGCCAGAGATGTGACATGATGAAATAAATCTTCGCGAATTGCTGCCGTGATTTTTTGCCCTAGCTTTTGCAGTAGATAACCCTGAACACCAGTTAATACTAATCGCATGGTGATCGCCAACAGTATCAATACTTGTAGGATATTTAACCCTTCCCACAAAGGACGATTCTTGAGAAAATCATAGGTGCTTGGTTCATTGCGAATCAGAGAAATAACTTGTCCAATTAGCAATGGTTGTACTGCGCTGGCTAATGCGATTGGTATCAGTAGCACTAGTGCCACTGTTAACAGTTGTCCGCTGCGGCGGGCATAGGGCAATAGACGTAAAAACAACCGCCAGTCACTGTTATTTGAGCGGTTGTGTGTGGCAGATTTGTTTAAGGATTGGTAGGTGCTCATAGTAAGAGCATTATATTCAGTTTTTCAACAGGAAAAACACGTTTTTTTAATGTAGCATTGCTGGCTTTGGTTTTATGTCTTGCCTGAGATAGAGCATTTTTGCGTTGAGTAAGGCTAACCCTAGTTATACCAGGACAGAACTCTCAAGGAAAGACATTGGGGATATTTGGCAAATTTCTTGCCCCTATCAGCTGAGGCTGTGGCATTGCTAGGGAGCCTTGGTCTTGGGGATACACCTCATGAGTAGTCAGAAATCACCAAAGTTGATATTTCTGCTCCATAACCAAGAAGAAGTCTAATACCAATGGGTGAATTTTTTAGCTCATTCTCATAAATACAGCGCCTTTCACCTAAGTGAAGTATATCGATAGTGGGCAATATTTGTACTTGATTTGCCAGCAATGTGCTGTAATTAGTTACATATGATTATTGCAATTTTTATATATAAAACCTTATTTTTACTCCTAGAATTTTCATATTATTTACTAATATTTAAAAAACTACACAATAAGTAAATTAATAAAATAGCAAATTATTGATAGTATTCTTGATACACTTACGATTAATAACAATGGATGAACATCAGCGTCGTGGTTATTGGCGTGCTAATACTGCTTTAATTCGTAATCTTTTAATTGTCTGGGCACTGGTTTCTATAGTTTTCAGTATTTTGCTGGTACAACCATTAAACGGGATACGTTTCTTCGGTTTACCCTTTGGCTTTTGGATGGCACAGCAAGGATCAATTCTGGTATTTGTTGCTTTAATTTTCATCTATGGGTTTCAAATGGATAAAATAGACCGCAAATATAATATTAAGAAGTGAGGAGAAACTGTGTCAGTTGAAATTTGGACTATTTTATTGGTTGGACTTTCCTTCCTTCTCTACATTTATATTGGTTGGCAATCGCGAGTTAAAGATAGTAAAGATTTTTTTGTTGCGGGACAGGGCATACCTTCAATTGCTAATGGTGCGGCTACGGCGGCTGATTGGATGTCAGCGGCTTCGTTTATTTCTATGGCGGGGCTGATTTCTTTCTTGGGGTATGACGGTTCTATTTATCTGATGGGTTGGACTGGTGGCTATGTGCTGTTGGCATTGCTATTGGCTCCTTACCTACGGAAATTTGGTAAATATACAGTACCGGATTTTGTGGGCGATCGCTACTACTCGAATCTTGCTCGTTTGGTGGCAGTAATTGCAGCTATTTTCGTCTCCCTGACTTATGTTGCTGGGCAAATGCGCGGTGTGGGTATTGTTTTTAGCCGTTTTCTACAAGTTGACATCAACACAGGTGTGATCATCGGTATGGTGATTGTCGGCTTTTTTGCTGTGTTAGGAGGAATGAAAGGCATTACTTGGACACAGGTAGCACAGTATGTTGTGTTAATTGTTGCTTATTTAATTCCGGCAATTGCCATCGCTACACTCCTAACAGGTAATCCTATTCCTCAATTAGCATTTATCTTTAGCGATGTTGCCGACAAACTCAATCAAGTCCAAGTTGATTTAGGGTTTCAGGAGTATACTCAGCCCTTTGCGAACAAGTCTATGCTTGATGTGCTGTTTACAACTGTTGCTTTGATGGTGGGTACTGCTGGCTTACCCCATATTATTGTTAGGTTTTACACAGTACCAAGTGTAAGAGCTGCCCGGTTTTCTGCTGGTTGGGCATTGTTGTTTATTGCCATTCTATATACTACTGCTCCCGCTATCTCGATGTTTGCCCGCTATAACCTGATTAATTCTTTACACAATCACACCATTACAGAGGTACAGCAGCTTGACTGGGCCACTAAGTGGGAAAAAACTGGACTGCTAACTTTTGAGGACAAAAATCAGGATGGTCGTCTTCAGTTAACCCCCGATAAAAACACTAACGAAATAAAGATTGATCGAGATATCATTGTGCTTTCTACCCCAGAAGTAGCTAAACTAGCTCCTTGGGTGATTGCTTTGGTGGCGGCTGGTGGATTGGCTGCGGCTTTGTCTACAGCATCAGGTTTATTGCTAGTAATTTCTAGTTCTGTTGCTCACGATATCTATTACCGCATCATAGATTCCACGGCTTCAGAGCAAAAACGGGTGTTTGTAGGACGGATCATGGTGGGTTTGTCCCTTGTGCTTGCTGGCTATTTTGGAGTAAATCCACCGGGATTTGTGAGTGAAGTAGTGGCTTTTGCTTTTGGTTTAGCTGCTGCTAGCTTCTTCCCGGTAATTTTCTTGGGGATTTTCGACAAGCGCAGTAATTCTGAAGGGGCGATATCTGGGATGCTGGTTGGTTTAATTTTTACCATCATCTACATTATTGCCGTTAAGTTTGGGGGTATGCAGCCTTGGTTTTTTGGGGTTTCTCCAGAAGGAATTGGCACCTTAGGTATGTTAATTAATTTTGTAGTGACCTTTGTAGTTTCTCGCCTCACTCCACCCCCTCCCCCTCAAATTCAAGCAATGGTGGAAGACCTCCGCACCCCACTGATTGAAGAAGCTAAATAGTTGACAGTCTCCAGAAATCAATCAGGAAGACCACATATACAGCACCTTCCACCCAATGTGAAGTACAGATATGAATGATAAAACTTTAAAAATGCCTCCTCAATGCGCCAGGGTCGGCGGTGTAAATCACAAACTTCCTGTGGTGAAAGTTGTTGTGGGTCAAGAACGTTAGTCAGATAATAATACCAAATCTGATCCCACAATACTGACACTAAGCCCGTGGGATAGCGACATGGGTGAGTATGATGCAATCCAATGTGAGTAATTTCGTCTTTGTGTTGACTTTTACCATTTAGCTTCCCACTCTTGGCATAAATTCATTTTTCTTAACTTGACATTAATGGCATCTTCTCCGCCTACCTACTCAGATAAAATGCGCTGTATATTCAACACTAAGTAGGATTCATCGGACTTTAGCTTTGAGCCATGGGTTTCTAACCCATGGCTCCCGGTGGTGATAGCACTTAAACCCCCACCCTCTACAGTCAACAGTCAACCGTCAGAAGGTGTTTATGTTACGGTGCTAACCTCCGCACTAGGCACCTTCATAAAGTTGGATATTGCGGAAATATCCGTTAGCATCAGGATTCAGTACATCATGGTCATTGGCAAAGGTGAGATAGTTAAAATCTCCCGTGAAGTAATTTCCCACGTTAATTGTGTAACTCTTCCAACCTTGACCAATGGTGTAATTGTTAAAGTCTCCTAGTCCCCAATTTTGAGTACCACTGAGTTTGAATGT
>WGNO01000002.1 GCA_016124525.1 Nostoc sp. RI_552 | reverse complement strand
CATCTACACCACCTTTCATGTCTAAAATAACGCTGGTGTGTGCATCATCATTTTGGATGGTTCCTATAGCGGTGGTCGTGGTGATAATTGCGCTGTTGGTGGGGTTGGATAGCTTAACGGTAAAGGTTTCATCTGCCTCTACAGTAGTGTCACCAGTGACGTAAACGGTAATTAGTCGAGATGTGTCTCCTGGGTTAAAAGTGACGCTACCTGTTGGTAATGTTCCCCCAAAGTCCTCTGGGTTGGCGGGGTTAGTTTCTGTACCTGTCACAGCCCAGCTCACAGCATTTGTACTTGTGGTGTTACCAGAACGAGTGATGGTGAGGGCTTTGGTGTCTGTGTTCCCTTCGGTTTGGCTGGCGTTGGTTGCGGCTATGGCTAAACCAGTTGTTGGTGCTTCGTTAAAATGTGTAACTTCTAAGGTGAAGTTAGTGGTAACGTCTGGTGTGTTGCCTACCGTCTCATCATCTACATTTATTGTTAGGGCATAACTATTCTTGGTTTCGTAGTCTAATACTGTATCGGCTTTGAGATACAACACTGTGCCATCCACTTCAAAGCTATTGGCATCGGCATCACCTGGCCAGGGATACGTCAACAGTGACGAGATGGTTAAAGAGGTATAAAGGAGATGGATTGGCTGGGTTATTAGCAGTGAAGAAAGCACCAGGGCAAAACGAAAAATCCATGAGGAAGCGATCGCTTCATTAAAACAAGAGTTAGAAACAGGAGAAGGGTTTAGCAGTTACTGAGCAATAGTTGAGCGGTTGAAACTCAAACATGCACTAGATATCGAGTATGGAACGGTCTATCCCTGGGTGAGATATAGTTTGGGAGCGAAACTAAAAGTACCGCCTCCGCAAAGCTATCACCAGGATGAAAAACTTATAACCGAATTTAAAAAAAACTTGGTCTGCTGATAGTCAGTCTGGAAAAACTGCTAGCGCCAGGCAAGTGTGTACACTGTCTGTGTCAGGATGAGACAAGAGTGGGTCTGAAAACATTGACAGGGAAATTGATTACAGGCAAAGGAGTCAAGCCCACAGTCCCAGTCAAATGGGAAAGAGATAATTTTTGGATTTATAGTGCAATTTAACCGTTGACCGGAAAGCACTTCCAGCACGAATACCCCAAGCTCAATGGTGACTATTTTCAACAGTTTTTACATTGGCTATCGGCGCAATTAAGGTCTGATTACGCGATTTTACAGATTGACCAGGCTCCCGCCCATGCTAATTCTGCTATCATTGGAACCCCCTCATTCTCCCGAACTCAATCCCATCCAGGGGCTTTGGCAGTTTATCAAGAAATCTCTCAAAAACGTACTTTTCCCTTCTTGACAAGATTTACCTGAGCACATTCAGCAGCTATTTGACCAATTAACTTTTGAACAAGTCATGTCTGTCTCTTCTTTTAACTTTATTTTAGAAGCTCTTTTCTATGCAGCTTCATATTAAACTGATATTAGCCACCAGCCTTAACAACCTAGCATTACTCTACGAATCCCAAGGACAGTACCACCAAGCTGAACCTTTGTATCTCCAAGCTTTAGAGATTTGTCAGCAAGTGTTGGGGGATAATCATCCAAATACAATAACTGTGAGCAAAAATTTAGCACAACTGCGGGCCACACCGATTGACACTCCCCACACCCAGAAGCCAGGGGCTTTGGCTTGTTTTCCGGTAAAGGGATGGTTTGAATATTACTTGAGATTATCCGATGAGAATGCAACAGCAACGCGTTAAGCTGAATAAGAGTAGCATTTTGTTGCACTTATCAAATAATTTTTATTTTCCCTCCTTGAGAAACCCGGAATGCTAGACCACATTTTTGATTATCTTCACTTTAACTTAACCATTGAAGCCCCCATAGTTTTGCTGATCCTCATACTATTAGAGGCAGTGTTATCTGCTGACAACGCCATCGCCCTGGCAGCCATCGCCCAAGGACTAGAAGACAAAGACCTAGAACGTAAAGCCCTTAATGTCGGTTTAGTAGTTGCCTATGTGCTGCGAATTAGCCTGATTCTCACCGCCACTTGGATACAAAAGTTTTGGCAATTTGAACTATTAGGTGCTGCCTATTTGTTGTGGTTGGTATTCCAACACTTTACTTCAGAACAAGACGAAGACGACCATCATCACGGACCCCGTTTTAACTCTTTGTTGCAAGCAATACCTGTAATTGCATTTACAGACTTAGCATTTTCTTTGGATAGTGTGACAACGGCCATCGCAGTTTCTCAAGAAAGATGGTTGGTGCTAACGGGTGCAACCATTGGCATAATTACACTACGATTCATGGCCGGATTGTTTATCCGGTGGTTGGATGAATTTAAAAACCTCGAAGATGCAGGCTATATCACCGTAGCGTTTGTGGGCTTGCGTCTGTTGTTAAAAGTCGTCAACGATAAGTTAGTCCCACCAGAATGGTTGGTAATTTCAGCCATCGCCTTGATTTTGGTCTGGGGATTTTCTCAGCGTACTAACCTTGAGTTACCCGAAGTAAAACCCGAAACAAGTGAAGTAGAAACCAAAAGTTAGAGTCCAGGGAATGAGGATCAGTTGATTCCCAGTCCCCAGTCTCCAATTGCTAAAGTTGCTAATTTATTCTCGTAACCAAGGTGTTAAATGTGGTTGCCAATTCACTAACTCTTCATCCTTAAACCACAAAGCTATTTCTCTTTGTGCAGTTTCTAAAGCGTCGGAACCGTGGATCAAATTGCGGCCAATGTTAATACCAAAATCTCCTCGAACTGTTCCAGGTTCTGCTGTCAATGGGTTAGTTGCACCAATGATTTTTCTCGCAGCACCAACAACTCCCTCACCTTCCCAAACCATCGCTACAACGGGTCCAGAGGTGATAAATTCCACTAAACTGGCAAAAAATGGTCTTTCACGGTGAACATCATAATGCTGTTCAGCCAATTCGCTAGTGACATTCATGAATTTTAAACCGACAAGGGTAAAACCTTTAGCTTCATAGCGACGGATGATTTCACCCACCAGTCCACGCTGTACACCATCAGGTTTAATTGCTAAGAATGTTCGTTCCAAAGCTATCTCCCAAAACTTCATACATTTTTGATCTAGTCACAGTTGTGCTCATTTGCCTTTGTTTTTCTGTTCATACCATCAAGATTTGACAGTTTTGACTTATGAGTAATAACTAATGACCAATCAGAGTCTACCTCAGAAATTATCCCTAAGTGCATATCCCCTGTAAGTTAAATGCCCTCAACTAGTCAAGGCTGGCTACTGACCTTGATCCACTGTCAACCCAGGAAAGTCCCTCAGTTGACATCCCTCACCATGTGATAAACTAGCATTGACAAAAAAATAAAAAAACTTCAAATGTTCTCTGCTCAAATTTGGCTGTGCCTAATATTGGTTGAGAACAATTTTGCTTTTCACAGGGCTTTTCACAGCTATTTATCCCCACCCCATCAGTCAATTGAGGGTGGGGACTTTCGCGATGCGTTAAAGTGTTAATTCGTGGGTGCAATACAGAGGTCACGAAAAATGGGTGCTGAATCAATTCGTACATCTGAAGAGGTGGTCATGTCTGCCAATGGACACAAATCAGAAGTAAAAAGTCACAAACAAAAAAAGCTCCTACCACCTAGTAATACAACAGGAGGTTTGCCCCGGTCTTGGAAAATTGAAGATAGCGAAGCTTTATATCGTATAGAAGGTTGGGGACATCCGTATTTTTCCATTAATGCTGCTGGTCATATTACGGTTTCTCCCAAAGGCGATCGCGGTGGTTCTTTGGATTTGTTTGAATTAGTCAACGCCTTGAAGCAGCGTAACTTAGGACTACCAATGTTAATTCGCTTTTCTGATATTTTGGAAGACCGAATCGAGCGGTTGAATGCTTGCTTTAACAAAGCCATAGCCCGCTATAACTACCCAGGGGTATATCGTGGCGTTTTTCCCGTAAAGTGTAACCAAGAACGCCATTTAATTGAAGATTTAGTAAAGTTTGGTAAACCTCATCAATTTGGCTTAGAAGCTGGTTCTAAACCTGAATTAATGATTGCTTTAGCTTTGTTGGATACACCAGGAGCATTGCTAATTTGCAACGGTTACAAAGACCGGGAATACATCGAAACAGCAATGTTAGCCCAAAGACTAGGGCAAACCTCAATTGTTGTCATAGAACAAGTGGAAGAACTCGACTTGGTTATCGCTGCTCACAAACAGTTAGGGATTAAACCAATTTTGGGAGTTCGCGCCAAATTAAGTACTCAAGGTATGGGACGCTGGGGAACTTCCACAGGCGATCGCGCTAAGTTTGGTCTGACAATTCCCGAAATTATGGAAGCTGTTAACAAGCTCCAGGCAGCTAGCTTGTTAGATTGTTTGCAATTAATGCACTTCCACATTGGTTCACAAATCTCCGCCATTAACGTCATTAAAGATGCCATCCAAGAAGCAAGTCGCATCTACGTAGAGTTAGCTATGTTAGGCGCTGACATGAAGTATCTCGATGTTGGAGGAGGCTTGGGTGTAGATTATGACGGCTCTCAAACCAACTTCTACGCCTCCAAAAACTACAACATGCAAAACTATGCTAACGATATCGTAGCAGAGTTAAAAGATACTTGTGCAGAGCGGCAGATTCCTGTACCAACACTGATTAGTGAAAGTGGACGAGCCATTGCTTCACACCAGTCGGTATTGATTTTTGATGTTCTAAGTACTAGTGATGTTCCCCTCGATTTACCAGAACCCCCAGAAGAAGGAGAATCCCCCGTCACCAAATACTTGTGGGAAACTTACCAATCCATCAACCAAGAGAATTATCAAGAATTCTTTCACGACGCTGCCCAATTTAAAGAAGAAGCCATCAGCCGCTTCAACTTAGGAATTTTGCGCCTCGCAGAACGAGCCAAGGCCGAGCGACTCTACTGGGCTTGTTGTCAAAAAATTCTTAACATCACTAGACAGCAGGAATACGTACCTGACGAATTGGAAGACCTAGAAAAAATCATGGCTTCAATTTA
Source organism: Nostoc sp. RI_552 (assembly GCA_016124525.1). Taxonomy (GTDB): domain Bacteria; phylum Cyanobacteriota; class Cyanobacteriia; order Cyanobacteriales; family Nostocaceae; genus Umezakia; species Umezakia ovalisporum. The sequence goes on along the minus strand of WGNO01000002.1, from coordinate 25,928 downwards.
TTACGTAAATCTTTCTGTGTTTCAATCAGCACCAGATTGTTGGGCAATAGACCAACTATTCCCCATCATGCCAATACATCGTCTAGGCGAAGAACCCATCCGCCGGGGAATTTTGGCAGATCTTACTTGTGATAGTGATGGGAAAATCGACCGTTTTATCGACCTACGCGATGTCAAATCAGTGTTAGAACTGCACACCTTCAAGCCAGAAGAACCCTACTACCTGGGGATGTTCCTCAATGGAGCTTATCAAGAAATCATGGGTAATTTGCACAACTTATTTGGCGACACTAACGCTGTTCACATCCAGTTGACACCCAAAGGCTACCAAATTCAACACGTCGTTAAAGGTGACACCATGAGCGAAGTGGTGAGGTATGTACAGTATGATTCTGAAGATATGGTGGAAAATATCCGTCAGCGTTGTGAAAAAGCATTAGAAGAAAAACATATTACCCTAGCTGAATCTCAACGACTACTACAAACCTATGAACAAAGTCTAGGAAGATACACTTATCTTAATAGCTAAAAAGTAGGAACTTTAGATTTTGGATTCAACTGCAATCTACCCTCACTCCGGACTCTCAAATGTCACACCAGAAATTTTGGAAGTTTCAAGATTTGGAATCAGCCATGGCCAACCAACATTTATAGAGAAAAGTCCGTATAAATTACATCTCTAAATTGTGATAGAAAACCGAAAAAACCGATGGTGATACCAGAGTGTAAGGAATCTAGCATTAAATAATCCAAATCCAAAACCGAATTGACTCCTCCCCTCGCCTAAAGGCGAGGGGAAAGGTCAGTCTCTAAATTGCATTCGTCCCCAGCAAGTCCTCAATAGCTTGACGCTCAAAAGGTGTTACCGATGGAGGTATCTGACGAGCATCAGTAATCAGCCAATCTAAAGCCGCGGCTTGAACATCTATTGCATTTCCCGTTTTATCTACGCAGTAACGTCCAAACACTAACTTATCAACCAATCTTACCCCCGGACCTAATCGCGACCATTCAAAAATAACGCTGTTCTCTACAGTAGCCCCACTGCATATCCAGCAATTAGGGCCAATCATCGCCGGGCCAACAATTTTGGCACCATCTTCTATTCTGGTCATGCCACCAATGTACACAGGGCCTGTAATATCCACCTTGTCCCAATTCACAGCCACATTCAAGCCAGTATAGATCCCAGGAGCAACTTGATTACCGGGAATTTGGACATTTTTAATATCGCCTAGCAATACACCATGAATTGCCCGCCAGTAGTCTGGTACTTTACCAATATCTACCCATTCAAAATCCATGGCAATGGCGTAAAAAGGCGCACCAACTTCTACCAATTTGGGAAATAACTCACCACCAATGTCATATTCAACCCCAGAAGGTATGTACTCAAACACCTCCGGCTCAAAAATATAAATACCAGTATTGATGTTCGTGCTAATAGCTTCCTCCTGGGACGGCTTTTCTTGGAAAGCTTGAACACGACCACTCTCGTCAGTAACCACTACACCATAACTGGAGACCTCCTCAAGTGCAACATTTTTCGTAATTATTGTGGCAATTGACCCTTTGGATTTATGCCACTTTACAGCCGCAGATAAATCTAAGTCAATGAGAGCATCACCGCACAACACCACAAAGGTATCATCAAAAAATGGTGAGAAGTCTTGAATACGCTTCATCCCACCAGCTGAACCAATGGCTTCTCCCACCAGTTTGCCGTCATCATCAATTTTACCTTCAAAAGAATAAGCAATTTCTACCCCAAACCGTTGACCGTCACGAAAATAGTTTTCAATTTCCTCCGCCAAATGGCTAACATTCACCATAATCTGGTTAAATCCATGTTGGCGCAAAAGTTCCAGCAGAAATTCCATCACTGGCTTTTGCAAGATAGGAATCATCGGTTTGGGAATTGTATAGGTAATGGGACGCACACGAGTACCCTTACCCGCCGCAAGAATCATGGCTTTCATAAAATTTTATTCCTCAAACACAAACCAATTTACTCTCAACAAGTGATACTTAATCATCAGTGTTAATTTTTGCTCAAACTAACTCCTAAAAACAGGGATAACAGGAATTTGCTGCTGATTGCAACTTTTTAGGTATGACCAGATGACAAGTAACCGATTATAATTTTAATTTACTGTATTGAGGCTTTTTATCTGCTAAGAGGATGTCTGCAAAACTTCCTGTCTTTAGACCAAGGATGAGCAAGAACGCATATTTTAACAAAGTGCCAAACTCCCTAATCCCCCACATCCCCAGGCTCAGAAAGCAGGGGCTTTGACTCGTTTTCCGGTAAGCGAATTTTAATTTCCTGGTAAAACTCGTCTTGTAATAATTCAACTTTCGATTGCGCTGAAAGCAGTAGTAGCGCCCAGAAAACACTAACCAAGTGGCTATGTTCTGACTCATGGTTAAAACTGTTTTGCTGTGGTTGCTTGGTTTGACTCCACAAATCTACTAGTTGTTCTAAATTCAAACAGTTTTGTTTGAGAAACAGCTCTGTTGCCCCACAATACAACAATTGCTCTAATTCTCCGGCCACTTCCGTCAGATTTTCTTGGTGAGCTAATTCTAGCGCCTGGCGGATATTTTGGACCCTAGACCGACCCTTGGATCGAAGAGGTTTGCTGGATTTGTCAACAAGTTTGAGCTGGTTCGCCATGATCTGTAATTGCTTGATTAACTCTTGTGGAGTCACAGGCCGCTTTGGCGGTGGCATTGCTGATGGACGGCGGCGCAAATGTCGCTCTAGCTGCAATCGATGACTATGATGTGATAAACTATCCTCACTTGTTGACATTACATCATCTGCTACATTCTCACTTGCATCTTCTACTAAAGATAATTGCATCAAAGTGTTAGCCTTGAATAACACTAGCATCGATGCCGACAAAAAAGCTTGTCCCGATTGCGACAAGTCAGACTCATAGCCTTTAGCTTCGACTTCCGGTGCCATTAGTTCCAGGTAGCGGTCAATCACCTCAATTACCTGCACATCCCATGGATCAATTTCGCCTTGTTCAGTCTGATCAATGAGCTGTGTGATTGTTTCTAATAATTCGGAAGCATCCATAAAATGTTGTCAAAAACCCCATGCAAAGTTTTTCGGGATATGCATAAGTAGCATCATAGGGCGTTGCTAAATCCAAGTTCAAATTCACATTTGCTCCTGGCGTTTTTATCTTCAAGTTCACAAAATTAGCGCAATATATTACAACCAGGCATCGTGGATTTTAGATAAAAATCTAAAATCCCCAATCGATTTATCGATTCACCATCGCAGCTTCCCGTGCCGCACTTGCCTGGTCTGGGTGAATACCCAAACGTGTGAGATTAATCCGTCCTTTATTGTCAATTTCTCTGACCTTGACAATCACTTCATCCCCAACAGCCACCTCATCTTCAACTTTGCCAACGCGATAGTCAGCTAATTGAGAAATGTGAATCATGCCTTCTTTACCCGGCAGAAATTCAACAAATGCACCAATGGGGATAATGCGAGTCACACGCCCCACATAAACATCACCTTCATTCAACTTACGAGTCATGCCTTGAATGATGTTACGGGCTTTTTTCGCCTTGCTCTCATCCACAGCAGAAATTGTCACTGTACCATCGTCTTCAATGTCAACCTTAGCACCAGTTTCCTCAGTAATGCCCTTGATTGTTTTACCTCCAGGGCCAATGACCAAACCAATCATGTCTGAATCAATTTTGATGGTCAGTAGACGTGGCGCATAGGGTGAAGTCTCAACCCGTGGTTCTTGGATGGTCTCCAGCATTTTGTCCAGAATATGCAACCGCGCTGATTTAGCTTGGTGGATAGCTTGGGCAATGATCTCTAATGAAAGGCCAGAGATTTTCATATCCATTTGCAAGGCGGTAATACCAGCATCTGTCCCGGCAACTTTAAAGTCCATGTCCCCCAAAAAGTCCTCAATGCCTTGAATGTCTGTGAGAATTCGCACTTCGTCATCTTCTTTAATCAAACCCATTGCCGCACCGCTCACAGGTTTGGTAATTGGTACACCGGCATCCATCAAACATAACGTGGAACCGCACACCGAACCCATAGAAGTGGAACCGTTGGAAGAAAGTACTTCTGATACCACCCGAATTACGTAGGGGAATTGTTCTTTTGGTGGTAGCACAGGTACCAAGGCTCGCTCCGCTAAAGCACCATGACCAATTTCGCGCCTCCCCGGAAAACGCATAGGTTTAGTTTCGCCAACGGAGAAAGGCGGGAAGTTGTAATGATGTAGGTAACGTTTGGATTGGTCTGTTTGCAAGTCATCTGTGAGATTTTGGGCATCTCCAGGAGTACCAAGAGTACAAGTGGATAATACTTGGGTTAACCCCCGGTTAAACAAACCACTGCCGTGGACTCGCCGGGGTAATACACCAACTTGGCAAGAAACAGGACGCACTTCATCGAGTTTGCGACCATCAACGCGAACGTTGTCCTCAATGATTTGACGGCGCATCAAATGCTTAGTGATATCTTTAAAGGTGTTACCAACCGCTTTGGTGTTGTCAACTGCCGCAGCTTTAACTTGATGTTCTTCTGGCAATTCTTCTATTCCACCAGCAATTTGCTCCTTAACAGCCTCCAAAGCTTCATCCCGTTCGGCTTTGGTGTAGTCAAAGTGAGACAGGATTTTCTTAATATCATCGCTGGCGCGATCGCGGATATAATCACTCAAAGTCAGGTCTACTTCTGGTGGTGCTTCTTGCACAATTTGCAACCCGATTTCCGCTAACAAATCTTCCTGGGCCTTGATTAAATCTCTTACAGCTTCGTAACCAAAATCAATTGCTTCAATAATATCTTGCTCTGGCAATTGATTAGCTCCGGCCTCCACCATGATGACACCGTGGGGTGAACCAGCCACTACCAGATCCAAGTCTCCGTTTTCAGTTTCTGCATAGGTGGGATTAATAATAAAATCATCTCCCACCAACCCAACCCGCACTGCTGCCATTGGCCCATTAAAAGGAATTTTTGCCATCAGGGTAGCAATGGAAGCCCCGGTCACTGCTAGTACATCAGGTGGTACCAACTCATCCATTGACAGGGTAAGGGCGATAATTTGCAGGTCATCTCGTAGCCATGAAGGAAATAAAGGCCTCATGGGACGGTCGATCAGACGGCTAGTAAGAATTGTTTTTTCGGGTGGACGACCTTCTCTACGCATGATTCCTCCAGGAATCCTACCTGCGGCATACAGTCTTTCCTCATAATCTACTGTCAAGGGAAGAAAATCAACTCCTTCTCTGCTCTTGGAGCGTGTAGCCGTCACTAAAACAGATGTGTCCCCTGATTCGATCAAAACTGACCCACCAGCCTGGGGAGCTAGTAAGCCTACCTTCAGTCGAATATCCCTGCCATCGAAGGATATTGACTTATCAACTTCTGCCATTCAGTTTTTTTTCCTTCTCTTTCGCTATTCTCTTTATGTGGCAATCCTAACATTTATGCTTTCAGACTGACTTCTGGTACACACAAAGATAAACAAGTTATTCAAAGGATTACAAGAGTTTAAATATTTTTTAATGGACGGTAGGAAAAACGTTTGCTAGCTGTGGAGGTTGAGGAAAGACCCTACCTGTCAAGCAGTTGTCAATAACCCTCTTCTACCCTGACTCCATAACCCAGGTTGTATAATAAAAGATGATGAATCAAAAAACCGCCCCGCCAGTTATTCATTATTGCTTACCTAAAAGACCGTACTGGATCCAAGAGTGGCAGGGTTTTCACTTACCCTGTTTGTATATTATCCCTAGGGTAAAAACTTGATAAATAATTATTTTTATTGATAAAACTTAAAATTACAAAATCGACAATTTAATACTTTAATTAAAACAAAATTTGAGTAATTAGCAAATGGCAATTTTACACGGTAATTGGTTAGTAAAAAATGATCATAGTTGTTTATTTATTTGGGGTGAAACTTGGCGTTCATCACGAGTAAACTTTGAGCCTAGTGCATCCCAGGATATACCACTACATCCATTGGCAATGACACCAGTTGAGTTGAGTGAATGGATGGTTTCTCATAACATCGTCATTGCCAACTTAATACAGCCAAACCAAGTTGCTGTAACTGCCACTAAGGGCACTGCTAAAGTTAAAAGTGCTATTAAACTCACCTTGCCAACGCACTGTCAAATCATTGCTTTACCAACTCATATTCAAGAAAATCATCACCAAGAAATAGAATTTATTGCGCCTTTACACTCTGCTAGCCTTGAATCTGAAATCAACTCACCCCAATATCTTCAACCATGGCGAGTCGAAGGTTTTTGTCTCAACCCAACTGAAGCCATAAAATTTCTGGCTGCTGTTCCCTTGAATGCTGCTAAGGAGGGACATGCTTTGTTCGGTGGCGACTTACGTTTTTGGTCACAGGTTGCCCGTTGGAGTTGGGATTTAATCTCGCGGTCTAAGTTCTTGCCAACTATCCAACGGCAATCGGATAGTTCTACTTTTGCTAAGTGGCAAGTTCTCTTAGACAGTGCTGTAGACGGAACCCGCCTAGAAAAATTTTCCGCAAAGATGCCATTGGCTTGTTGTACTTATCAACAAAGCACTGAGTTGGTAGAAAAATACTTAGCAGTGGACTTGCCAACTGAACCACAGGAATTATTATTAGGATTTCTCAACAGTACCATTGATGCCCAAGTGAGGCGAATGGTAACTTCTCAAACACCACTAGAACCCAGGGTGATGGCATCTTTAGCATTTGCAGTGCGACAGTGGCTACAAGGTTTAACTAATGCATCTAACACAGTGAGTGCAGATACCATGGAAGTAGAAAGACTGGAAGCAACGCTCAAAGCTTGGACTATGCCTTTGCAATACCAACTGGTGGGAAAAGCGTTATTTCGCAGCTGTTTTCAACTGCTTCCGCCTGCATCTGGCAGAACAGATTGGCTGTTGGCATATTTTCTGCAAGCCGCCGATGACCCCGATTTTTTGGTGGATACACTAACTGTTTGGAATCACCCAGTTGAACAATTAGTTTATCAAGGTCGTACCATTGATCAACCCCAAGAAACATTATTGCGGGGATTGGGGTTAGCTTCCAGGTTGTATCCAGTTCTGGCAACCAGTTTAGAAACAGAATATCCCCAATCTTGTCGCCTCAACCCATTACAGGCATATGAATTTATTAAGTCCGTGGCTTGGCGATTTGAAGATAGTGGCTTGGGAGTGATTTTGCCTCCTAGTTTGGCTCACCGTGAAGGATGGGCAAATCGTTTGGGCTTAAAAATTAACGCTGAAACCGAACATAAAAAACAGGGACCCTTGGGTTTACAGAGTCTACTGAATTTTCAATGGCAATTGGCAATTGGTGGACAGACAATTTCTGAAACCGAGTTTAATAAACTTGTAGCCTTAAATAGCCCACTGGTAGAAATTAATGGCGAGTGGGTGGAATTGCGACCCCAAGATATTAAAACTGCAAAGGCGTTTTTTGCTGCTCGTAAAGACCAAATGACACTTTCGTTGGAAGATGCTTTACGTCTTAGTTCTGGAGATACCCAGGTAATTGAAAAATTACCTGTGGTCAGCTTTGAAGCATCGGGGACATTGCAAGAATTAATTGGCGCGCTCACAAGTAACCATACGGCCTACGCACCCCTACCAACACCCAACAATTTTCAAGGACAATTGCGACCTTATCAACAAAGAGGTGTCGCTTGGCTAGCTTTCTTGGAACGTTGGGGCTTGGGTGCTTGTCTCGCAGATGATATGGGACTGGGAAAAACTATTCAGCTCATTGCCTTTCTACTCCATCTCAAGGAACAGGATGCACTAAAAAATCCCACATTACTTGTTTGTCCGACTTCTATTTTAGGTAACTGGGAACGGGAAATTAAAAAATTTGCTCCTAGCCTCAAGGTTTTACAGCACCAGGGCGATAAACGTCTGAAAAGTAAAGCATTTACGGAAGCAGTCAAAAAACATCATGTAATTATTACCAGTTACTCACTTATCCACCGGGATATTAAAACTTTGCAAACTGTTGATTGGCAGGTGGTGGTATTAGATGAAGCTCAGAATGTGAAAAATCCTGAAGCTAAACAATCCCAGGCCGTCAGGGAATTAAAAACTACGTTTCGTATAGCTCTAACAGGGACACCAGTAGAAAATAAACTCCAAGAATTGTGGTCTATTCTCGATTTCCTCAATCCTGGGTATTTGGGAAATCGCCAATTTTTTCAGAGACGGTTTGCTATACCAATTCAAAAGTATGGTGATACCGCATCTTTAAATCAGTTGCGGGCTTTGGTACAACCATTTATTTTGCGCCGTCTGAAAACAGATCAAGACATTATTCAAGATTTGCCAGAGAAGCAAGAAATGACAGTTTTTTGTGGTCTCACTCCTGAACAAGCTGCACTTTATCAACAAGTAGTGGAAGCATCCTTAGCAGAAATTGACTCTGGCTCAGGTTTACAACGTCGTGGCATGATTTTAGCTTTACTCATCAAACTGAAACAAATCTGTAATCACCCAGCTCAATATTTGAAACTAGACTCACTGCAACAACATAGTTCCGCTAAACTGCAACGGCTAGAAGAAATGTTAACCGTGGCTTTAGAAGAAGGAGACAGAGCCTTAATTTTCACCCAATTTGCTGAATGGGGTAAGTTATTACAACCTCATTTACAAAAAAACCTTGGGGAAGAAATCTTCTTTTTGTATGGTAGTACCAGTAAAAAACAACGAGAGGAAATGATTGAGCGTTTCCAACACGATCCTCAAGGTCCTCCGATTATGATTCTTTCTTTAAAAGCAGGTGGAGTAGGATTGAATTTAACCAGAGCTAATCACGTATTTCACTTTGACAGATGGTGGAATCCCGCAGTAGAAAATCAAGCTACTGACAGAGTATTTCGCATTGGTCAAACCCGAAATGTCCAAGTACATAAATTTGTCTGTAATGGTACATTAGAAGAAAAAATTCATGACATGATTGAAAGTAAAAAACAATTAGCCGAACAAGTAGTTGGTGTCGGTGAAGAGTGGCTAACGGAAATGGATACAGATCAATTGCGTAACCTACTCATACTTGATCGCAGTGCCATAATTGAAGAAGACTAGAAACTAAAAATTACAGCAGATTTTCTCTGAGTGAATTACACAAGGGTGGAAATTGCTCTAAAAATTACGAAGTAGGAATTATGAATAATGAGACTTTGCAAGCAAGCCGTGAATGGTGGTCACAAAAGTGGCTAGAATTATTAGATTCTTATCGTTTTAAAAAGCGTTTGGAACGTGCTAGAAACTATGCTCGCCAGGGAAATGTACTCAAGATTGAGTTTAAGGGAACAAAAGTATTAGCTAAAGTACAAGGTAGTGAACCTGAACCTTATAAAGTTTCTCTTGCCCTTGACCATTTTAGTGAGGAAGAGTGGGGTTATGTAATTGAAACAATGTCCCAAAGAGCAATTTTTGCCGCCAAGTTGTTAGCAGGGGAAATGCCGCAAAATATTGAGGAAGTTTTCACAGCCAATGGTTTGTCTTTATTTCCTTTTACACTCTCTGATGTTCACAGTAAATGTTCTTGTCCTGATAAAGCAAATCCTTGTAAACATATTGGTGCAGTATACTATCAGTTAGGCGATCGCTTTAGTGAAGACCCCTTTGTGCTGTTTCAATTACGGGGACGCACCAAGGAGCAGATTATCAGTGATTTACGTCAATTACGCGGTGCTAAAGTTGAAGTGACCGCACCTCAAACACCCGAGATTAACCAAACCCAGACCCAGACCCAATCAGCCGTCAACCTTGCTTGTTTTTGGCAATATCATGAACCACTGGAGTCTTCTTTAGTTGTGATTGCACCTTCGAGCAGCGAAACCGTGTTAGATGTCTTGGGAACAATTCCTTTGGCAAAAACAGAAGAAAGTACGGTAAGCTTAACTTCTGGCGATGTGGTAACCAAATATTTAGATGCTTTATATAAACACGTAAGTCAGCAAGCAATTTTAGCAGCCATGAGCATAGAACCTTTAGCCTAGGTTACTTTTTTCCTTATGTCAAGTTACTTAAACTTTCCATAACGAACCACAGGGGTACTTAGAAGCCAATGTCTTGGGCGGGTTTCCCGACTTGTTAGCGAAGCTGCTTTGAAAGAGAGACCAATTGGCGCGACACAGAGAAAAAACATAACTAATGTCCCATTTTACCAACAGGTCTAGCTAGGAGATTGTTGCAGGTTCCAAATTCTTTTAAACTGGCTAAATAAGTTTTAAATCTTAACAGTTCCTGGTGATGGAAAACGATTCGGAATACATCCGGCAAACGGAAGCTACTCGTGTACGTGTACTGAGCGAAGCACTACCTTACATCCAACAATTTGTCGGTCGCACTGTTGTTGTCAAATATGGTGGTGCGGCTATGAAAGATAGCACCCTCAAGGACAAAGTAATACGGGATATTGTCTTTTTATCCTGTGTCGGCCTGCGTCCTATTCTTGTACATGGCGGTGGCCCAGAAATAAATAGTTGGTTGGATAAACTAGGTATTGAAGCACAATTTAAAAATGGTCTGCGAGTCACAGATGCTCCCACTATGGACGTAGTGGAAATGGTTTTAGTGGGTCGAGTCAATAAAGAAATTGTTTCCCTGATTAGCCGGGCTGGGGGTTTAGCGGTAGGACTGTGTGGTAAAGATGGGAACTTGATTACAGCTCGTCCCCAAGATCAAGAAGGTATTGGCTTTGTGGGAGAAGTCAGTACTGTCAATATCAAAGTTTTGGAAACTCTCTCTAGTAATGGCTATATTCCCGTAGTCTCTAGCGTAGCCACAGACCACAACGGACAAGCTTACAACATTAACGCTGACACCGTAGCTGGGGAAATCGCCGCCGCCTTGGGTGCAGAAAAGTTAATTTTACTAACTGACACACCAGGAATTCTCAGAGATTACAAAGACCCGTCTACCTTGATTCCTAAAATAGATATTCGCCAAGCTCGCGAACTCGTTGCCAATGGTATTGTCAGCGGTGGTATGATTCCAAAGGTGAATTGTTGTGTGCGATCGCTTGCCCAAGGCGTAAGTGCAGCACACATCATTGATGGTCGTATTCCCCACGCCCTACTACTAGAAATCTTTACTGATGGTGGTATTGGCAGTATGATACTCGGTTCTCAGTTGTCGCAAAAACAGCAAATCTAACTTTTACCTAGGATATTTAGGAGTTAGCCGCGATCGCCCTGCGGATCTTGTACGCTGCCGTGAATGATTAATCCTCACTCGCGATCGCCTTATGGATCGTACACTGTAAGGTGAATTATTAATCATCACTGGATTCACCAGGGGTGAGTTACGAATTATGGGATTAATGGGATTAATTGAAGTTTGATTAGTCAAGCCAAAATTACCATTCACACTGGGGATGATTATAGGATAGGAGTGATAGTCGCCATCGCTGCGGCTTCTGATTAACCCTGTCCTTGGATCTACAGGCATAGGGATAGGAATTGGACTACCATATATCAAAGAACCAACAGCAGCCGGCTGAGTGACTTTAGCAGGGTTATTCGTTATCATTAGGCCTTGGGCAGCAGCTAGGGTAATTGTATGGCTGATTACACAGCAAATTATACCCGTCCCCAACAAATTCAGTGATAAATGCCTTATCTTCAGCATATTTTTCCTCACTTGCATTTGATTACCTGAATTTTAATCAATAAAATAGCCGCAGCGACTTGGTTGAAATTTGACAATATTGCTGACAGAGACAAAATTAAAGCAGTGCTGATTGGTGTGTAAAACGTGAGTACAGAAAGTTTAGAAATTGGCAGAAGTCTTTATCAGACTGGAAAACTTAACTTTGAAAATGGGAAATATCGAGAGGCTGTGGAAAATTTGGAAAAAGCTACCGCCTTGTTATCTCCCAATTCTCGCCTTGGGGGTGAAGTTCAAATTTGGCTGGTAACAGCCTATGAAGCAGCTGCACGCACTGAAGAAGCCATCGCCCTTTGTGAACAACTTCAACGCCATCCTTTCCCAGAGACTAGTAAACAGGCAAAGCGTTTACTTTATATTTTAAAAGCGCCAAAACTCCAACGCCCCAGTGAATGGATGACCGAAATCCCAGATTTAGGCACATTGTCTGATAATGAGACCAAGATGCGTGCAGTTGGTAATACTGGGAAATCTACTCCCAAAGCACCTACTGAACTAGAATTAGTTGACCTCAGTCAGGTGAATACTAAAGATAATCGCTTTATTTGGGCGGCACTAATTGTAATTGTGTCAACACTCTCCTACTTAGCTTGGTTGAGTTTTTAGTCAATCCGCCCATGATAATTGGTAAAAACCAAGTTTTTAAGGTTTAATCAACTTCTAAAACTTGATATCCTTGCTGAGACTTGTAATTTTAGTGTCGGGATAATAAAATTCCAAAATTTCTGAATTTGGCCAACCTAGTTTAGCTAAATTTTGAGCGCCAGTTTGACTTAAGCCCACTCCATGGCCAAATCCACCACCAATAAAAGCATATCCCCACAAATTGGGTGTGCCTTTGTTGAGGGGTTCTATATAAAACAGCGTACTTTTAGGAGCAGCAAAGGCGCTACGAATTTCGTCTTTCTCTAGAGTAAAAGTGGCAGTATCTGTCTTCACCGCGAGTTCAAGAATCCGTCCACTTTTACTACGCTTCACTACAGACATAGCCTCCACGGTGTCAAATTTAGCATAGGGGCTATTTTTGATTTCCAGGAATTTTTTCAACAGTTGGTTAATATCATCAATAGAAGTTTCCCTGTTCCAACGAAAAGTGTTCCAGGTACTTTCATTAAATCCTTCTCGCCGATTAATAAACTTCCGAAAGTTAGTTTCATCTGCTAAACTTTTCTCAGATAAATTCCAAAACTTAGTAGCAGCATCTAATACTGGGCGTAAATAGGGACGATCTTCACCATTCCAGACATCACTAAAGTAAGCCGTAACACCCCCCGTAGTAGAGGAATATAGGGCATCTACCAGGTGATTATTATAAGTTAAAACCATACCCTTAGTAGCCGCGATCGCTTTGTCGGTACTGGGGCTTGTTCCACTCAATCCGTTATAAACTTGACAGTGAGTATCAGCACACAATTGATAGTTATCAGTAGCAAATCTCCGCAAATTCCTTAAAGCATAAGTCCGGGCGATAATTGCCTGGGCTTCCACCGCTGCGGTTGGTGCATTTGTACCAATTTCGTGAGGCACAACTCCACGCAAATAGCTTTCTAAAGGTACTTCATTGACTAAAGTATATGTACCATAGGCGTTTGGCTGTAAAGTTATCCATCCTGGATAAAGACGATTTTTTTGCAGTTTTTCGCCTTTCTTGACCCGAATTAAGTTTTTATTGGTGCTTATTTTTAAATGATTTGGGGTGTAACGCTTGCCATCTACTTCCCAACTGACTCGTGGCAGTTGTTGTAAAATTTTGGTGTCGAGATATGCCATTTCCTTGCCAGCACCTTGGAGGTTGTGCAATAGCAACCGTCGCAGTAAGGCAGTACTGTAAACATCTCGTTTCGCCCAAACTTGCCAGCGTTCTGGTTGAGCTATTTCCACCTCTATTCCCTGAGAACGCCAATTTTTAGCGCTATCTTCCGCAGTCTCAAAGGTGCGGTATGTACCTAAAACCACTACTTCCTTCACCTCAAGTTTAGCTAAAGGTTCCATGACCGTTTCTAGCTTGACTGGGTTTTGGGTGACCAGGGTTGTTTCCTCATCACCTGCTGTAAATTTTAGCTGTAAGCGATCGCCTGGTGTCGGTTCTAATTGCAACTGGCCCTGGGGATTCTCGCCAAATCGCTGCACAATCCCAATTCTCAGTTCTACATCCTGATTTTTGCCATCAACAGCTGAAGCACCTGTCAATCCCAATAAGCAAAATGTTGTCAGTGCAGTGTAGGAAAAACCCCAGAACGTAGATTTCATAGTAGTCATCTGATTTTTACCAATTCAAAAATGCTATCAATTGTTCAGATTTTGTTCCTGTTTCAACCTAGAAGCGTCAGCACTATCTAGTTCAGAAATTAACACACACTTTAATTCAAACAAAAGTTCGAGTATTTATGAGAGGGATAATTTTTGGTATTTTCACAAATAGGTAAAAAAAGCAAATATTCACCCTGGGAACAGGTGAAAGTGCCACAACCATACCTTTAGCGTCAAAATAACAAGTTATTCATCCCACTTTTTCAACTGGCTGAAATCTTTATGAATCCTCACGAAAGTGATGCAAAACAAGCTCCTACATCATCCAAAGGGTGGAGTAGTTGGCAAGAAAATCTAACTCTCATCGCCATCGCCTTATGCTTGGCAATCCTAATTAGAACATTTATTGCTGAACCCCGCTATATACCATCAGACTCTATGCTACCTACCTTACACACAGGCGATCGCTTGGTGGTAGAAAAAGTCTTATACCGTTTTCACCCTCCCGTTACTGGAGACATTATCGTTTTTCAGCCTCCTGCAGAATTGCAACGTCGGGGATATCCCCAAGACCAAGCCTTTATTAAGCGTGTCATTGGTGTCCCTGGTCAGATACTCAAAGTAGCCAACGGTGAAGTTTACCTCGACGGTGAAGCCTTAGAAGAAGACTACATAGCCGAACCCCCAAATCAGCCCTTTCCAGCGGTACAAATCCCAGAAGAGAAATTTTTTGTCATGGGAGATAACCGCAACGATAGCAACGATTCTCGTTACTGGGGGTTTTTACCAAGAAAAAATATTATTGGTAGGGCTGTATTTCGCTTTTGGCCTCCTGATCGCATTGGTTTCATTGAGGGTGGGTGAATTTTCGATTTTAAATTCAATTCACTCAGTTGAGTGTCATTCTATGTTTTCCTGACAATTAGCTCAGGTGGGATATCGTATCAAAACCGGAGAAAATACATCAGTTGGGCCATCACCTCCCCTGGTAAATTCAACCGTCGCTGGAAATCTGCCAAGTTGCGGTAAAGCCCAGCTGATAGCCGATTTTGCACTACTGCTTCAGCAAGAGACACATCTATAAAAGGAATTACAACTAATTGCTCAACTGTGGCAGTATTCAGATTAACTAACTGGGTAGGACAATCTAAAGATTCTTCATCATAGTAAATAAAACTGACTAGCGGCCTTAATGGTTCTAGTCGCTGTGTAGGTATAGCTAAAGCCGCAGCAACATCTTCAATACAATAAAATTTAACACCAGAGCGTGAAAGTTCCACAAGCGATCGCGCTTGGTGAATGGACAAACCAGGTAGCCGTAACCAATCATCTACAGTCGCTTGATTAGCATCAATCCGAATACCTAATTTTACCGCTAGCTGAATTTCCTCGCCGGACTGTAATCGATAATAAGGATCATTGAGGAGTTTGGCACGGAGTTTTTGCAATTTGGGGTTTAAAGGTAGCCAGTTCATTTTTTTTGCTTACATCAAATTCAAGCTCAAAGCCCACTGCTCAACATTCCCACCGACTGAAAACAGTGGGAATGTCCAATTAAGAAATTTGCTCCAGCAGCTGACGGCGCTTTTGCTCAAATTCATACTCAGAAATCAGCCCATCTTGGCGGAGAGTATCTAATTCCCGTAAAGCCTTAGCAATTGCTTGTACCTGATCACCAGTTTGTGGTGAACTTTTGACTGCTGACTTACCTAAATTAAAATGACGGTCAAAAGCTGCTTCATCTTGCGCTAAATACCAAACCCCCTCAATAGCACTTGCTACCTTGGGAATAGGAGTCCAGGAAAGCAAGACATACAACAAACCCCACAACGGTTGTCCTAAATAAAACTTATGTAACCCTGAAATTGTCAGAGTACCCGATAAAGCTAAAATTGCCGCAATACTACGACTTTTGCGTTTAGTTAACATATTCCCCGTCAACTTACCACTACCACAGTTTCCTTAAGGATATGATACACAGCACCGGTGGAGAGAGGTTAGTTAAATTGAGTTTAAACTTCACGCTACTAAGGAACTGCGGACAATACAACCCGAAAACCGCATATTCTCAAACCACCATCCGACTCATTCCAACTACGGCTGGCGCTACGACAAAGTTCCGCACTAAAATTCCAAGAACCGCCACGTAATAGCCGACGATGAAAATCACCGCCCACTTCCCAGGCGCTTCCATCCGCAGGTGCGCCATGATAATTGTTATGCCAAGTATCAGCACACCACTCCCACACCAGCCCGTGCATATCATACAATCCAAAGGTGTTGGCGATTTGAAAACTACCCACATCCGTTGTTTCTTTGCTGTTACAATTGGCTAAGTCACTGGTAATCATTTCACCAAAATGGAAAGATGTAGTAGTTCCAGCGCGACAAGCATATTCCCATTCCGACTCACTGGGTAAGCGATATTCACGTCCGGTTTTTTCTGAGAGTCTGGCGCAAAATTCTACAGCTTCGTACCAACATATATTTTCTACAGGCCGATTATAACCTTTAAATTTTGAGGGATAAGGATTTAACGGTTGTTTAATTTGAGGTAAAGCCGCTACGGCCTTCCATTGACCTTGAGTTATGGGAAATTTCCCCATAAAGAATGGTTTGAGAATCACTTCGTGTTGAGGACCTTCGTCAGCATCTCCTTCAAACTCTGGCGAACCCATCATGAAACTACCACCAGGAACTGACACCATTTCTAGTGTAACTGTGTCATTTAATTTTTCGGTAAAGAATTTGGCGTTCAGAAAATTGCGGTTAACTTCTCTACCTGCTGTATCTACTGTAACTACTTCAAATTGAAAGGTTTCTAAGGAGGGTAATGGAGGTGTTAATTTATTTATTAGCAATGGTAATCTGATTAATACAGGTAAGGAAGTTTCTACATTTTTTGGTTCAATAGGGGATGGTTTGGTAAAGTTCAAATCATTTAGAACTTCTCTTGCTGAAAGATATCTTTCACTAGGTAAATGTTTCAGCAACTTATTTAAAATTTTGCTTAATTCTTCACCAATGGTCATACCTTTTTTGTGTAATTCTTCTCGCCATAACCAATTGCCATTCATGGCATCATAAAGAGGATCATTAATTTCTCCATAGGTATTTTTTGATGGTAAACATTGCGTTAACAGACGCACACAAGTTACACCCAAAGCATATAAATCACTCCCCTGACAAGGAAAACCAGCCATTTGTTCAGATGGAGCATAACCAACGGTATAAATAACCGTAGCTTGTCTAGCTAAACTTGTTTGCGTTACCTGTTTAGCACCACCGAAATCAATTAATACTGGTTTACCGTCGCTGTCACGGCGAATGATGTTTTCGGGTTTGATATCTCGATGAATAACATTAGCAGCATGAACAAATTCTAGAACTGGCAATAAATCAGTTAAAAGTTGGTAAATTTGCTCTTCAGTAAAAGGTTTCTGCTGAACTTCTTGTAAAAGAGTTTGCCCTTCTATAAATTCTTGTACAAGATACAAGCTCGAACCTTGTTCAAAATAAGCTAATAATCTGGGAATTTGAGTATGATTTTCTCCCAGTTCATACAACCGAAATGCCTCTTCTTTAAAAAATTCTGCTGCTTTTTTTCGTTGAATTGTTCCTTGAACCTGAGGGAAAAATTGCTTGATGACGCAAGGATCGTTCAGTCTATCTGCGTCTTCAGTTGCATAAGTTCTGCTAAACCCACCTTCACCTAAAAGCCTCAATACGCGATAGCGATTTCTGAGAAATTTGCCAAAGTTACTTTGTCCGCAACTCATGCAATATTTATTGCCTTTAGGATTGAATGGATTGGAGCAATTGGGATTTTGGCAAATTTGCATAATGAGGAGGAAGTAGCATCTTATCCAAACTTAGCCCCAATAATATCAAATCCAGAATACATACTAAACAAATAAACCTCAACAAAGCTGCATCTGCATATCTACTTATCAGGTAAAATAGAAATGCAGAAATTTGATTTACTATCTCTTTGTTTCTGGTTCTATTTAAATACAAGTATTTCTGAGATTATGTATTTTGATCACAACAAAAATAATATTGTGAAACTATTGCATTTGTCAAGGGTATTTTGTCCTGTTAATCGTGTACATAACATCAATTATTTTTTGTAATCAAAAGCACGAATATATTCTGCTAAAAACGCGATAATTGCAGATGCTCTAATCAGCAGAATGCTAACAGCTTTAATATCACATTTTACTCCTGTTCTAGTGGGAATAAAAATTTATATTGGTAAGGTGTTATAACCGCTACCTGCTGTAAAACTAGCAATGAGAAATTCATCTAAACTCAATACAAACGCCACAATACATCCACCTATAATACCAGGCATTAACTGAGGTAGTAATATCTGACTATATCTGATTATATTTTTGTAATTTAAAGTAAATACTTACGTTCATTATACTTGTGATTCTTTTAACTAACCTGTTTCCTTGAACATAAATTCAACATAAAAGTTTAACATCGTCAATACTAAGAATTGGTCATCAGCAGGTTACAATCCCTGCTGACTATTCCTGGAGATTGAAATCCATCTCTCTTTTCAGAGAGATGGCGTAACCATACAAACCTAGATGCTTTGTAGCCTTACCCTGGGTAATCCACCTAGGCCGACTAACAGAAAATCAAGGTTTTCAACCTGCCTAGGCGAGTTTTGTGTGGATGGTTTTGTTACTGACCATCCATTTAGTGCCAGATATGAACAGACAAATATATCTTATAACCATATTACTGTGGGGTGAAACCAACAAAAATTAAAGCACAGCACAACCTACAAAAAACTTTTCTCAACCAGTTTAATTTCGCGTAAAAATTGCCAAATTAACCAAGCATTTTCCATAAAAACGTAAAAATTAGATTGACTCACATCTTAATTATCTATCATCGAGTTTAGCTGCTGATGCCAGTAATATTTCCCTACTAAGGTAGAAACGAAATATAGGAGTTAGGCAATACAATTTTAATTGATGTGTTTATTAAATTGGTATTTAATTTTATTTCAAAGTGCTAATTAAATCCTGTATAGGCACTTCTGAAACAGCAGAAAGATATCTCGTTTTTAAGCTTATATCGCAGGAGTTTTGTGATGCGAATTGCTCAGATTGCCCCATTAATTGAGAGAGTCCCACCTCCAGCATATGGCGGTATAGAATTAGTTGTAGGATTACTGACTGATGAATTAGTTCGGCGGGGACATGAAGTCACGCTATTTGCTTCAGGAGATTCGATTACCTTGGCAAAGTTAGTGTCAGTTCATCCCCGTGCTTTACGACTAGATCCAGATGTCAAGGAACAAAATATATACGAAATGCTACAACTGGGCTTTGTCTATGAACGGGCAGAGGAATTTGACATTATTCATTCCCATGTGTGCTGTCCGGCACTACCCTATGCAAATCTGATTAAAACACCAACAGTTCACACATTACACGGTGTTTTTACCCCTGATAACGAAAAAATGTTTCAATATGCCAAACACCAACCTTTTGTAAGTATTTCCAATGCTCAGAAGGAACTCAGGTTAGGGTTAAACTATGTATCAACTGTTTACAATGGGATTGACGTTAACAGTTATAAATTTCATCCACAACCGGATAATCCACCATACTTGGCGTTTTTAGGTCGGATATCTCCAGAAAAAGGCACACACCTAGCGATCGCTGTTGCTAAACAAACTGGTTGGCATTTGAAAATAGCAGGTAAAGTAGATGCAGTTGACCAAAAATACTTTGAGCAAGAAATTCAGCCACAAATTGATAATGAGCAAATTGAATATCTAGGTGAAGCAAACCATATTCAAAAAAATGCTCTGATGGGAGGTGCAGTAGCAACTCTGTTTCCCATCACTTGGCGAGAACCTTTTGGATTAGTTATGGTGGAGTCAATGGCCGCAGGTACACCAGTTATTGCCATGAAACTAGGATCTACTGTGGAGGTCATCAAACACGGAAAAACAGGTTTTCTTTGCAATCACATTGCAGAATTTAGTGATGCCATTGATCAAGTAACGCAGTTAGACCGTCATGTTTGCCGAGAGTATGTCAGGAATCACTTTAGCTTGGAACACATGACCGATGGTTACGAGGCAGTGTATCAGCAAATTCTCCAACGACAATCTGCTAAAAATCCTGCCCTCCAGAATGTAGTTAGTTTAAGTGTGAGCAGTAATTCCTGACACACCTTATCTCCTAGCATTATTATAGGTAATTGAGGATGGGCAACTCCCATAACCTATCACCAATTACCTACAGGTACACCAGGAAACTTAGGAAATTTGGGAATCTTTTATGGCCCAGAAAAAACCGCTTGTTCTATGTCTTCCCGACTCAGAGAGTATTTAAAGGAGCGTTGGATATCTTGGTTATTTTCTCCAGATTTGATGTATCTGACTGTAATTTGCTCAATATCAAGCCACAGTTCAGCTTTCCAACTGGGTCGTTGCACACGCCAACAATGTAACTCATTCTCATCTTGTTGACAGCCTTGATCTTTTAACCACTGTTCAATTTGTGGTAAAGGATGACTATATAAAGGTGTATCGGGACTAAGCATAGGATACTCAAAAAAACAACTGACAATTTAAAATTAAAA
The DNA here is from genome assembly GCA_016124525.1 of Nostoc sp. RI_552. Taxonomy (GTDB): domain Bacteria; phylum Cyanobacteriota; class Cyanobacteriia; order Cyanobacteriales; family Nostocaceae; genus Umezakia; species Umezakia ovalisporum. Next base: position 5,344 of record WGNO01000002.1, on the reverse strand, counting down.
ATTTACAACTAAAAATTCAAGATTTAATAATCTTAATTTGCTTAGGGGTCGGTTGTGGAGAAATATGCGTAATTTGTGCTTGAGTAGGTTGAGTTTGTATACTGGTTTCACCACGAATCACAGCCACGGCCATGGCCACTAACACGCAACCCACTAGGGTCAGGCCTAACACAAATAATACAAAAATCTCTCCTGCTGATAGAGGGCGATCATTGGCATCTAAATAAATTGATCTTGAAAAATCGTAGGGTGTACGGACGGGATGGTTTAAATCCGTTGGTGCTTGAATCACCCCGAACCGAGAATAGCCAATTTTGGCATCATAACTTAAACGCCGTTCTGGATTACTCAGAGTGGCGTAAGCTTCATTAATTTGCTGAAATTTAGCAGTAGCAACTGTTGCAGGTAATTCTGTAGTATCTGGATGATACCGTTTACTCAGTTGCCAATAAGCCCGACGAATATCAATTGGCGATGCTGAAGGATGCAGTCCTAACAGGCCATAGTACGTTGTAGTCTTGGTGATTTGTCCCTTTGTCCCGTTTTGAGTCACGGCTTTGGTTCACTTTGCTCAAATTTAGTTTTTTCTATTTTAAATCTTTTATGAATGGGTAACAGGGAAGAAGCTACATACAGCCTAGCATCTCATTCAGGTATTGCAAGCATTTTCCCCCAAATCAGCAAATTTTTGACCTCTCCGTGGTGTCAGCATTACCTGATTTGATCACAAGTTCCAAGGCTTGCTTTAGCCTACCTTTAGCTTTTATCCCCTGGCTAAAGACGAAGGATTTTCTGCATATTTAACATTAAACGAAATTGCCAATTTAGAACCCGAGGGATTTCAAGAGATTATGCAAAATTTCCCTCGGTTTGTTGGGTGGGATAAACAATACTTTCCCAGCACCCGTCAACTGAAAAATAAAGCTTTTATTCAGGTTAATCTCTCATCAAAAGACATTTATGCTTTTTGTCGAAAGGCTATAGAAACAGCAGAATCATCGACGAAAGAGTGGGATCTAGAGTAATCACAAAGGTGAAATATCTGGGTTGAGAGCAGAATCTCCTCTCTCACCAGACACTAACAAGAACAACTGGAACTAGGGGAGTACCAACTTCACTTAACCGATTAAATCAGCGCGGGGTTTAAAGGTTTCTATTTCCCGCAATTTTTCATAAAGTTCCCGTTCTTCATCGGTGAGATTTTTGGGAGTGACAATTTGAATTTCTACCAACTGATCCCCACGGTTACCATTTTCGTTAGGGTAGCCTTTATTTGCTAAACGCAGTCTTTGACCAGTTCTCACACCTGGAGGGATGGTCATTTTAACCGGGCCATCTAAAGTAGGTGCTTCTACTTGTCCTCCTAACACAGCTTCACAGGGAGTCACTGGAACTTGGCAAAATATATTAAAACCATCTAGTTTAAATAAAGGATGGGGTTCAACGGTGATTTTTAAGTACAGATCACCACCATTAATCCCTTGATTTCGCAAGCGGATAGTTTGACCTGTTACCATACCTGGGGGCATATTTACTTCCAGCGATCGCCCATCTTCTAAGCGAATACGTTCTTTACCACCTTGATAAGCTTTTTGTAATGGCAAAGTTAATCTAGCTTCAATATCCCGGCGAGGTGTACGCGGTGGGCTTTTGGGAACTGTATACTCAACTCTAGTTTTAGGAGAACGAAATGGATCAGTATTGGTGCTACTACCCCCGTTTCTGCTGTCTTGACGATTGCCTACACCAATAACTTGATTAATGAAGCTTTCAAAATCAGAAAATTGACTTGGATCTACATCTTTAGTAGTGGTACTGCGACCATTTGAGGAACCATGCCAGCTGTTTTGTTTAGGTGTTTTATTACCCACAAAGCCTTTTTGCTTCCAATAGCGGCTAAACTGGTCATACTGCGATCGCTTGGCTGTATCAGAAAGGACTTCGTAAGCCTCACCGATATCTTTAAACTTTTCTTCTGCTGCTTTATTGCCAGGATTCAGGTCGGGATGATATTGCCTTGCTAACCGCCGATAAACCTTTTTGATTTCTTCTGCAGATGCATTCTTAGGTACTCCTAAAATTTCGTAGTAATCGCGAAAATTCTGCAAATTTTGCATAGCTCTGTTATTTAAATCTTAATTTAAGGTTCTGATAATAGGAACTGAAGATTGGGAACGCAAATAAAATCACAATGACCAACAACTACAACCAATCATCGTCATCATCCCAGTTATCTTGGTAGCTTGGTCGAGTGGGTTTACGAGATGAACGGTTATCGTAGGTAGGGTAACGGCCATCTCTGCCGTAATCTCTATCGTAATTTCTGTTATAGTCTCTGCCATAGGAATCACGTTCTCCATAGGTATCACGGGAAAAATCCCGTTCCCGTTCCCGTTCCTTGTCACCTCCTGTAAAAATGTCGCGAATTGTCCCAAACAAATCTTCTTCTTCGTCTTCAGTGTAATACTCACGGACTTCCCGGTTGAGTTGATACAAAGCATCTTGTAAGTCAGCGTAGGCTTGATCAATCTGGCGATCTTCATTTTCCTGTAGACTTTCCCGCAGTTCCCGACAAATACTATCAATTCGCTGGCGACGGTTGCGGGCAAACTGCATACCAAATTCCAATGCCACTTCCCTCAATTGACGTTCTGCTTGTAAGATTAAAGCTTCAGAACGAGTGCGCTTTTCTACTCTTTCCTTGCGTTCTCGGTCAATTTCAGAGTATTTCTGAGCATCCTGAATCATCCGATTAACTTCTGATTCGCTCAAAGTAGAAGCGCCTTGAATTGTAATGCTTTGTTCTCGTCCCGTTGTTCTATCTAGAGCTGTTACCTGCAAAATCCCGTTAGCATCTATATCAAAAGATACCTGAATTTGGGGAATCCCTCGCGGCGCAGGGGGGATACCATAGAGCTTAAAACGTCCCAATGACTTATTATTTCCTGCCATTTCCCGTTCACCCTGAACCACGTGAATTTCCACACTGTTTTGGTTATTTTCTGAAGTAGAAAAAATATCAGAACGGCGCACTGGGATGGTGGTATTGCGGGGAATCAGTTTTTTCATCACCCCGCCAATGGTTTCCAATCCGAAAGATAATGGTGTAACGTCCAAAAGCAGCACATCTTTGAGTTCACCCGCCAAAATACCCGCCTGAATAGCTGCGCCTACTGCTACCACTTCATCGGGATTGACATTTTCGTTGGGTTCTATACCAATTAAGTCTCGCACTAACTGCTTCACCATTGGCATTCGGGTAGAACCACCAACTAGCACCACTTCTTCAATATCTACGGGTGAAAGTCCAGAATCTTTAAGTGCCCGTTTGACTGGTGTACGTAAACGTCCGAGCAAATCAGCACACAAACTTTCAAATTGAGAACGAGTCAGGCGAGTTTCTAGATGTTTAGGGCCGTCTTCAGTGGCGGTGATGAAGGGTAAGTTAATGTCCGTAACGCTAACGGCCGAAAGTTCAATTTTTGCCTTTTCCGCAGCTTCCATGAGGCGTTGTAGAGATTGTCTCTCGCGTCTTAAATCTACGCCTTCGGCTTCTAGAAATTGGTCTGCTAACCAATCTACTATTTTTTTGTCAAACTCATTACCACCTAGTTGTGTATCTCCACTGGTAGCTTTAACTTCAAAAACGCCATCGCCTACCTCCAAAATTGATACGTCGAAAGTACCACCACCCAAATCAAATACAAGGATAGTTTCAGTTGTACCCCGATCTAATCCATAAGCCAAAGACGCAGCCGTAGGTTCATTTAGAATCCTTAACACTTCTAGCCCAGCAATTCTGCCAGCATCGCGGGTAGCCTGTCGTTGAGAATCATTAAAATAAGCCGGTACTGTAATTACTGCCCCTGTTACTGGTTCCCCCAAATAGCGACTAGCATCTTCTACTAATTTTTTCATCACCATTGCCGAAATTTCTTCTGGGGCGAAATCCTTTTTCAGGCGGGGGCAGGGAATAATGATATTACCTGATTCGCTTTTGCGGATGGTATAAGGTACACGCTTAGATTCTGGGCTGAGTTCACTATACTGCCGCCCAATAAAGCGTTTAACTGCAAAAAATGTATTTTGTGGATTGAGAACGGTTTGCCGTCTTGCCATTTGACCAACCACTCTTTCGCCCTCTTTGCTGAAGCCAACAACAGAGGGGGTTGTTCGCATTCCTTCTGCATTGGCAATCACCACCGGCTTGCCACCCTCCATTACGGCGACTACTGAGTTGGTTGTACCCAAGTCGATGCCGACTACCTTGCCCATGCGTTACTCTTCTCCTAGCGTGTCTTGTACTTTTATTATGATGATTATGCGGGACTACCTCTAGCTGTTTGCTGTGGTGTAAAAACACCTCAATGGTATGATAGTCATTGTTAAGGTAAAAAGTAGAGGAGTCTAAGTTTGAGGAGTTAGTTGCAAGACTAGGATAACATTGACAATGCTAAGTATGCCCAAGTAGCCTCAAATCTTATAAGAAAATAGGCTGAGAACCCCTTGAGGTTAACTTTTGGATATTGGCGAAAAAACTTAGCCGTCCTTCAGCCAAGGGATAAAAACCAGTTAATGCGTTTAGGCCTCAGTCATCTTAGCTATTCCCTTTGTTGAGCAATGTAGCGTTTAACCGTTTCTGTACAAATATTACCAGCCGTGGTAACACAATAACTAGGACTCCACAAAGTAGGAAGTTTAAGCAACTCGGGAAATTTTTTCTCAAGAAATGAGATGCCCTCCCCTTGATTTTGTTAATATCATTGTGATGCTGTACCCGGAACACCAGGGGTGTATGATAATGCTACAGGTTTAGCGGTATTGTTGGAATTAGCCAAAAAATTTGCAGATGATCCCGCTAAATATCCTTTACTGCTGGTAGCTTTTCATATGGAATAATACGGGTTGTTGGGTAGTACTGAATATGCAGCCTTGTTACATCAACAACGGCAACCTTTGCGGTTGTTGTTATAAATACTAAGACAGAATATTTAAATAGAAGAATATCAGAAATGTTGACTGTCCAAGTTGTGCGTCGGTGATACAAAATTTGAGCAATTAATGACTCTATTCTTAATAGACAACGAACTTTATCTGGGTAAAACGCAAAAATTGTAAATTTTTATTGCAGGATTCAACACTTCTGCTTTCAGTGTCTTTTTCCGAGGCGTGCAATGTTTTTTTAGGGTAATTTCCATCTTCTGTAACATCCGGTCTACTGTAGATATACCAATTGTTACTCCTGTTCTTTCTTGAAGAATTAAGCGAATTTCTCCCAATGTGGCATCATTCTTGGCTTCAACTATTTCTTGGAGAATATTAAGTTGTTCAGAATTGAGCTTTG
>WGNO01000036.1 GCA_016124525.1 Nostoc sp. RI_552 | reverse complement strand
CCAGAGTAAATTGTTACCGCCCTGACCAGCGAAAAGGCTGTCATTGCCATCACCACCAAATAAGCGATCGCCCATTGTGGAGAACAACTGGTCTTCACCGGAACCACCGTAGAGGCGATTGTGACCTTCGCTACTAGAACGCAACTGATCACGACCGGAACCACCAAACAGCATTTGCCCACGGCCTTCGGCAACCTGGAGGTTGTCATGGTCAGCACCGCCTAGAAGGATGTTAGACTCGGCAGCTTCAATGACTATGAGACTATCATTACCCTTACCGCCATCTACAACACTGGTATGGACAGGACTTTGTGCTCCTAAGTATATGGTGTCATCACCGGCACTAGCACTGGCATAAGTTTCGCTAGCGACAAAAATTGTATCGTCGCCCTTGCCTGCGTATATCTCCACCTGAGAGGTTTGACTTGCTTCCACATCGTCATCACCATCCCCTGTGAACACGGTAAATCCAGATTCAGCCTTGGTTAACATTAGTTCATCAGTACCGGGAGTACCGCTAACAACCGTTTGGTCGATGACTGTATCCTCTCGGAAGGCTAGGTTTTGTAGTCGTTGATCGAACTCACGAGCTGTATCTGCTTGACTGAAGGGTGTATTCAGGAAGTTTTGGAATAGGTACTCTGCTAAGGCATCTTGCTCAGTGCCATTGGGGGCAAAGGTGGCATTGCCACTGCGAGAAGCATTGGCTGATTGAGCTAAATCTACTCGGTTGGCGCTTTCGCCTTGGGGGAACGGATATCCATCACCACCACCAGCCAAGAAGTTGAGGGTAACCATCCGGAAGGTGCGGTTGGGGTCACCAACAATTTGGCCTGCTTGAACCACTACATCTAGGTCTTTGCCGGTTTCGTCTTCAATAGCTAGAGAAATAACGCGGTTACCTGGTTCACGGGTGAGGTCGAAGCTGAAGGAGAATCCGGCAATCTGAGGGAAACTTCCCGGAGTTGCAGAATCATCTGGTCTGCTGAAGGCTACTGCGTGTTCTGCCAAAGCTAATAATTCTGTAGCAGTTACGGTCAGCAAGGTTAAGCCATTATTGAAACTGAGGGCATTGGCAATGTCGTTTTGAGAAATGCCTCCTGCGGGCTTGACAACGTTACCTTCAACATCCAATACGGCTTCGTTGGGCAAAGTCTGAACTTCTCCAGTGCTGCCTGTGGGCACAACTACCCGGCCAATGCTGTTGCGAATGCCACCTCCATTCTTCAGGGAAATCAACACTTCCGAGTCTACTTCCTTGGCGATGGCCAGATTGGCATCGGCTGTGAGGTTACCCAAGTTCGTTTCTTGTCGGCGCACACTGGTGCGATCGCCATTGAGATGCACTGTACTAATGCCGAAGACGTTGCTTTCCTGCTGCACCACAACATTACGCAGGGTATCGACAATTGCTTGAATTTGCGGATCAACTAGATTGCCAGCTTCTAACTCTGCCACTCCCTGAGCATCGGTAGCATAAGCACCACTGATGTCTGGGTTATAGCTGTCGGGAGTAACCACGCCATTGGCATCAAAATCGATGACTAGACGACCGACGTATTTGTAGTTACCATCGGTATTTACTACAGCGACGGGATTGCCATCAGCATCGGTTTTGAAGATGGGATAAGTACCTTGGTTCCCATCTCCAGCCCGGAGGCGGTCGTTTGCATCGAACAGACGAGTATTAGAGCCGCCTGCTACAATAATGTCCACATCGCGCAGTCGAGTTGCCAATTCTTGCTCAATAGCTAACTGCTGCATATGAGCAAGTAAGACCACTTTGTTGATATCGGGGTTAGCTGTTAACAGGGCATCGACATCAGTTTGAATCTCAGCTGCCAAAGCATCGAGCTGAGTAGAAGTAGGACGACCATCAAAGGGCTGCGGGTTAACAGTGACATTCCCTGGACTAGAGATTACACGCAGAGTTGGTGTAGTAGCTCCAACTATCCCGATTTTTTCGCCATGGACATCAATCACCACACTGGCGGCAATGCTGTTAGGTTGAGGAGCTTGGCCATTAGAAACTACCAGGCTAGCCAAATTACTATCAGTGCTAAAGTCCAGGTTAGAACTCAGGTAAGGAAAAGCAGTTCCAGGGAAGTTAGCCGCGTCATCGCCGGCAATCAAGTCTTTGACCACTGCTGTACCGAGGTCAAACTCGTGATTACCAAAGGCAATGGCCTGTACACCCAAGGCATTCTGAATCAAAATGTCCCCCCGGCCTACACTACCATAGGCTGATTTAGAGGCGTTCAGGAACAGACCCGGAATGTAGGCATCGCCGGAGGAAAGAATCAGGGTATTGGGGAAGCCAGACACACCATCGTTGTCAATATCCTGTGCTTTCAGGGCATTCAGCACCGCCGAGAAGCGAGGCACGTCTTCAAAAGCAGGAATAGCTGCTTCCTGGTCGGCAAAATGGAACAATTGCAGAGTGAAGGGCGCAGGAGCAACTTCAAACAGAGAGGTAGTACCACTGACTTCATTAGCCACTGCCACTAGAGGGTTTCCATTAGGGCTATCTGCGTCGGGGATGAAAATTACACCCTCGGCACCCAAATCTCCAGCTTGTGCTGAATTAGAAGGAACATTAAAGTTGCGATTGTTAAAGTAGTCTACAAAAAAGGCTTCAGCAGGATTAGTAATGTCGTAGATCATCACCCCGCCGACGCGCTCAAGACCAACAAAGGCATAGGTGCGCCCGTTGAGTTCACCAATAGCCACTCCTTCTGGTTCTGGTCCTTTGTCGTCGCTGCGATTATCAAAGTTGTTGCTACTGTGATTGGAGTTAAAGTTGCCGGGTAATCGCCTGCTGATGATTTCCTCAAACTCAGCACCACTGTCATATATGAGATTGCCCTCAGTATCCCAAATGCTGAAGGAACGTCCGCCAAAAGCATATAGCTCCCTGTAGGCTTCGGTGGAGGTCAGCTGTCCTCGAATTTCCCCGCCCGGATTCCTGACTGTGTGCACATTAAAGTACAAATTCACATCATCACCAATGTTGACATCCCGTAAGGCAGGGACAAATTGGCTCAGAGACTTATTAGCTGGGTCACTTTCCTGCCAGATGCCCTTGATGGTAGTGGAACCATCCTCATTGATGGTAAAGCTCAGATCCGGGTCTTGGTTGGGGCTTAAAATTCCCAATACCACTGGACCATTTGCACCGGCTGCTGCTTCATGCAAATGCAGCATAGTAACATTATCGGCGGTATCAGGTGTTTGGGGATTCAACCCCAAAATGGGGCCAAAGTCCAGCCCTGCCACCGTTAGTTCGTAGCTGAGGGCAGTGGGGTTGTCGTTGAGTTTCAGAACGGCACTGCCACTAGCTCGAGTAGTAACAGGAATTGTTTCCTGAGTGCCACTGAGTTGGGACTTAAAGAAGACTTTATCGCTAATACCCTTAGTGGTGGTGACTGTGAGGCGACCCAGATTTTCATCTGCTTGAAGTTCACGGGCATTGGGGAAGGTATCGCGGTCGAGTACCAAGTTCTTTACCCTAGACTCTTCACTGAATCCGTCATAGTCCCGGGCATCTCCTTCGTTGGCGGTGACAATGTAAGTCTGTCCGTTCGCTTCGTAGAGTTCAATCTCATCTGGCTGGTACATGCCAAAAAGATTGGGATAGTTAGTGATGTTGATTTTGCCATCGCGATCGCTTACATCCAGAGAATTATTCGCACTACCGTGGGGCTTATAACCGAGGGGTAAAATCTTTGTGACGCTACCAGAGGCGATATCTACTACTGCAATGGCGTTATTCTCTTGGAGGGCTACGTAGGCGGTGTGAGAATCCTTAGAAACTACGATGTATTCTGGCTCTAAATCTTGGGCTACGCTAGCATTGGGTCCAAAAATGCGAACTCCGGCGGAAATTAAAGCTTCTTTCTGATCATTAAAGGTGGTGAACTCAACGGTTGTTATGTTGGCTTGGGTGAGGTTGTCAATGCCGCCGGAAATATCAATAATACTGACAGAACCCTCTGGATCGATGTTGTAATCATCGTTGGGTTCTCCTTCGTTAGCTACCAGTACCTTTGTGCCATCGGGGGTAAATAGCAGCATATCTGGTAAAGCACCCACGGTCACAGCTTTGAGGAATTGACCATTAGTGTTAAAGAAGACTACGCTGCCGGGTTCTGTGTTTACAGTATTAGCGATGGCTACCGCCACGATGCCGTTAGATACTGCTACACTGTTGGCTTTCGCACCATAGGCTGATGGATCAATATTAAACAGTTTGGTTGGATTTGTGAGGTTGTTAATATCTAGCACTTCCACCGCCGGAGCGCTGGCGTTAACTACAAACAACCTTTTAGTGGCTGGATCGTGGACAACAATCTCAGCAGCGCTAGAGTCAAAGATGTTAGTCGCGTAGGTTCCAAGCAGATTCAGTTGAATTTTATTAGACATAGTACGTTTATAAAAATTAAAACTGGCAAAAACAGGGTGTTGATTCCTGGACATCTCAAAATTTTCAGTAAATTCACTGTTGACTGAATCACGTTAAACTTTGAGAGCTGGCACAGATTGGAGCTAAATAAAATGCGATCCAATGTTTGGGCGTTACCTAGAAAGATATAGGTGCAGCGTTGATGAGCAGGTAACGTATCAATCAGCTTTTTATGGGATACCCCTAGAGTGTCTTCAAACGTGGAAATAAGTTCATTTGATGCACCCAAAAAAAGTACGGTGGCTCGGTTAGGATTATACACGACTAGCGCTCCTACCCTTTGGGGGCACTGGATTCACGCCAATTTTTTCTGAAAGCATGAAAATATGCGTAATCTAATAGTGTAATTAATTCCCCACGCCCCACCCGGAAGGGGCTTGTTTGTGCAAGCGAAACGCCTACTCTACGGTTGTTCATAAATTTTGGAGAATCACTATAATCACTGATATATAATCCAGTGTAAAAGTTAAGGAATTTCTATAAAATAATTAATAGAAGTTTAAAAATAGCTCTTTTTCATATAATCCTCCCGAACCCAAAACTGTCTAGCATGACGAAAGTTGCAAGGATGCTACTGCGACCTGCATGGGTATTGACTATGATGTGGAAGCTCTGGCTATTAAAATATAGGTAAAAAATAAAACCTTATTAGCCTACAACTGAACCTAGTTGACTTTAATTTATCTCTACATGTTGAGATATAAATTGAATATAAAAACTTAATACTTTCATGAAGTAACCAATTCTAATGCTCGTGGCGTGGGGTTACTGTACCTCTACCAGAAGATAAATTAACAAGATGTACCAAAAAAACCTAGCATTATTTTAATATCTTCAATTAATAAGATTATGAGTTACTACATTGCTCCCCGTTTTCTGGACAAACTTGCAGTTCACATCACCAAAAACTTCCTGGATCTTGCTGGTGTGCGAGTTCCCTTGATTTTGGGTATTCATGGACGCAAAGGCGAAGGAAAGACGTTTCAATGTCAGTTAGTCTTCGAGAAAATGGGTATTGAAGTGACTCACATATCTGGGGGAGAATTGGAAAGTCCAGATGCAGGAGACCCGGCGCGGTTGATTCGTTTGCGCTATCGGGAAACCGCAGAATTAATCAAAGTGCGCGGTCAAATGTGTGTGCTGATGATTAATGATTTAGATGCTGGTGCTGGACGCTTTGATGAAGGTACGCAATACACAGTAAATACGCAGTTAGTCAATGCCACATTGATGAATATTGCTGATAATCCTACAGATGTGCAATTACCGGGGAGCTACGACTCTACACCATTACGTCGGGTACCGATTATTGTCACAGGTAATGATTTTTCCACTCTCTACGCGCCATTAGTTCGCGATGGACGGATGGAGAAATTTTATTGGGAACCCAATAGAGACGATAAAGTGGGGATTGTTGGCGGTATTTTTGCACAAGATGGACTTTCGCAACGAGAACTAGAACAACTAGTTGATACTTTTCCTCATCAATCTATCGACTTTTATAGTGCTTTGCGATCGCGCATTTATGATGAACAAGTACGTGATTTTATTTATCAAGTCGGTTTCGAGGCTGTATCGTTGCGTGTGGTCAACAGTACAGAGAAGCCACCAGAATTTAAAAAGCCTGATTTCAGCTTGTCTCACCTGATTGCATCTGGTAAGTTGATGGTGGCTGAACAACAAAGGTTGCAAACTTCCCAATTAGTGGACGAATACAATCGCCTCAATCGACGTAGTCAAAATTATCAACCCGCACCACCTACGACTGTGACACCCAGCAATGGTTCCAACCAACCAAATAACGGTAATGGTTTCCAGAAACAGGGAGGAACAAACGCTCATTTAAGCCTAGAGACTCAAGAACAAATCCGACAAATTTTAGCTCAAGGTCATAAAATCAATTTTGAACACGTAGATGAACGTCGCTTCCGCACAGGTTCTTGGCAAAGTTGCGGTACAATTCGCATTGATACTGAGTCAGATGCAATGTCAACTTTAGAATCCTGTTTAGCTGAATATAACGGTGAGTATGTCCGCTTAGTAGGCATTGACCCCAAAGCTAAACGCCGGGTAGTGGAAACCATTATTCAACGTCCTAATGGCAAGAATTAGGGTTTGCCACATAAAGTAATGTAAATGATTTTGTAGGGTCTAAACTACCCCCCGGATGAATCTCTGGAGTGGTTCGGAATAGCCCCGTAACCCCATCAAAGAAACCACTGCTCTTACAATCCTAAAATCCATCGAGCTAAATTAAGATAAATTAAAACTCCCAAGACATCAACAGCAGTAGTAATAAAAGGCGCCGACATCAAAGCCGGATCTAACCCCATGGCGCGGAATACAAATGGCAAGGCGGAACCAGAAACTGAAGCTAAAACGCAGATAGAAACCAGACTTAATCCCACCGCCACTGCGACTAAGAAATTTCCTTGTAAGAAGAATGCCCACAGTATCACTACAGCACCTAACATGGCTCCTAGCAATATGCCGGCAATTCCTTCTCGTTTGATTATTTCTAAAGCTTCGTGAGGGCGAACATCTTCGGTATTCAAACCTCTAATCACGACAGTGGAAGACTGTGCTCCCACGTTCCCTCCGGTACCAATCAATAAAGGTATAAAGGCAGTTAAAGCAACTACTTTTTCTAAAATATACTCTTGGTTGGTAATCACCGCAGCTGTGGCACTGTTGGTTATTAACAAAATAAGTAACCAGACTACACGTCTACGGGCAACAGTAAATAAGTTAGTTTGAAAATAATTATCACCACCAGATTCTACAGCGCCCAATGTATAGATGTCTTCTGTGGTTTCTTGCTCTAAGATATCAAGCACATCATCCACTGTGACAATACCGACCAAACGCCGTTCCGCATCTACTACGGGAATGGCTACAAAGTCGTAGTGCTGAATTGTCCTGGCAACTTCTTCTTGGTCAGTACCTGTATGTACAAATACTACATCACGGGTCATAATGCTGCCAAGAGTTTGCTCTGGTTGAGCCAAAATAAGGTCTCGCAGTGAGAGAATCCCAGTTAAGTGGCGAGCATCATCAGTAACATAAATATAATAAATTGTTTCTCTCAAGTTAGCCAAAGAACGAATCTGCTCTAGTGCTTGAGTAATGGTCATATTTTCCTTGAGTGAGAGATACTCAGGAGTCATAATTCGCCCAGCAGTATTAGGGGCATAACCTAGCAGCAAAGCAGTTGTATCCCGTTCAGCCGGACTCAGTTGTTGCAATAGTCGCCTGACCACCTTAGCAGGGAGTTCGTCAAACAGACGCGCACGGTCATCAGGAGACATATTATCGACAATTTCCTGTACATCCTGACGTTTAAAATCTTCGAGTAGTGTTTGTTGTACGCTAGGATCTAGGTATTCAAACACCTCTATAGCCTCTTCCTTGGAAAGTAACCGAAATGCGATCGCCTGGGTAGCTTCTGGCAAACCTTCAATTGACTCCGCAATATCTGCAATCTGAACGGGAACTAACAAAGCTTTCGCACCCTGAAAGTTCTTTTGTTCCAGTAGGACTTGCAGCTGCTGGCGCACTAGCTCTTGTAACTCTTGTCTGGATCTGCTTTGCATATGTGAACTTAAAGCTGGCTGATTAATGTAGTATCCTATGAATATTTATCGAAAATTTGGGTCTAAAACCCCGTCTTTCTGGGACGGCTTTACCGATACTTTGCTACAATAGCAGCAAGTCGCCATTATTTCATGGGGAGACTTTAAATGGGCAGGGAGTGAGTGTAAGACTACTTCACTAGAAGGTTACTGTCCACTGTTAAGCAATCCTCCCTCATTCTCCACCCTGTAATGGCATGAAGATTGTATCATGTCAGAAGTAACTGAATCTCAAATACGGAACCTTTGCCTAGTTCACATCACTCACCACTGGTGTATGAATTATAGACAAATCTAAAGATAAGATTTATTTTCTACTGGAATGGAAGCATGGTAGCGGTTATCTCTTTGTCAGCTTTGGCGCTGTAACCAGGGGTAATCAATTGGTTGCTACATTGATACCACATATCACGAGTTATGCTTTCACAAGGGAAGTTTTAGCTTTGCATTCCAGCTGAAGTTTCAACACAGCACCTATATATTGATCAACATTATTGCTAAAACTTGCTACTAGGCAACAGTGAAATATCGATCATCTCACCCACTACCAAACCGGATAGGGCTAAGATGGTTAAAATCCAAAAAGAATCAGTTTTGTTAAAGCCAGCAAAACGCATTTCTAGGTCAGCCAAAAATGTAGTGGCTATGGGTATCAAAAAAAGACTAAAGAACAGCGACCAAGTTTCCACCAAGGCAACTGAGAGAATTAAAAATAACACCACCACTAAGATTCTAGATCCGAATGCAACTAACTGTTCCAACCAAGCAACAGTTTTTCTCACAATGGCTAAAGCCACAGCAGCAACAAAAGCTCCCGTTAACCAAATAATGTGATGAGCCGCAAGATACCACCCCAACAAAGCATAAGCTAACCAGAGTAGTACCAAGGGCATAATTGGAATTCTGTGAAAAAATCCCACATTCATCATTTTCTTTCCCTAGTTTTGAACAATCCAACAACAGGTATCTTAATTCTAATCAACAGCACCACCTAATTGCCACCTTTATCTTTGTTCACAAATACCTTCATACCTCGACATAGAATTTTTCACTGGGGGAGTTGCACTTGAAAATTAGCAACCAAAACAAAGCCATTAACCCGACAATCTAAATTCTTTAACCACACAACCAACTCGTGATTACTGTTATGGTACAAAGTATAGTTGAGTTCGTCTTGAACAAAATTCATTTGATTAACTGGATTGAATATCTTTGTCTCAATATTTTGGTTGAAGCGTTTATCCAAGGATTTTTTTAGCTGTGTTGCTTTGGCTGTGGCCACCGCAAAATTCAGGATGGTAACATCAGTATTCATAGCCTGCTGCAACTGAGCAAAATTCTCATATTTTCTTCTACCGAGAGTTCCCTGAGTCGGAATAAGCAGCGCTGCAATACCAGTGGCTGAGTCTTGCTGATTGAAGGCAAAATAACGCCAATCACCGTAAGCATACTGGATTAATCCTTGATTATCAGGCAAAACCAATCTCGAATGTAAGCCTAAATCAAGCACATAAACCGTGACTGGTTCCTCTGGATTAGCTGGGGGTATGATAGCCGTGGGAGAAGCGATTAAAACCAGTGATATCAAAGCTACTATAGCCAAAATGAATTTAGATATCCAATGCGACATTCTCTGACAAACCTTAACTCTAGGTCCCTTTTTGTAAGGAAACTAGCAATCGCTTGTTAATTTCTGGCCAATTCACGACCTTCCACCAATTATTTAAATACTCACCCCGGCGATTGCGATATCTCAGGTAATATGCATGTTCCCACACATCGTTACCCATAATCGGATATGCACCATCCATAATCGGGTTATCTTGATTCGCTGTGGTGACGATTTGTAATTGACCTGCGGGGTTACGCACCAGCCACACCCAGCCACTACCAAAGCGATCGCTTGCCGCTTTGTTAAACTGTTCTTTAAACTCTTCAAAACTGCCAAAAGTTTGGTTAATCTCGGTGGCAATTTCGCCTGTTGGTTCGCCACCACCTTCAGGACTCATAATTTGCCAAAATATTGTGTGGTTAAGATGTCCACCACCGTTATTGCGTACCTTTGTGCGAATCTTTTCCGGAACATCGTTTAAATTTTGCAGCAAAGCTTCAACGGTTCTTTTTTGCAAATATGGCTCTTGTTTGAGTGCATTATTCAGGTTATTCACATAGCTAAAATGATGTCCGTCATGATGTATTTTCATCGTTTCTGCATCAATAGCTTTTCCTAGTGCTGCATAATCATAGGGTAAAAGTGGTAGCTTTGCAGGGCTAGTACTAAGTTCCCCATCAGGAGAAGCCACAAGAGGAAACGTTGTCGCTGTGGGAGTTTTTTGGGGAGATTGTGAGTCAGCTACGGGTATTGGTTGACAAGATATGAGCAGAATTAGCACCAGCAATACTGTGAGCAAAAATGCAATTTTTGTGGGGATAAATCTGGACATAATTATTCACACCATCATTAATGTTTCTACTGATGAAAAATCAATTTTTCCTGTTATTTAACTAAAATTTTATTTTTTAAACCCCTGTTCTGACAATAGCTAAGAGAATAGAATTAACAACTGCTAAAGCCAAAGAACCAATCAATGCACTCCAAAAGCCCCATCTCAGGCTAAAACCAGGAACTAAAGCAGCAGCCAAGGCAAAAATAATTGCATTCAACACCAAGAAAAATAATCCAAAAGTGAGAATAATAAAAGGTAATGTCAATAAAGTCATAAGTGGTAGTAAAGTTGCATTCAAAATTCCGAAAACAGCCGCAGAAATAACTGCCTTAGAAAAACTATCAATTTCAATTCCTAAAGGTAGTTTAGAAATAATTAAAAAGCTAATTGTAGTCACTAACCAAGTAATCAGAAAATTCAACATTGATATTTCCTCAAAATCTTCAAAATAGACGTGGTTGCTGAAAAAATATTATTACTCCATTCTATGTTCTATTGTTATTTTGTAATAAACAAATAAAATGTAAAAAATAAGTTTTTACTTTCAAAAAAAATTAAGCTTATTATCTGGTAAATTCTAACATAAAATGCTAATTATTTAAGCATAATTTTAATATATTTCTTTAGACATACAATTAAAATCCTTGAACAAAACTATCGGCAGATATAAGATATACTTAATTGTGATAATTATATAATTAAAAGATAAACAATATCTATATTTGATTGATGGTAAGTTAATATAGCTTTTATTTTTCCTACCTTAAGGTATGACAATTTTCATGAAAATATGCTAAACAGAAGTTACAAGATAACATAGTAATGTCAAAGGATTTAAGATTTGTTATTTCAACTCAAACGACAAAAATATAAGTAAATTGAAGAATAAGTTATAATTCTGAAAATTTATCCTTATTAGCTAATGTAATTCTTGGCAAAGTACCATAAATAATCAGTAATTAACCAATAGAAAAGCACTATTAACAGCCATCAAATCTTATGAGGATTCTTAAATTAGTAATTAACTTTCTATCAAAAATCAACTTGTATATAGCTGAGGTAAAATAATATGTCTTTTGAAAATATTTGGCTAAAAACAGTAGCTGAAGATAGAAATTTTTCTCAGGTAAATCCTAGTGAAATCAAACAAGAGCAAATGCAAAAAGACGGTTTGGATATCCCAGACATAGCTTTAACTTTATCCCCCGTAGCCTTGCTATTTAGTTGGATAATTTTTTTCATAATCCTGCAAAAAATTCGCACTTTTTTAGACAATAAGATGGTTTTTACCGTCAATGGTGGGCATAAAGTCCCCTGTAAAAACTGTCGATTTTATTCAAATAATCATTACCTAAAATGCGCCGTACAACCTTCTATTGTCCTTACTGAAGAAGCGAAAGATTGCTCGGAATATTCACCTAAAAATGGAAAATTTTCGCCAAATAGCCTCTTTAAGTAAGGTAAATTTATGTAAAATTATTTGCATTTTGATTTTCAATTTCAGTGACTTTTTAAGTAACCTGACCTAAATCTCGTTGTCGCTGCAACCAATTAGCTAAATCATTAGCAGTAATGATTCCCTTAAGTAAACCGTTTTGAATTACTAGTACACGACGGACTCCTGAATCTTGCATTTTTTGCAAGACCTTAGACATCTGCTCTTCTGGACGCGCAGTAACACCGTTTTCTGTGGTAACCATCGTATCCTTGACAGTGCGATATTTCCATTCTTCTCTGGGAATATCCTTGACCTGATTTAAAGTAATAATACCCACAGGATGACCATCTTCTGCCACAGGAAAAGACTGATAGCGACGATTGAGAAAATAATTATCTACTAACTCTTGGAGTTTAATGTCAGGACTGACGGTTTCTGGATAAGGAGTCATAATTTCTCGCGCCCGTATCCCTTGTAAACTCGTGCGAAGTAAAAGATCCTCATAGCTAGTTTCGGCAGCATTATACAAAAACCAACCGATGAGAATTAGCCACAGTCCGCCCAAAATCGCCCCAGCAAACATATCTAAAACACCGAAGGCAATTAACAAATAACTTAGCCATTTTCCGCCTGTAGAAGCGATTTTTGTCGCTTTTTTCAAATTTCCAGTATACTTCCAAATCAGAGAACGAAAAACACGACCACCATCTAATGGAAAGCCAGGTAACATATTAAAGATAGCCAAAGCCAAATTAATCGCAGCCAGGTAAGCAAAAATACCTGTAAATACCACACTCCAGCCAAAGTTTACGCCCACATACCAAATCAAGCCAAACAGACCAGACAACAGCAAACTCACAAGAGGACCCACCCCAGCTATTTGGAACTCATCCCCAGGAGTTTCCGCATCCATTCGAGTGCGTGAAACTCCACCAAAAATAAATAAAGTGATGTCTTCCACAGGAATTCCTTTAGCCCTGGCTACAAAAGAGTGAGAAAGCTCATGTGCCAGCAGTGATGCAAAAAATAGTAGTGTTGCTACTATACCCATGGCAAAATAAGTAGCACTGCTATATCCTGGGTAGCTCGTGGGAAATATACCCGCGCTTAAAGTCCAGAGGACAAGGAAGAAAATTAATAACCAAGACAAGTCTACTCGGATTTCAAATCCAAAAATAGAACCAAGACGAAAACCTTGCATAATAATTCGTAATTAGTAATTAAGAAAGTCTTCTTTTTTGTTTCCAATGGTTTGTAAATAGGTCTTGCTGAATCAAGTTTAAAACCTGATGTGCTTAGGCTCTCAAGGAAGAGTGAAAAAGCTATGAGGGATATCCTCAAAACGCTGTTTCCTGTACTCAAAAATCAATTTTTCAGCAAATCCTAAATATCAATGTAAGTATAAAAAAATGTGATTTATTTTGCCTCTAGCAAATGATAGAGACATGACTTATGTCTTTTGATTGTTGCTATTTTGTCGGTAAAGCTTCTGGTTTAACTCTTACTTTTTGTCTGGTGCCATCGCGATTGATAATAATTTCCATCGTATCGCCAATATTAGTATTTTCTACTTGTTGCTGAACTTCCTTGATGTCTTTAATAGCAACATTATTAATACTTTCAATAATGTCACCAGGACGAATTCCACTACGGTAAGCAGGAGAGTTACGGACGACTCCCAGGACAATCACACCTCTATCCTGAGTAACTTTAATATCAGTATCACTTTGATTAATTTTCTCACTTAACTCAGGGTTCAACTGGGCCATTTGAATGCCGATGTAAGGGTGATCTACCCGTCCTTTTTCTATTAATTGTTCGGCAATTCTTTCGGCAGTGTTGATGGGAATGGCAAAACCTAGCCCTTGCGCTCCCTGGATGATAGCGGTGTTCATTCCAACCACCTCTCCTTGGGCGTTGAGTAAAGGTCCTCCAGAGTTACCTGGATTAATCGCTGCATCCGTTTGAATAAAGTCAACTCGCTCGGTTGGTACACCTAGTCCGGCAACAGAACGCTGTGTAGCACTAATAATACCTTGCGTCACAGTATTATCTAGTCCTAAAGGATTACCAATAGCGATCGCTGCTTGTCCCGCTATTAAATTATCTGAGTTACCCAACTGAACGGTCGGTAATTGACTAGCTTCAATTTTAACAACAGCGACATCAGTAACAGTGTCAACACCCACTACATCACCTTGAAAACGGCGACCATCTTTTAATAGAACTGTAATACTATCCGCATCTGCTACCACATGAGCATTAGTAAAAATTAGTCCATCGGCAGTAGTAATAAATCCTGAGCCAAGACCCTGTTGCACTTCTTCTCTGGTGGGCAATTCTCCTTGAAAAAATCTTTCTAGAACTGGGTCTGGGGATATTGATACAGTGCGCTTAGAGTCAATTCGCACTACTGCCGGGCCTACCTCTTGAACAACACGAGTTATGTAATTTATCTCGCTATTGGTGTTTGATTTCGCTAATACACTTCGGACTATTGGTTGTTCAGCATTCCTCACATCTCTGCCAGAGATGCAGCCGGTCATTAGTAAAATTAAACAAAGAGCAGGTTGCTTGAGAAGTCTTTTCATAGATCATACTCTGGGATTCGGGAATAAATGCCCAATCGCCTTGAGGGGATGTTTTATTTTCTATTGTAGCCAAACTAATAGAAGCATTTCATCCTGGTTTCATGTTTATCTGCAATGCTGAGTAAGTAGGTCAGCAGAAATAGACCTAAGTATGTTGCGAAAAGTAAACACGCCTAAACTGTTACTAATGACCAATGACTATGGAAATTTTATCTTTGAGAAATAATTTGTTGGCGTTGAGCTTTGTTTTGTTTACATCATTATTAATTAGTGGAGTTTTGACGGCTTGTTCTCCCGGTACAACCGAAAACTCCAATAATACTGGTGAAATAAGCGATTGCACAAATTGCAGTGCCGGAGACAATCGCCAGCAAGTCAACCACACTGATGTAAATCACGACATGGATTTAGGGCCAACCGATACCAACTATAATTTACGTTTCATTGATGGTATGATTCTGCACCACCAAGGTGCAGTGGAGATGGCCAAGGAGGTACAACAAAAATCACAACGTCCCGAACTCAAGCAGTTAGCAGACGCAATCATTACAGATCAAAACCAAGAAATTGGTCAAATGCAGCAGTGGCGAACAGCTTGGTATCCCAACGCCAAAGATGAACCAATGGCTTACCACAGCAAAATGGGTCACATGATGGAAATGACACCAGAACAAAAGCAATCCATGATGATGTCCGTAGACTTGGGTGCAGCTGATAGCAAATTTGACCTGCGCTTTATCAATGCAATGATTCCTCACCATGAAGGTGCTGTAGTTATGGCAAAAGATGCTTTAGAGAAATCTCAACGCTCAGAAATGAAGAAACTGGCACAAGAAATTATCAAAGCTCAAGAAGCCGAAATTAAGCAAATGAAACAATGGCGACAAGCTTGGTATAACCAGTAAGGACTTTTGATTGCAATGCCTAATTCTCTAGCTTTTTCGGTACTAGTAGCCGTGCTGAGTTCCACGTTATTAACTAATCCCATCATAGTATTTGCTCATGCTGGACACGGTGACAAATTCCATAGTGGTAGTGACTCCACACCTTCTCTGACCCCAATTAAAGTTGATGCACAAACTTCTCAACGGCTGGGAATTAAAGTTGAGCTAGTCAAACGCCAATCATTAACTACAAGTATCAAAGCAAATGGACAAATAGAAACTCTACCCAGTCAACAAGCCCAAGTAACTACTCCCATTGCTGAGGCAAAACTAGTAGAACTATTGGTAAAACCTGGAAAATTAGTAAAACGAGGTCAACCCCTAGCAGTGGTATCTAGCCCTGAGTTAGTATCCCTGCGCGTCGAATCTGAAGAAAAATTAGCACAAAGTCGCGCCGAACTACAACAAGCCCAAGCAGATTTAAAATTAGCTCAACAAAATTACCATCGCTTGCAAAAAGTTGCGGTTGCGGAAATTGCTCAAGCTCAAACTCAAGTAGCATTTGCTCAAGAAAAGTACGACAAAGACCAAAAATTAGCCGATGCGGGTGCTCTACCACAGCGTAATGTCCTAGAGTCCCAAACCCAACTGGCTCAGGCCAAAGCACAACTAGCCACAGCTAACAGCAGCCGTGATGTAATTGCTGCCCAAAATCAACTCCAACATGCCCAAGCCGCAGTAGAATTAGCTCAATCACGAATTACTCTTAGTAAGAGTATTTATAAAACTCGGCTACAACAATTAGGAATCCGTGGTAATGACCAAGGATTAATCACAATCACAGCCCCGATTTCTGGTACAGTTGCTCACTGGGAAGTCTCCCTTGGTCAATCATTCTCAGATGCAGGTGACAAGCTGATGACAATTGTCAACGACGGTCAGGTATTTGCCACAGCTAATATATATGAAAAAGACTTAGAGCAAGTCAAAACCGGACAAAAAATTTTAGTCAAAGTTCCATCTCTACCTGAGCGCACATTTACGGGACGCATCACCATAATTAGCTCTCTAGTGGGTGAAACGCGAGTTGTACCGGTGAAAGCAGAAATTATTAACTCAGAGGGATTACTCAAACCAGGGATGTTTGCCCAACTAGAAATTCTTACGGACCAAAAATCCCCAAATATCTTAGCAATACCCAGTGCAGCTGTAGTAGAAGTCAACAGTAAACCGCAGGTCTATTTACAAAACAGTAACGCCTATCAACCCTTAGAAGTGACTCTAGGTCAAACTTTTGGGGACATGGTAGAAGTCAAAACTGGCTTATTTGAGGGAGATTTAATAGTAACTCAGCGTGGGCCACAACTTTATGCTCAATCTTTGCGGGGTGGAACTGAACCTAAAACACAGGAGCATCAACACCCCCCAGTTAACTCAAAACCGACAACACCAAGCTTATCACTCTGGCTCATAGCTATTACAGGAGGGAGTGCGATCGCCTGTTTAGCTTTCATCATAGGTGCATTCTGGTCTCACCGTCGCCAGTTCCATGTACTACCACTCATCAACTCCCAGATCGACCAAGAAATATATGACAACAACACAAAATAAACCTCTAAGCCCTTATGGGTTTCCCAATCTTCAACAAATATGCTGAACACCATCCTCAAATGGTCAATTACCCAACGCTGGATAGTTGTACTCGGAGCAGTCATGATCACTTGCTTGGGTGTATATAACCTCACCCAGATGCCACTAGATGTCCTCCCAGATTTTGCTCCCCCTCAAGTAGAAATTCAAACAGAAGCTCCAGGACTAGCACCAGAAGAAGTAGAATCCCTCATTACCTTGCCTATAGAAAGTGCCATGAATGGTACACCAGGAGTAGAAACAGTGCGTTCCTCCTCTGCCCTAGGGATTTCCGTTGTCAAAGTCATCTTCAACTGGGATACTGATTTTTATCAAGCCAGGCAACTTGTGACAGAACGCTTACAACAAGCACAACCAAAACTGCCAGAAGGTATAGAAAATCCGCAAATTTCCCCAATTACTTCTCCCATTGCCACAGTTTTACAGTACGCCTTCACCTCCGAAAGTATCCCACTCATGGAAGTGCGGCGTTTGGTAGATAGGGATGTTACCAATCGCCTATTAGCTGTACCCGGTGTTTCTCAAGTGATTGCCTATGGTGGTGATATTCTTCAGTATCAGGTATTAGTTGACCCCGGCAAATTGCAAGCTTTTAATGTCACCTTAGATCAAGTCACAACCGCCACTCAAGAAGCTAACGTTAATGCTGCGGGTGGTTTGTTAATTAGTCCAGACCAAGAAGTCATTATTCGCGGTTTGGGGCGTATTGAATCCATTGATCAACTGAGAAAATCAGTGGTCACCTCTCGTAATAATATACCCGTATTACTGGAAGATGTCGCTGATGTTCGTATTGGTGCAGGTTTAAAACGTGGGGATGCTAGCTTAGACGGTCAGCCAGCAGTTGTGGTCATGGTCAATAAGCAACCACAGAATGACACCCCCACAGTGACCAAAGCCATCCAACAGGCAATGATAGAACTGAAAGCTAGCCTACCAGCGGGTGTCACAGTTAAAGAAACCTTCCGCCAAGAAAACTTTATTACATCCGCCATCGCTAACGTTACCAGTTCTCTGCGGGATGGCACAATTATCGTTTCCATGATCCTGTTCATGTTTTTGATGAACTGGCGCACCGCCATTATTACCTTAACCGCCATTCCTTTATCCGTGCTCATTGGCATGATCATTCTCAGCTACTTTGGTCAAGGTATCAATACCATGACACTGGGAGGTTTAGCCGTGGCCATTGGGTCAGTAGTGGATGACTCCATTGTGGACATGGAAAACTGTTATCGAGGTTTACGCCAAAACCAAGCAGCAAGTAATCCGGTGCATCCCTTCAAAGTTGTTTATGACACCTCCGTGGCAGTGCGCACCAGTGTAATTTTTTCTACAGTCATTATCGCTGTTGTCTTTGCACCCATTTTCACCCTCACAGGTGTCGAAGGTCGGATATTTGCACCAATGGGAATTGCCTATTTAATTTCAATTTGTGCCTCAACTTTCGTAGCAATGACCTTATCCCCGGCACTTTGTGCAATTTTATTAGCAAATCAAGAACTACCCACAAATGATACTTGGGTGAGTGCTTTAACACAGCGCCTATATGCACCTATCCTCAGTTTTACTACTCGTTTTCCGACAATTATTTTAGTTGTGGCTACAGCTTCCTTAATCGCTGCCTTAGTGATTTTATTTAGTTTAGGAAGGGTATTTTTACCAGAGTTTCAGGAATCCTCTTTAGTGAATGCAATGGTGCTTTATCCTGGAAGTTCACTGGAAGCAACAAATCAAGTGGGATTTGCTTTGCAAGATGCACTTAAAGACGACCCCAGATTTAAAACAGTGCAGTTAAGGTCTGGACGCGCCCCCGGTGATGCAGATGCTGGCGGGGCTAACTTGGGTCATTTAGATGTGGAACTGAGCGACGAAGGGTTACACAATCGTGACAGCAGTATTGAAAAGCTACGTCAAGAATTTGCCAAAATTCCAGGAGTTGCACCTAGTATTGGCGGTTTTATCTCCCATCGAATGGATGAGGTATTATCAGGGGTAAGAAGTGCGATGGCAGTAAAAATATTTGGCCCTGATTTACCAGAATTGCGTCGTCTGGGGTCAGAAGTCCAGAATGTTATGGCTAACATTCCCGGACTCGTAGACTTACAACTCGAACCCCAAGTCCCCATTAGACAGGTACAAATTAAATTTATCAGAGAAGCAGCCGCCCGTTATGGCTTAACTGTGGGTAATCTCAGTCATATTCTAGAAACGGCCCTCAATGGACGAGTCGTTTCTCAAGTCCTAGAAGGACAACAATTATTTGACCTGGTAGTGTGGTTGCAACCAGAATCACGCCGTAATTTAGACATTATTCGCAATTTGCTAGTAGATACACCCACAGGTCAAAAAATCCCCCTGGCTCAAGTCGCTAGTCTGGAGTATGGAACTGGCCCTAATACAATTAATCGGGAGAATGTCTCACGTTTGATAGTCGTGTCTGCAAATATTTCTCATCGAGATTTAGGTTCTGTGGTGGATGACATTCAAAATAAAATCAGTGGGTCAATACAGTTACCCACAGGCTACTTTATCCAATACGGCGGACAATTTGAATCAGAACAGCGCGCCACCCAAAATCTATTGTTATTTGGCGGAATAGCACTTGTCGTCATTGCAGTTTTAATGTACTTTGCCGTTAAATCTGTTGCTGCCATGCTCATGATTATGGTTAACTTACCTCTAGCACTGGTAGGCGGTATCATTTCCATTGCTGTGGGAGGCGGAATTATTTCTGTCGCTTCCTTGATTGGATTTATAACTTTATTTGGGGTAGCAACACGTAACGGCTTATTGCTAGTAGAAAACTACAATCATAAATTGGCACAAGAAATGCTCTTAAACCAAGTCATTATTGAAGGTTCAATGGAACGCTTAACCGCAATTTTAATGACAGCTTTAACTTCAGCTTTAGGAATGATTCCTTTAGTAATTGGTACAGGTGCAGGTAAAGAAATCTTGCAACCTTTAGCTGTAGTAGTGCTAGGGGGATTGTTTACTTCTACAGCGTTAACATTGCTAGTATTACCTGCATTATACTCTCGGTTTGGTAAGTTTCTCATTCCGAAACAAATACAAAAATCTGTAAAAGTAAAAGAGTTATGAGGGTGTTATTAGTTGAAGATGAACCAGATTTAGGTGCCGCTATTAAACGGACTCTTACCCAACACAAGTATTTGGTTGATTGGGTAATTGACGGAGATGAAGCATGGGCATATTTAGAAAATAGATGGACAGAATATACATTAGCTATTTTTGATTGGATGTTACCCAAAATTTCTGGTTTGGAATTATGTAAAAGATTGCGTTACTGTCATAATTCCTTACCTGTATTGATGCTCACAGCTAAGGATAGAATGGAAGATAAAGTCGCTGGACTTGATGCAGGGGCTGATGATTACTTGGTCAAACCTTTCGGTATGGCGGAATTGTTAGCAAGGTTACGCGCTTTACAAAGGAGATATCCCCAATTTCAGCCCCAAAAATTAACTTTAGGTAATTTAATTCTTGACTACGGGAATAATCTAGTTGTTAGTCAAAATGCTGCGGGTCATCATCAAGAAATTACCCTGACTAACAAAGAATTTCAGTTATTAGAATATTTGATGAAGCACCCAAATCAAATTATCACAACTGAACAAATTCGTCATCAACTTTGGGAAGTGGGTGCAGAACCTGTTAGTAATGTGGTAGCGGCACAAATGCGTTTGCTACGTCGTAAGTTAGCTAATTGTGGGTGCGAAAACATGATTGAAACTTTGCATGGTCTGGGATACCGTTTTAACTTTCACTAAGTTGAGAAAGATCCTTCGGCTCAGATTTCCGACTTCTTGAAGAAGTCGGAAATCTTGAGGTTATATTGATGATAATTTTGATTTTATGAATCACAATAAACTGTTTCAGCAAACGCGTCTACGTTTGACTGTGTGGTATGCACTTGTGATGGCGGTGATTTTAAGTTTCTGCGGATACGGTATTTATAGGGTGGTATCCCATACCCATTGGGTAACTTTAAACCGTGAATTGCGATCTGTGGCGGGAACACTGCACGATAGTATTGAACTCAAGCTAAAGCAACCTGGAAAATTAGAACCTGTCATACAACACTTTTTACCCAATATTTGTCTAATAGGTGCAAGCTGCACTCCAGCACAATCATCTCCTCACCGTCATATTGTAAGCGCAATTAACCAAAGCAATTACTATGTGCGCTTTTTTGATACTTCTGAAAGCTTGATAGCCATAGCCGGTGTTCATCCCCAGGGATTATCCCCAGAATTTAACACAAAAACTTGGCAAACTTTTACAGATAATCAAGGTATTATTTACCAACAAATTTCCCTTGTTCTTCACACCCAAGATCATCGCGATTGGGGTTATATGCAAGTAGGGCGCAGTCTTGAAGACTTTAGTACATATCTAGAGACGATAAAACTCACTTTAGGCTTGGGATTACCAATAGCATTGGGTTTGGTTGGTTTTGCTAGTTGGTGGTTAGCAGGGTTAGCTATGCAGCCTATTTATCTTTCATACCAACAAGGGCAACAATTTACAGCCGACGCCGCACACGAATTACGCACACCCCTAGCTGCAACACAAGCAACGGTAGAATCAACGCTTTTTATGTCCCAATTCAATGAGGCGGAAGCGCGAGAGACTCTTAAAACTATACAACGTCAGAATCAACGACTCACGAATCTAGTCACAGATTTATTACTACTAACTCGTCTAGACCGTCAATCTGTGCCGTTGCAACGTGATTGTTGTTTGAATGATATTATTAATGACTTAATAGAGGAATTTGCTGCATTAGCGATCGCCTCGGATGTTAAATTAACTTCTGTTGTGGAAGTTCCTGCGTCTCTAAATGTTATTGGTAATGAAGAACAGCTTTATCGCCTCTTTTCTAATTTAATTGTCAATGCCATTCAATACACACCCCCGGGGGGAAAAGTCACTATTTATTTAAACCGCCATGACTGCTATGCCATAATTGAGGTGCAAGATACAGGAATTGGCATTCCCCAAACAGAAATTACGCGAATCTTTGATCGCTTTTATCGAGTCGATACTGATCGCTCTCGTAGCACTGGCGGTTCAGGACTTGGATTGGCCATTGCCCAAGGAATTGTTCATGCACATAAAGGCACTATAAATGTACACAGTCAAGTGCAATCGGGTAGTAGTTTTACGGTGAAATTACCCGCCACAAAAGACTCATTCAGGTAAGGTTGATTTTGTTTTCAATTCAATTTTTTTCTAAACATGCTTTTACTGCTTCTAAAATTTCAATCGGCTCAAAAGGTTTGGTAATATAATAATCGGCGCCTAGTGCGATGCTTTGACTCCAATCACTACACTCTGCTTTAGCGGTGAGAAAAATCAGAGGGATATGAGCAAACTTAGGTTCTCCTTGCAGTTCTTGTAAGACTTCATAGCCATTTAATCCAGGCATCATGATATCACAAATAATCAAATCCGGATTTTGAGTTTTAGCTAACTCTAAACCGGTTGTACCGTTTGCAGCAGTAATGACCAAAAAGTCACCTAGCTCTAAAATTTCTTGCAGATTTAAAAGAATTTGATGTTCATCTTCAATCACCAGAATTAAGCTCATAACTGAGAAGTATCTAACATCGACTTTAATAAACTTTAATAACAGTATTTTGGCAAAACTATGACAAACAGTCATAAATTATAAGGGAATTCGCACGCTAAAAGTTGTCCCCATACCCACTTTACTATTCATAGCAATTGAACCATTATGTAATTCAACACATTTGGAGACAATTGATAATCCTAAACCTGTGCCGGGAATGTTGCCTACATTGCTAGCACGGTGAAAAGATTCAAATAATTTAATTTGGTCTTGTTCAGGAATACCAATGCCTTGATCTTGGATATTAAAAATTACATTTTTATCTTGAATATCCATATGAAAATTAACTGTAGTATCCTGGGGTGAATACTTAATAGCATTGGAAAGCAAATTGATCAAAATTTGCCGGATTAGTTTTTTATCAAAGTTTACCATTAGACTATTTTGAACAAGACTATAAAAAATAATAATGTGATTTGTGGTACTTAATTGGATTTCTTCAGCTAACTGTTGGCAGAAAGGAATTAAATCCAAGGGAGCAGGGTCAAAAGCCAACTTGCCATTTTCGGCTTTATTAATTAATAAAATATCATCCAATAGTTGTGTTGTGTGTCTGACATAGGTTTGAATACAATCTAAATGTTTTTTCCTTCTCTCTTCATCAAGTTTGTGACCAAAATCTTTTAAAATTCCGGTTGAAGAAGAAATTACAGCTAAAGGGGTACGGAACTCATGAGAAGTCATAGATACAAAACGTGACCTCAGTTCACTTAATTCTTTTTCGCGCTCTAAGGCTTTGCAAATTTCCTGTTCAGCCCGCTTACGTTCTGTAATATCAGTAAAAACTCCTAAAATTCCATAAGCTTTACCATCAGTAGCTATTAAAGGAGATTTGATAATTTGAAAGTAACGAGTTTCACCGGTAGCCGTAATCATCATTATTTCGGGTATAGTATAAGGACTCAATGTCCTGATTACCTGCTGAGTTACTGATTGTAAGTATGCCACCTCAACAGTATTGGGATTGAAATCTGCATCAGTTTTGCCAATTAATTCTTCAACAGTTTTCCCATAAATGTCTGCCAAAGCTTGATTAGCTAGAACATATCTTCCTTGTAAATCTTTGACAAACATCAAATTGGGATTGGTATCAATAACCTGACGCAGGAAGTTTTGACTTTGCTGAAGGGAAACTGCGGCTTCTTTCCTTCCTGTAATGTCTTCAGCAATACCAATTACTCGATAAGTTTCCCCAGTTTTATCCTTGAGGGGAAAACATCGATCCCGAATCCAACGCATTGATCCGTCGGGTCTAACAATACGATATTCGAGATCAAATCCTTGTTCCTTCTTCTGTATTTTCATGGCAAATTGCTGTCTATCATCAGCACAGATAGAATCCATAAAAGATTTAGGATTTTCATAAAGACTTTGACAGCTGCGCCCCGAAATTACTTCATAAGCAGGACTGACATAAAGGATTTGGGAATTTTTTGAGTCAGTCATCCAAAAAACTTGATCTAAATTTTCTGCTAGTTGACGGAACTTATACTCGCTCTCTTTGAGGTCGGCTTCTGCTTGCTTGCGTTTAGTAATATCCTTGCGGATAGCTAAATACTGCCAAGGTTTACCATTATCATCCAAAAAAGGAACGATGTTGGTATCTACCCAATAGTAAGTGCCATCTTTAGCCCGATTTTTAATTTCTCCCCGCCAAACTTGACCTTTGGTAATAGTTGACCACAGGTTTTGAAAAAATTCTTTGGAGTGACAACCAGACTTACATATACGATGGTTACTACCTATGAGTTCATGTCTTGAATATTGGGAAATTTGACAAAATTTATCATTAACATAGGTTATTGTCCCTTTGGGGTCTGTAATCGCCACAATAGCAGATTGGTCTAGAGCGTATTTAAAGTCTGACAATTCCAAAAGTAGCTTTTGTAATTTGTCTTGTGCTTGTTTACTTTCAGTGATGTCCCGACAAACACAAATTAACTCTCCATCTTGAGTTAAGGTCAGTGATACTTCTTCATAAAAAGTACTACCATCACGTCGCCTTGCTGTAGCCTCACCTCGCCAATGACCTTCTTGAATCAAGATTGGAAAAATATCACGTTCAAAACGTGCTATTTCGTCTGGGTAATAAAATTCTCGCCAAGTTTTACCGATTAATTCTTCGGGTGTTTCATATCCAAATATTTCGACGTGAGCTTTATTTAAATAAAGATATTTTTCCTCCCGCAGAATAGCAATGCCGTCAATAGTTGCTTCAATAGCTTTTAACTGTTTTTGTAGTGTTTTTTCTGCTTGGTGACGGTCTTTAATTTCTAATAACAAATCTTCATTAATTTGTTCTAATTGTGCTGTACGTTCAGCTATACGATTTTCTAATTCTTCATTTAGTTTTTGCAACTTTATTTGTGCTTGAGTACGTTCTAGTTCTGAAGCAATTCGCACGGAAAAAATTTGCATTATTTCGCTCATAAACTCGATATCATGCAGAGTTTCCCCACTGAATACAGCCAATATTCCTAATACTTGACCTGTAGAATCATGGATAGGTATTCCCATGTAACCTTCTACATTCATATTTGCTAGCACGGTAGTTAGGGCAAATTGTTGCTGTACCTGCGAGGGATAAAAACAAACATCTTTAACATTTTTGCGAATTGTGTCGTAACAAGGAGTACCCTTCACAGGATACTTCAAATTTTCCAAAATCTGGCCATTTGCACAAATTGCTACAGTTTCAATATAATCTGTTTCTTCATTTACCAACCGACCCACAAAGGCATAATCTACTGTCAAGGCTTTGGCTAAATACTGCACCAAACATTGGAAAAATACTTCTCCTGTTTGTGCCGAAACTCCCAAAGAAATATTGCGTAGGGCTTCTTCCATACGCTTACGTTCTTTCCATTCCCGTTGCACTTGTTGATACAGTTGAGATTGTTGAATAGCAATCGCTATTTGGGTTGATAATTTTTCCAGTAATTCAACTTCTACAGTTTTCCAAATTCGCGGTTGAGAGCATTGATGTGTGCATAATAAACCCCAAAGCTGATGTTCACAGAGAATTGGTATAATTAAATTAGCCCGGACTTGTGCTGTTTCTAGAAGCTGGATATGACAATCAGCAAGCCCACAAGTATAAATATCCTCAATTTTTCCTACTCGCCCATGAGTGTAGGCTTCTACCCAATTCCCTCCAAAGCACGGATCATAGATAACATCACCGAAAAGAGACATTGTTCCTGGTGCTAAGGACTCAGCAACAATTCTGCCAGTCCATTCTGGTTCAAATTGGTAAATTATGACTCGTTCTGTTTGCAAATATCCCCGTATTTCTGAGACAGTAGTTTGCAAAATAGAATTTAATTCCAAGGATTTGCGAATTTGTTGAGAGAAGGTAGCCAGGAGTCGGTCTGAATTGGCCTGTTGTATTAATTGTCTGGTGCGTTCCTGGACTTGTCTTTCTAGTTCTATATTTTGCTTTTCTAGGATCTCAACTTTTTCTGCTTCTAATTGATAAATTTTTTGCTGCAAAAAATTGACCGTCTCCGACATCTCCCGTGGGTCAATGGAAGACAGTATGCTCATTTGAGTGACTATTCCGAGCAATTCATTACCATCGCCCACCACCACCAAACGTCTGATGCGCCGATCTTGCATTTGTTGATGAGCTTCCCATAAAGACTGGTGAGGACGTAGACAAAACAGAGGTGAACTCATCACAACATGAGCCTGAATTGTGAAGATATCTAACTCCAAAGCCCGTATTTGCACAATATCTCGTTCTGTGATAATTCCTATGGGTTGGGAATCTGATGTTGTAATCACTACACAGCTCACAGAATACTTCGCCATTAATTTCGCTAAATCTAACAAGGTTGCTGTTGGTGGTGCTTGGATGACCTCAGTAGACTTTACCTCATTAACAGAGCGCATTTTTAACATATCCGCCGCTCGTATTAATTGACGGACTGTTGTTGGTGTTACCAACCCGACAACATGATCATTATCATTGACAATAGGTACATGGTGAATTTTATACTGACGAAATAAATTCAGGGCAATAAAAATATTTTTAAATTCTGATTTTCTCAGACTGACTGGATTCTGAGTCATGACCTCTTTGAGGGTGACTTGTTCCAGATTCATCCCCAGTACCGTATATTTCACAATATCCCTTTCTGTGAAGATACCAACTAACTTTTTCTGTTCAACTACTAAAACACAACTAGCTTGTTCTAAATAATTCAGCGAATTGCCATCTGATGGCACAACTGCTGATGTCAGACTGCAAGTGTCACGAATTTGGCTCATTAACCTTACTGCTTCAATTGCCAGAGTTTCACCACCAAGTGTCAAAGGGCAAGGTAATATAATTTGCTCTATATTTGAAGTAAAAAAAAATTTGGTAGACATACTTTTTCAACACTTCCAAAGCTTTTATAAGTAGAGTTTTTTATAAATATGAGTTACCCTCACCCACCACCTATAGATTTCGTGACTTAGCTTAGGCGCAAAGGTATGAAGAAAAAAAACATAAATCTCGCATTTCATGTTCTCAACTCAGCAACGATTCTGACTTTATTGATAACCTAAACAGTGTAGGCCAGTATACTAAGTTCAGTATATTATAATTTTTGTGCTTTAGAAAACACACTAATGATAATTCTTAAGGAACATAACAGAAAAGCTGATGATTTAAATTCTTAATCAAATTTTTTCACTTTTTTTGGGTACGTATAAATATAATTGTTTATGCTGTTCCGGCTACTGTTGTTTCACGCTAAAACGGATTATAACAATGAATAAAGTTCATAGTCTATAAGTGTAAATATTTAAATAGTACAATATTTTACGTTTTATTACTTAAGTGAGACTACGGTTATATTTTTAGGGTTTTATATAAAATGTATTATTTAACACTTGTATATCTTAGGCTAGAGTATAAAAATAGTTCGCGCCATCAGCGTTTCAGCACATTAACTAAATAAATATATTGAAATCAGCTATGAGTATTAGAAATAAAATTATTTATGGATATGCTGATGTTGGAAACTTTGCCTAACTGCGCCACTATTTTAGTAGTAGATGACAATCCTACAAATTTAGAAGTCCTTGCTCATGCCTTGAGCTTGGTGGGTTATAATGTCCGCATTGAGTCACAGGGTCTAAATGTCATTAAACAAGTCTATCGTGATATTCCTGATTTAATTCTTCTAGATATTATGTTGCCTGATATCAATGGATTTGAAGTTTGTCAGCAACTTAAAGCCGATCCTCTCACTCAGTCAATTCCTATAATTTTTATGACGGCTCGCGTTGATACCCTTGATAAAGTTAAGGGTTTGAGTTTAGGTGCAGTAGACTATATCACCAAGCCATTTCAAAAAGAAGAACTACTTGCTCGTGTACGTACCCATGTGCATTTAAGCCAGTTAAATAAAGCCTTAGAAATTAAGAACCAACAACTCATACAATTGACAGAGGAGTTAGAAAATAGAGTTGCTGAACGCACGGCAGAATTAAGTCAAGCTCTAGAAAAGGAAAAGGAATTAAGCGAATTAAAATCGCGGTTTATTTCTATGGCATCCCACGAGTTTCGTACACCTCTAGCTATTATTTCTTCATCATCTGGTATTTTGCAAAACTTTACAGATCGCCTCACGGAACAAAGAAAACAAGAACATCTACAAACTATCCAAAACACTGTCAAACACATCACCCAAATTCTCGATGATGTATTAATGATTAATCGGGCTGAAGCCAAAAAGATAGAATTAAATTTAGAACCAGTAGATATCATGGCTTTCTGTCACCATCTCAAAGAAGAAATAGAAGCTACTCATACCCAACATACAATTAATTTATCACTAGATTTAGACCAACAAATCTGCGACGATTCCCTGATTATTCAAGGTGACAAAAAACTGTTGCGGCAAATTCTTACCAATCTCCTGATTAATGCTATTAAATACTCTCCTCACCATAATGTAGTGAATTTTAGTTTTCTTAAAAAGAATAATCAAATCATTTTTAAAATCAGTGATAGTGGCATCGGCATTCCTGAAGCAGATCAAGTTAATTTATTTTCATCTTTCCATCGAGGATCTAACGTTGGTACAATTTCTGGCACAGGTTTAGGACTGGCCATAGTCAAAAAATGCGTGGATTTGCACAAAGGAGGAATCAGCGTAAATAGTCGAGTAGGAGAAGGAACAATATTTACAGTTAGCATTCCTTTATTACAATAGTGAAAATCTTGCAAATATTCACAACTTGACCAACTTACTGGGGCAGAACAATATTAACTGTAGTTTGCTCCCCAGCTACACTCTCGATTGTCAAATTTCCTCCCGATAATTCCACCAACCTCTTAGCAATTAATAGTCCTAAACCACAACCTTGTTGTTCATACATTTTTCGTTCAAACTGCACATAAGCCCCAACGTTAGCAACTTGCTCCCTAGTCATGCCGCGACCGTAGTCAGTTACAGACAGATGAAAGTAATTATGATTGCTATACCCGATGATTTTTACTAGTGTATTGGGTCGGGAAAATTTAAAAGCATTGTCAACTATTTCTGCGGCAATTTTATTAATCTTGACGGGAGAAACTTTGACTATAGCATCGCAAATCTCTATACTTAAATCTGCCGACCTATTTGCATTTTGGGCAATTTTTAGAGCTATATCTTGAACTACTGATTTCACATAGCTTTTAGCATTCTTTTGGCGAAAAAATTCTGCTTTTTCAGGGTTAGATGCTGTTAATTCCAAATCTGCATACATGAGGAAATTCATAGTAAGTCTATGCAGCCTCAGACCAGCATTATGAATTGATTGGAGCATTCCTAAGTTTTCCGCATCGGAAAGTATTCCCTGCTCTTCTATCAATAATTGTGACATTCCTATAATATGATTCAAAGGAGTATTTATTTCATGGGGCAGTGAGTGACTTATACAACTGCTGAGTTCATTTAACTTTCTTTGAGTTCTTTGCTCACAGATAGATTGTTTCTCCAATCTAGTGGCAATTGCTTGTAATAACTGAACAGGTTGAAAAGGCTTAGTTAGGTAATCATCTGCACCCATTTCCATCCCTTTGCGTACATCTGACCACTGTGATTTTGCAGTTAGAAAAATTAAAGGTATTGTTGCAGTGGCATTATCTTGACGCAGTTGAGTTAAAACACTATAACCATCTAACTCACGCATCATCAAATCACAAAGAATCAAATCAGGATGTTTATCTTTAACCAACTGCAAACCATCTAACCCATTGTCTGCAACTATCGTCTCAAAATTTGATAGTTCCAAAATTTCTTGGATATTGTCTCTGATGTGAGGTTCATCTTCAATGATTAAAATTTTTTTCATGTTTTTCGTCATTTCCCGACTCATGAATAGGATAAAAAAGTGTATTTTTTTACATTTATACTGAAAATGTAACAAAAAATCTCAGCTTGTCGGGTGAAGATGTCCTTCCCGGTTGTATGGTAAATAGCAACCCATGTTTAGATCCAAGGCTAGTACCGCAAGTATCCGAGAATTTTTGCTCGTTTCAAAGCAGTCTATAGCGATGGCTCAAGGGATGGTTTATGTACGTAACGGCAGTATACACTTACACATTCCGATTAACAGTGGAATCATTTTGCCAAGATTGTTGTTTTATACCAACTTTACCAGATTTAACCACAGCATCCCAATAAGTAATATTATCTTCACGCCAAAACTGTAAATCTACACGGTAATTGGCAATTTCCAGATCCTGAAGTTCAATTTCTCCTGGCCATTGGAGTGGATGTGGATCAAAGTAGAGCAACTGATGGGGTGCATTGGTTGGTGGGCTGACAGTTACTCCCATAGTTGCTAATTGACTGGTTAATTAGTACCTTGAAGAGATGGAATTACTTGTTTGCCAAAAGCTTCGATGAAAGTCTGTTGTTGGCGGTTAACGTTGTGGAGATAAATTTCGTTAAAGCCCAGTTCTATATCTTTCTGCAACCATTGAATGTGTTGTTGAATATCGTTAGAAATGCGGATGTGTTTATACATATCTTCTGGTTTAACAAACTTAGCGATCGCGTCAAATTGCTGCGGATCACGCAAGTCACTCAACACAGAACTTGAAAAAACGTTTGTCCGCCATTGATCAAATGCTCCCTCTAAAGCTGTACTTTCTTGGGCTGCGTAGGAAAGCTGTACTTTCAAATACATTGGTTTTCCTGCCCCACCACCCCGCCGGAATGCTTCTACAACTTGCTTGAGCATTTCATAGGGATGAGAAATAGTAATCAGTCCATCTGCCCAACTTCCTAACCATTCAGCAGTTGCTGGAGTAATGGCCGCACCAATAATCAACGGTGCTATTAGTGGTCTGGTATAAAGCTTTGCTTGTTCAACGTTTACTAAACCGTAGTGAGTAATAGTTTTCCCTGTCCACAGGGCGCGTATTACCTGAGAGCATTCCTTCAGACGCATGTTGCGTACAGGTTTCGCAGGCCAAAAATCCCCTGTAATTTGCTCATTTAATGCTTGTCCACTACCCAATGCTAACCAAAAACGTTGGGGAAACATTTCACTAAGAGTAGCCGCAGCTTGGGCAATAATCCCTGGGTGATAGCGCTGTCCAGGAGCGCAAACTACACCAAACTTCAAGGGTGTACTCTGCATCGCTGCACCCAACCAAGACCAAGCATAACCGCTTTCTCCCTGGCGATCGCTCCACGGATGAAAGTGATCAGAACAAGATACACTGGTAAATCCAGCTTTATGGGCTGCTTGTACGTATTCTAAAAGAACGCTCGGCTTAAATTGCTCATGGGAAGCATGATAGCCAAAAAGTGCCATAGCCTTAACTCCAATTTCATTTTGTGAGTTGTCAGACAGATCAATTCAAGCAATATAAAAATTGGCAATTTTTAACTAAATTGATAATTGATATTGCTAATGTTAGATTTCATTTTATCTAGCTCATAAATTATTTATGATTTTTTTTCGGAACAAAATAGACAAAATCATAGTAAAAATGTTAACATAATTAACAATAAAATCATGAGATTATTCATTCATAACTTCTCGAAAATTCCGGGATATCGTTATTACATTTTTATTTAATTTACCTTAATTAAAGCCATTTTTACCTGATAGATAAGCAGCTAAATAAATTCTTATGAAAATAAGTTTAAATATTGTTTATAACTCCTAAAGTTAATTGCTATTTTACTTTTTTACAATCATAGCAATACTTTTATCACCACCTTTAGATAGAAATAATCTTGGGTCTCATCGCCTAAAAAATACGTCCATCAGTCAATACCTACAGCAGAATTTAATACTTTATGAGGGTGGGATTGCCAAATGGCCATGTCCTTGTCTTAAGGCCTCAAGAACAACTGAGTTATGTAATAGGTATTGTTAACTTGCCAAACTCCTACACCGGTTTTTGTAAAAACCGGACAGAGAATATTCTCGGGATGTCCGGGACTTTTCATCTAACCGTCAAATGCGACTTTTACAGGTTGAGGAACATTCGTACCCTTGAACAGATTTTCACCTATCACCCAGTACATAATTTCTGCATCACTAACTCTATCTTGGAGAGTGCTCCCATTAATGCCAATGTGACTAAAAAAGTTTTTCTCTGCCATTTGTCGGCTGTAGTTACCAGCAACCTGTGCTAATTTCTCATTATGCTTGAGAATGTGGAGTTGTTTTTCTTCACGGAGCTCGTTAATGCGTTCTCGAATTGCAATTTCTATTTGGTTACTTGTGGCGCATATACTGGCTTATCTGAGAGAATCTCAACGCTGGGTAATGGTTGTAAATACTGCACTACCTGTTCACATCCAGTTAAAATCAGCCCCATCCATGCCCCTGCAATCCATAAAATTTGCAATAACTTATTTTTCATGATTAATTGATCAGACTTTTAAGTTAATTTGTATCAGCGAGAATAATCTCAGATAAATTTATACATAGAAAACTCAACTCATTCCACAAATGATTAGCGTTTAATAAGTAATTAAACCTCTACCAATAGAAATAACGGACATTTAATCAGTAGATATAGTAATGTAATCAAACAGGAAAATATGAAAATTGGGCAATTGCTGGGATTTTTTGCACTTATTAGCTCACTTTATATACTTTGGGAAGTTCGCCGATTATTATTACTATTATTTACAGCCATTGTACTGGCAACAGCCATTAGCCAGCTAGTGAGACGATTTCAACGCTCTGGGATGCAGCGAATTTGGTCTGTGTGGCTAAGTATTCTGATTTTCGTCATCTTATTAATTGGTTTTTTTGTGCTGATTGTGCCACCTTTTATCGAACAGTTTCAGCAATTAGTGCAGTTGTTTCCCTCTGGAGTAGCTCGCATTCAGCAGATGATAACTTGGTTAGAAGGTACGATTGTGGGACCTTATGTGACGAACTTACCAGACATTAATAATTTAATTCAACAAGTCCAGCCCTTAACCGAAAATCTCTTGGGACAAGCCCTCGCTTTCTTCTCTACTGGAATTAGTGCAACTTTAGAATTTTTACTGGTAATAGTGTTAACTTTAATGCTGTTAGTAAATCCCCAACCTTATCGTAAAGTTTTTGTGCGGTGTTTCCCGCTATTTTATCGCCATCGGGTAGAGGAGATTCTCACCTTATGCGGGGAAGGTTTGGGAAACTGGACAATTGGTGCTTTAATTGAAATGGTGTTTATTGGCTTTCTGAGTGGGTTGGGGTTGCTAATTTTACGAGTTCCCCTCGCACTGGCTCATGCTGTACTAGCAGGATTACTCAACTTTATTCCCAATATTGGCCCCACTTTAAGCGTTATCTTACCCATGACCATCGCGTTTCTCGATACACCTTGGAAAGCGATCGCTGTTTTGATTTTATATGTACTAATTCAGAATATAGAAAGCTACTGGCTAACTCCCACAGTCATGGCCGCACAGGTAGCGCTTTTACCAGCCTTTACCCTCACCGCACAAATTTTCTTCGCCGGCTTTTTTGGGGCTTTAGGATTAGTAATGGCGCTACCGTTGGCGGTAGTTGCCAAAACTTGGATAGAAGAACTGGTGTTTAAAGATATCTTAGATAAGTGGAAAGAAACATCTGGCTGCAATTCATAATTCGTAATTAATGACTACCCCGGTTCTGCCAAACATCTTCTAACATAGGAGCCAATTCTGTATTTAAGCGACCAGCGCGGACAAACTCTGCGTAAGTATCTGCCTCAATGGCCAAGAGTTCCTCCCGGAACTGTTCGGTGATGAAACTGCGAATATTCGGATATTCAATCTGTAACTTATGAATTTTCGTTTGCAGATTGTTAATTTCTCCTTTAATCAATGTTTCCTGGTAACGGTAAAACTCAGGGTCAATACCTGGGCGCTTATCTTCCTGGAGTTGTCGCAAAACCCGTTCTAAAGCGATGTGACGGCTAGCCAGTTCTGCATATTTCTCGCGTAGAGGTGCATCACCTAACAGATTCAGCTTTTGCAACAAAGGTTTAATACTCAACCCTTGCACCAATAAAGTAAATAAAACTGCTCCAAACACCGTAGCAATAATTTTTTGTCGTTCTGGTAGTTCTATGGGTACACTCAAGGCTAAAGCAATAGAAACAGAACCTCGTACCCCACCCCACCATAAAATAGTTTGTTCAGCTAAGGGAATTTGCTCTTGAGTAATCACAGCACTCAAATTACTAAGAAGATAAATAGCAACTGCCCGCATTAAAATCATCGTTGCTACCGTGATAGTAATAATTTCTAGGTTTTCCCCCAAAACAGCAAAGCGAATTTGGTCGCCAATCAACAAAAATACAATAGAATTGACGAAAAAAGCCAAAAAATCCCAAAATTCTGATACAATCACCCTAGTACGGGGATTCATCCCCACACGAGAACCAAAGTTACCTAAAATCAACCCTGTGGTTACCACTCCAATTACCCCAGAACCACCCAATTCTTCAATAATCAAATAAGTACCGTAAGCAGAAACCAGAGTTAAAGATTGTTCCACCATTGGCAAATCAAAGCGTTGGGTTAAATAAGAAATTCCAAAACCAATCAATCCTCCCACTGCTACGCCAATACCAATAACTATGAAAAGTTGTAATAAAATTAGCTGCAAAACCAAATCAGCATCTCCCAAAGACAGCGCCACCAAAAAGCCAAAGGCAACCACCGCCATGCCATCATTAAACAAGCTTTCGCCTTCCATCATAGTGGTGAGACTTTTACCCACACCCAATTCTCGAAATAAAGCAGTCACAGAAACCGGATCAGTGGCAGATAAGCTAGCACCAATCAGCAAAGCTGTAGTTAAAGATATTCCGGCCACTTGATTTAGACCAATTGCTATCCCCGCAATAGAAATTACCACTCCCAAAACTGCATACAAACAAATTGACAGCAAACTGCGCTTTAACTCTCTCCATCTCAAATTCCATGCGGCTTCAAACAACAAAGGGGGTAAAAAAATAAACAAAATTAATTCAGGTGAAAGAGTGACAAGGCGGACATCAACAAATGCCAACCCCAAGCCCACAATCACCAGCAGCAGGGTATAGGGTATGTGGCGAAACCAACTAAATATTTGCGGTAAGGTTGCCACCCCCAAAGATACCGAAAGTACCAAAAGAAACTGCTTGAGATTACTGGTGATAATTTCTTCACCAAGTGCTGATTCCATCATCATAATTAAAAGTTGAATATGATATTTTATTTAAGTGGCAATTAAACTGCACTTTTATTTAAAAATAGAGTGACTGTACTATCCTCTTCATGGCGCAAGCTCATTGATAGTGGAGTGTAAAAAAACATTGTAACGGTGCATGCGCCTTCTTCTGGTTGAAGATTTACCCATTGTGATAGTCGTGGCGTAAAGCGTTTATTTGCCCAACAAACCAGTCATTTTTCAATGCCATATACTGGCAGCTACGCTAAATTGAATTCAGAATCAGACAAGGGAGAACATAAACTATTATTTACTCTCATTCTTCTCGTCTTTATCATCCTTATCAACAGCAAAAAACCTGAGGGACTGAGTATTATTTTTATCACTCAGCACTCAGGAATATCAGCTTACTGAAAATTTCAACCAGTGAGGGACGGTTAGAAATTCTTACTTTCGATGTACCTCCTCGTTCTTTGAGAACGAGCATTCCTTGACGCTATGGCTATCCTGGGCCGGCTATCAAAGCAACCTGCTGGTGTCGTAGTCTAACAATAGCTCTACATCGGTTGAGGGTGTCCCCATACCCTGTGGCGACTATCTGTAAACTTGCCAAAAAGCCTTCTTGGAGGGACGGGGTTTTAGATCCAAATTGTCGATAAATTATGGTTTTTATGCTTGATATCTCGATAAATTCAGGTACTACTTTTTGGGGGAGATCAGCATCATCATATTTCTACCCTCTTTTTTCGGTGCTTGCTGCACTTCCCCAAACGATTCCAAATCCTTGGCCATGCGCTTGAGCAAATGCTCTGCTAAGTCACTGTGTTGAATCTCTCGACCCCGGAACATCACAGTCGCCTTCACTTTATCACCTTCTTTGAGGAAGCGCTCTGCTTGCTTCACACGCACATTGTAGTCGTGTTCTTCGATTTTGTAGCGCATCTTCACTTCTTTCACATCAGCCGTGTGCTGCTTCTTCCGGGCTTCCCGCGCTTTCTTCTCCTGCTCAAACTTGTACTTCCCGTAATCCATGATCCGACAAACCGGTGGGTCAGCCTTATCACTGAGCAGTACTAGGTCTAGCTCTTTTTCTTCAGCTAGTTGTAGTGCTTCTTGTGGAGGCATAATTCCTAGTTGCGCGCCATTGGTATCAATGACTCGAATTTTAGGAAACCGGATGCGCTCGTTGATTTGGGGCAGATCGCGAGTTCGTTTTTTCTCAATCACAGGCATTATGATTATGGAAGCTCTCTAGTTGTTAAGATGTGGTTTCGACTTGGTTTGCTTAGTTTTCTTTGGGACGCCCCAGAAGCACTATGCTTAATTTAACTGAGGACTTAAAGTTGAATCCATCTATCTAGGATAACTAATTCGTGAATTAGTCGTCACCGTATTTGTTATTCTACTCACTCTCGGATCAATTCTCTGTGATTGTTAATGTAAATTACATAACTGAATAAAATATTAAATTCTCTTATACTTTATCATAAGCTTTCTCAAGCTATGTTATGTTTTATTAAGTTTTTAGCTGTAGAAGTGCGTGTACGGAAAAAAAAGTCTTGAGACTACTTTGCCTTTAGGGGAGGAGATTTTACATTTACCGTCAAAACTTGCTCAACTAGGCTTGGGCGAAGGAAATTAGAGAACTCAACTCCTGTAGCGTTAATATGCCTGAGGGCATGCTACGGGAACGAAAGTGCCCTCTCCTATTTTTTGCTAGGTTGGAAGTATTTGCCGATGGGTTTACATCGTGTATTACCTCCTAAATGTAGATGTAACGCACAAATCTACAAGAGTTTTTAGTAAAATGCAACAACATAGAATAAAAAAACACTCTGTTTCTTGGATAAACTATCATCTTGTATGGATACCAAAGAGACGCAGGAAGATTTTAGTAGGTGATGTAGAGAAAAGTTTAAGGACTATTATTTGGGAAGTATGGGAAGAAAAAGACTCGTCTGCTTAGACAATATTTCCCCCGTTTACTAAAATTACTTAGTCTATGGACAAGCTCTTATTTTGCTTCTGCTGCTGGCAATGTTAGCAGTGAGACTGTTAAAATATACATTGAATAACAAAGACATTATGACACTACCTGATGAATTGCATCTAAGGAAGCTTTGAGATTGCACGGAGCGCAGTGCCGGAGGCAAGGGCCTACATCCACCGCCTAAAATACAATAGGGTATGGGCTCTTGGGGAAGATACTTTATCTCAGTGGTTTTGGCTCCCTGGACTTTCTTACAAAATAAAGCTCCTTACTCATCAGAAATTTTGACCCGCGTAGTTAGCTGTTACCTGAATGGTATGGATAAGTTATTGATAGAGTTCAAAAACAGCCTTCGCCATTCCTTTCACCTTATCAACTAATTATCGTGGCTGTACTACCTTCAAATTTCTGCCAAAACCCACTATCCAGGGGAGAAGTTTTACGTCATTCAAAGACCATTTAGGTAATATTACTCGAAAGCAATTAGGAAAATCTTCATCCTTGGTTTTATTTAGACAAAAAATTGATTTGGGTAAACCTAATTCCCCTTTTTGGACAGGTGTAGACATTTTTATTTGCCTCGTGGGAAATCTATTAATACCTTCAGTAATAAGTCTATATATGGTATTGTTAAACCACAGTTCCACCGCCACACACACTGGAGAATATTCTTGTAAACCATCACTCAAAAACTGATGTTGGTCACTGATATTGTGTCCCAAAAAAGTCCCGCACTCGCCGTGGCCAATTTTTGTAATTTCTCTAAAGAATTTTTTTGTTCTGCTATGGTCGGGGATTTTTCTTGATGCTGACCCACAAATAATCTATTTAAAGGTTCAAATCGAAATAAACCAGCATATTTTCCGCTTTCGCACTCATAAACCAAATACCAAGGAGTGTTACTAAATAGCATTTGCAAGGGAAATGCTAAAAAAAAGCTTTTTTCATCCAAAGTAAACTTACCAGCACCTGCAAAACAATTCAATTCTAGTAATTGTCTGTTGGCTATAGCTTGTTCTAACTGGGGTAAATTGTTAGCCAGTGCATTTGATGGTAAATACTCTGGATCAATCATATTGCGATTAGCGATCGCCCGTACCGGATACATTTGATTTACAACTAATTTAGTTTCTGCCATCTGCGTAGCAAAAGTTTCAAATATTTCCCAAGCTATAGGATCATTTAAACTTTTAGCTTGCGACTGAATAACTTCAAATACCTTAATTGATTCATATTGTGACAAAATACCCGTGGGGGGAAAGTAACCTTCTCTCATAG
This sequence comes from Nostoc sp. RI_552, assembly GCA_016124525.1. Taxonomy (GTDB): domain Bacteria; phylum Cyanobacteriota; class Cyanobacteriia; order Cyanobacteriales; family Nostocaceae; genus Umezakia; species Umezakia ovalisporum. The sequence goes on along the minus strand of WGNO01000036.1, from coordinate 1,063 downwards.
GAAAATTACGTAAAGTCCCACACGGTTTTAGAACCTCTTCAATATCCTTACGGACAGAATCTAAACCATCATCATGAATAATCCCATCTTCCTTGAGTGCAGATACCAAAGTTGAGAAACTAGCTTGATCCCAATTCTGTAAAAACGGGTGATGGAGAATGAAGCGAATAATTTACATCAATCTTTGGAAAGCCGGGAAATGAGAATAAGGGTGGATTGGGGTGATTTTAGAAGTAACTGGGGCTGCTACAGTGATAGGCAAAGAGGGAGAATCAGGAATAGTCTTAATATGAACATATCAACAAAAAGATTTTCTTGTAGCCAGTGTAAATCCGATGCGATTGCCTGGGGTTGAGCGTAGATATTGCCGTGTAATTTAGCCATAGAGGCAGTGATTTATCCGGAAGCACTGCTGGAATCTGGAACCTTCCCCAAAATACCTTCTAGCATACTGGGACAAGTTAACTGTAAATTACCAATACCCGGATAATGGACAATGAACGAAATCAAATACATTAAACGTTCAAAATCCTGAAGACTGCTGTAGGACAGAACCCTTAATTGTGAAACACTCTCTACACAGCTACATGATCTCAGAAACAGGTAATCAAGCCGTAGCAATGGGGGTAGAGTTGGTCTCAATGACTGTGCACGAGATTTTGTGAAACGGTAGGAGTAGCAATCACCGCAAAAATGCTCCCTATCGCCTCGGTAACTCTTCCAGGAGTGATTTTGTCTGATTGGCATCGCACCTAACCAAGCCGGCTAAAATCAAAAGCGCCCTCCCATTTGGAAGAGCGCTTTTAAGTAGTAGAGAAATTACTGCTTAGGTCTTAAGTATTAACCGTTGATTGCAGGAGCAGTCAAAGCAACAGGAGCAACTTCACCAGCAGCCAAGTCTAAGGGGAAGTTGTGAGCGTTGCGCTCGTGCATTACTTCCATACCCAGGTTAGCGCGGTTGATTACATCAGCCCAGGTAGCGATGACGCGACCTTGGGAGTCAATTACTGATTGGTTAAAGTTGAAACCGTTCAAGTTGAACGCCATGGTGCTTACACCCAGT
>WGNO01000054.1 GCA_016124525.1 Nostoc sp. RI_552 | reverse complement strand
TCGTATCTTCGTACAATATTTTAGCGATAGCCTGAATGTGTTCTTGCAGTTCTTTTTCCTGTTCGGGAGTCATCTTTACTACCTTTTATCTAGATTCCACTACTCTCATTATCCCTCACTTAAAAAACTGGGATGCTCCCAAAATTATGTCTGTAGTAGAAAATTCTTGGAAACATGAATATATTATGACCAACAACCTACAACTGCATTACACCACCCAAGGATCAGGCCCATTAATGCTAATGTTACATGGGTTTCCTGAGTTTTGGTATTCTTGGCGGCATCAAATCCCAGAATTTGCCAAATATTTTCAAGTCGTCGCCATTGATTTACGTGGCTACAATTATAGCGATAAACCCAAAGACCAATCAGCTTATGTCATGGATGAATTTGTCAAAGATGTAGAGGGGGTAATTCATGGATTAGGATACCACCAGTGTATTTTAGTTGGACATGATTGGGGTGCTGCCATCGCTTGGTCTTTTGCCTATGCTCACCCCGAAATGGTGCAGCGATTAGTTATCCTCAACCTACCTCATCCTGCCAAATTTGCCCAAGGCTTACGCACCTATCAGCAGTTGCTACGCAGCTGGTATGTATTTTTATTTCAGCTACCTTGGCTACCAGAATTACTCATTCGGTTCTCAGATTATGAAGCAATTGAAAAGCTTATTCAAGGGACAGCATTTAATAAAAGCGCTTTCACTCCCACAGATCTTAATGCTTATAAAAATGCTGCTGCAAAACCTGGTGCTGTTACAGCTATGTTGAACTACTATCGTCAGGTTTTTAAACATTCATTCATCCATAAAAATTGGGGCATTTTGCCTGTCCCTACATTGATGATTTGGGGCGAAAACGATACTGCACTCGGTAAGGAACTCACCTACGACACCTCAACCTATGTCAATGACTTCAAAATTAAGTATATTAGCGATTGTGGACATTGGGTACAACAAGAAAAGCCTGATTTGGTTAATCAGTATATGCGCGAATTTTTAGTGCTTTAGAATACGGAAATTTTTCATGTATGATGATTTTCACTATTAAAAAGACACAGATAAATCTCATATGTTCCACTATGTAAAGTGGCACAAGTCCTTCAAATTATTTAACATTATTTAAATGGCAAATTTGCACAAATTTTAACGTCGGCAATAGCCCCAAAACCTTAGCAAATAATACTTCTGGTGTCACAATGAATTTGTGTTGACCAATAACAAATTTTACCAATTTAGTGAGATAATAAAATAGTGAGGAAAAGAACGGATGTAGTTTAATGACGAAGGGGAAAACAATATGAAACTCCACCTACTCGCATTTCTAGCCTTGGCAACTCCCCTAATTTTCACTAGCACAGTTAAAGCTGGTAATTCCCAGGACTTACAAAGGCTACATTTGACCAGAGAATGTGTCCAGTGCGATTTATCAGGAGTGAACCTCACAGGTGCTCATTTAATTGGTGCTGATTTACGAGGGGCAAATCTCTCTGGAGCTAACCTGGAAGGAGTTAACTTGGAAGGTGCAGACTTAACTAATGCTAATTTGAAAGGCGCAAACTTAACTTCAGCTTTGCTTACTAACGTTAATTTCAAACAAGCCAATCTCAATGGAGCAAATCTGACTCGCGCTCAAATTTACGACTCTAATGTGTATGGAGCATCAATGGATCACATGGTCATCACTGATGCACAAATCTATCACACTGGAATTGGTATTGGTGGAGATGCAGCACATATGTTCTCTGATTGGGAGTAGTATGGCATTGCAGCACCACGAGTAATCAGAAATTTCAATGTCAGTCCTGTGGGACTTAAAATCCTAGACAATGCTTGCTGAATTTTACTGACCGGGGCTGGTAATACCCATTGGCAAGCATTATCTCTTAATCTGCCCCGGTAAAAATATTTAACTTAACGAAATAAAATAGTCATAGTAAACAGTATATTGAGATACTTGAAAACTTTTATCGGAGATTAAGATTAATCATCGATGAGTTAATAAATAAAGAGAGCTTAAGATAGCTTTAATATCCCATTAAATCGACCTTTAAACTTGTATAAATGTGAGGTAGTCTGGTTTAGACACAATTTCTGCTTGAATGAGTAGGATTGTCAAAACTTCGTTCTCAAGATAGGGGGCTATGGCGGCAGCGCAAGCTAGGCCAAGATTCTTTACCTTTAGATAGCTGACCTGACATGCTATGGGATAATTACAACCTGAGGATTCCAGTTGATTCACAAAATCCAGAACTCATAAGGCTCATTTTTAGATCCATAATGGCCTTCTGATTTCTATCCTCATACTGACTGTCTACCTTGTAGTTGATGCAGTAGAGGTGATGAGGCAATTATGGTTATAGGACATTAAAACCTTTTGTGGATCAAACCCAGTTCTAATGATGCCGTCGTGCATTGCCTAATCAACAGCCTTTTGGTTGTCGTTGTCCGGCTTAGATGAACTCAACCGTTAAATTTATAGGAGTGAAAATGCAAGAACCGGAATTTGCAGAAACCAAATCTCAAGAGGTAGCAGTGCCAGATATCAACAACCAAACAGGAACCATTACCAAACTCCAGCGCCCTGTACAGTCTCAAGAACAATGGCAAAAATACGGTGAACAAGTTTCTGTTTTTTTAGCAACACTGCCTGAATACCTGGGTAGCTTTTTTAATCAATATAAGCAGCCCATACTTAGCCTGGGTTTAATTGTCACAGCAATTGTTTCGGTTAAGGTAATCTTGGCAGTATTAGACTCTTTGAATGATATTCCTTTAGTAGCACCGACCTTTGAATTAATTGGTATTGGCTACTCTGTTTGGTTTGTTTACCGCTATTTACTCAAAGCTTCCACCAGGAAAGAGCTAACTAGTGAAATCACTACTCTTAAATCGCAAGTTGTCGGTAAAAATATTCCAGAAGCTTAACTAATTTTTGCGGAAAGTCCCCCATTCACCCCCAGCGGTTCTGGGGGATGGAAACTAAATCTGGCAACGGGCATAATCCAGGAATTGGTGACTAGCGGGCGAAATGCCCGCTCCACAAAAAATTTGCCATCTTTGCTTGGCAACTCTTCCCTTGTCTCTGGTTACAGCACACGCAGTAAACTGGGAATGCTATCTATGTCCTCTAAGTTTTTAATTTCTGCCAGAGCTTTCCGAAAATCTCCCTCTCTAACATCGTGGGTGACTACAACAATTTCTGCTAGTCCTCCCTGAAAACCTGTTTGAACTACTGACTCTAAGCTAACCCCATAGTTGCCAAAACAAGTACCCAATTTACCAATAACACCGGGTTGGTCTTTGGTTAGAAACCGGGCATAAAATCGCGTCACTAATTCGGTGATTGGGGCAATTTGACAATAATCTTGGTGTGCACAAGTAAATAGGGGATTTGGGTTAGCCGTACTGGTTTTGAGGACAGCAACTAAATTCAAGATATCTGAGGTGACAGCACTAGCTGTTGCACCCGCACCTGCACCGGGTCCAAAAAACATTACCTGCCCTATGGGTTCTCCTTCTACAAGAATGGCATTATATACACCGTTAATGCTAGCTAACGGATGTGGTTTCGGTACCAAGGTGGGGTGAACTCTGACGGAAAGATGAGATGAGTCTGTGTATTTTTTTGCGATCGCTAATAATTTAATCACAAATCCCAATTTTTCAGCATAGGTAATATCTGTCTTGCTGACCTGCCGAATTCCTTCACAATAGACATCTTCTAGGTTAATGCGTCCACCAAAGCCTAATGATGCCAAGATAGCAATTTTATCTGCTGCGTCTAAACCCTCCACGTCAGATGTAGGGTCAGCTTCCGCATAACCTAATCTTTGGGCATCAGCTAAGACATCACTGAAGTTACTACCTTCCGTTTGCATCCTGGTGAGTATGTAGTTAGTTGTACCATTAATGATGCCAGTAACAGTATTAATACGGTTAACACTTAAGGACTGCTTCAGAGGTTGAATCACCGGGATGCCGCCACCCACAGCAGCTTCTAACATGACATACACCCCGGCTTGGTTGGCAGTTGTAAAAATTTCTGCCCCAAAACGGGCGATGACCGCTTTATTAGCCGTGACAACGTGTTTACCATGATTTAAAGCTTTGAGAATCAGCGATCGCGCTGGTTCCAGTCCACCCATCAGCTCAACCACTATATCCACTGCTGGATCGTTGACAATGGCTGCTAAATCTGTTGTTAATACCTGTGCAGGTAATTCTACATTACGGATTTTGTCAAGTGATCGTACTCCCACGCGATATATTTCTATTTCCTGCAATAACGGGTTACGTCCCACCATATCTTGCAACAATTGGACTGTACCTGTGCCGACAGTGCCTAAACCTAATATTCCTAGTTTCACTCCCACAAATTTTGCACCCTAATTTCTGAGTGCTGAGTCCTGAGTGCTGAGTGCTTCCTTCTTTATACTCATTAGCCTGCTAATCACGGCTTTGTTGGTATAGCTACAGGAATTAATTCCTGTAGGTGAATCAAACACTTAGAACTCTGTTCTCAGCTGTTCATAAAGATGATTTAATTGTCAAGGTGTGGCTACGCCACGCAAGCTATCAGATTGCCGTTAGGCAGCATAGGGTTTTATAAAGTTTAATTACCCTGACTTTTACAACTATCCTAGCATTATTATCGGATCGGACGAGATGTGCAAAATTGGCAGTGCCATCTCGTTGTGAATTTCATGACCAGAGGTGAAGAGAAGGTCAAAAAAATTATAGGGCGAGTTGTTCACTCACCCTAATGTTTATACTTTGTTAATCACTTCAGTTAAACAACTAAAACTATGGAATAACTTAGTAAGTTTCTACGTGCCAGCGATGAGCTTTTTTGAGTTCCTTCTGGTAGTCGCTCCACACTATTCCTTCCTTAGCTGCAGCAGCAGACAAAGCTTCATCAATGCCACCTTCCATACCACGCAAACCGCAGATGTAAGTGTGAGTTTTTTCGTCTTTAATCAACCCCCACAGTTCATCCGCATGTTCTGCTACACGGTCTTGGATATACATTCTGCCTCCTTGGGGATTTTTCTGTTCCCGACTGATGGCACAGGTGAGGCGGAAGTTATCAGGATACTTTTGCTGTATTTCTTCCAGTTCTTCCTTATATAAGATGTTCGGAGTTGTGGGCACACCAAATATCAGCCAAGAGAATCCCTTAAACTGATAATCTGGGTTAGTGGCTCTTTCTGCATCCTTAAACATCCGCCACAGGTAAGCCCGCATGGGAGCAATACCTGTTCCAGTTGCCATCATAATGATGTTCGCTTCTGGATCTTCGGGCAGCAACATTTCCTTACCCACTGGGCCAGTGATTTTCACATCTGCACCAGGTTCCAGTTGAGTGAGGTAAGTAGAACAAACACCGTAGACTGTTTCCCCTGTTTCTGGGTGTTTGTACTCTAGCTGACGGACGCACAGCGATATTGTTTTATCGTCCACATCATCGCCATGACGGGTAGAAGCAATTGAATACAGTCTCAGTTTTTCAGGCTTGCCGTTCTTATCTAAACCCGGCGGAATAATGCCGATACTTTGACCTTCTACGTATTTCAGATCACTGCCAGATAGGTCGAACTTGAGGTGCTGAACAATACCAATACCGTCTTGTTTAACTAATGGTTCATTAGATATACACTTACCAACAAATGGAGCATTAGGACGGTAAATATTAACAGGAACTTCAGCGTCTTTTTTGGCTTTCGCTTGAGTCATGGTGTTGCCTTTTTTGTCCTTCTTTCTAAGCTGTTCTTCAGCTGGTGGTTTAGCAAAGCCTTTGACTTCACTATGAGCATCTGCAGGTGTAGCTTTACCATTTCCATCACTGTTAGCAGCAGTTTCAGATGTAACTAAAGACTCCTTGTTGTTTTCAGCACTCTTATACGAGGCTGTACCATTAAGTTGTTCTAGAGCACTTACAGATTGGATACTAACAATTTTGCCGCCTAGGCGAGTGATCCGTCGCATTTCTTGATTCATGCGGTTGTAAGGTACTCTGATGAACACACTGCCACTTTTACGAATTGGGTAGTTAGTTTTATCAGTTTCTTCGTTCTGGCGCAGACCCACCACTTCGTAAACGAAGACGCGGCTACCTAATTCATTGTTGGCAGCACCCCCAACAGCACCTTGATTGTACATTCGTTCTAACACTCCGATTTTTACTTAACCGTTTCTCAAAAAAATTCTTTCCTTTTGCCAGTTTTAGTGTACCGAATTTTCTGATACCAAAGACTGATGCTCCAGGAAAGTGGCATCACAAGGCGATGCCGTGCTTGGCTCACTCACCAAAGACGTGCAAGGATAGCAAAAAAGACACCTGTTTACCTTCTAAGGTAAAGGATAAGTCTTTGGCAAAATGTTAATATTGAGTCAATTTAATCTTTTTTTCGTGAATTACTACTCCTATCAGGGAGACAGTTTCCACCCACCCAACGGGCAAGATTCCATGACTTATAGCTTGGCAGTTTCCGTTTATGGGACTCTTAATATATAGACCTACCCTTCGGTAACACTTCTTAAAAGTCTTACATCTCTGCCTGAAAACAACAGGGTTGGGACTTATGGTCATAACCAAGAAACACCTACAATAAGTTTCACTTGATGTGAAACATCTGTCAACCTCTATCTAAATACTTCCAGATAACTCCTGGTAAATTTTGTTGTACTGGGAGATTGATTCCAACCCATCATAAAACCCACCAAAGAGAGACATGTGTGACCCAGGGACCGCAATTTTGTCTGAAGGTATGCTTGGTCAGTTTTTAACAATCTTTCTAAGGTACACATTCAATTGATCACTAAATCCTCAAACAGTAGATTCTTTGTGAAAGCAAATCTTGTTATGGAATACCGCCTTCTGTTAAAATCAAATACACCACTAGGATTAAATACTTACCAACTAGCAAGGAATTAAGTATAAGTCGGATGAGAGATGACCATAACTTGGTTGTCTGCCCATTTAGATGTTCCATAGCCTTGCTGAATAGCAAAAACACAGGATCAACTAACGGGGTAAACTCCTGGTTTATAAATACTCTGTTTCAGAAACCCCACGGCTTGAAAAAGTCCTCATCTGAACAGCAATTTAGTCTCAAGTGCCAAGTTCCCTGCTCTAAAAGCAAACGATTCAAAAGGTTCACAGGGGTTAAACCACTATCGTTGGGAAATTACTAACCCTAATCATTAGTTAGACTAACATTACTGGAGTAGCAATGTGATTTTCGGCACACATGTAAATGGCTAAGTACTACTCCTCTGCTTATCCAACTTTGCAAGGAAAACGGTGAAAAAACTCACCCGCACCTTACCCTCATTTCTAAACCCACGAGCTTCCCCAATGCGGAGGTTTTGGTGAAAAAATATTGATTGACACATTTAGTATTTAGAGGAAATTTATGACAACTAAGCCGGAACGCGTGGTATTGATTGGAGTAGCGGGGGACTCTGGATGCGGTAAATCTACCTTTTTGCGTCGTTTAATAGATTTATTTGGTGAACAATTCATGACAGTCATCTGCTTAGATGACTATCATTCTCTAGATCGCAAACAGCGCAAAGAAACTGGGATAACTGCACTTGACCCTAGGGCTAACAATTTTGACCTCATGTACGAGCAAATCAAAGCCCTTAAGGAAGGTCAAGCAATTAATAAGCCGATTTATAACCACGAAACCGGTACCATTGATCCACCAGAACGCGTGGAGCCAAATCACATCATAGTTGTGGAAGGTTTGCACCCTTTATATGATGAACGTGTGCGATCACTACTGGATTTTAGTGTCTATTTCGACATTAGTGATGAAGTGAAAATTGCCTGGAAAATCCAGCGAGATATGGCTGAAAGGGGACATCGCTATGAAGATGTTTTAGCTCAAATCAATTCTCGTAAACCAGATTTTGAAAAATTCATCGAGCCGCAAAGAGAATTTGCTGATGTCGTTCTTCAGGTACTTCCCACCAACCTGATTAAAAACGATACAGAACGCAAAGTGCTAAGGGTACGCATGCTTCAACGTGAAGACAAGGAAGACTTTGAGCCAACTTACCTATTTGATGAAGGCTCAACAATTCACTGGACTCCCTGCGGACGCAAACTAACTTGTTCATACCCTGGTATGCAATTGTACTATGGATCTGATGTTTACTACGGCCGCTACGTATCAGTCCTGGAAGTAGACGGTCAATTTGACAACTTGGATGAAGTTATTTACATAGAAACTCATCTGAGCAACACATCCACCAAATATAAAGGTGAGATGACTCACTTGTTACTTCAACATCGTGAGTATCCAGGTTCCAACAATGGAACTGGGTTGTTCCAAGTGCTAACAGGTTTGAAAATGCGCGCTACCTATGAACGGCTGACAGCAAAAGAAGCGCAAATAGCAGTTCAAGTTTAAGTAAGCATCACTTGCGTTACGATTTTGGGGGGTACTTCTCGGTTTCCCCCTTTTTTTATGTTCAAATAAACACTTCAGCGTTACGAAAGGTAAACGAGACTAAAATTCATAGGAATAGCAAAATAGAAATGACGACTCTCTCCCATAGGAGATAATGGACGAAGAAAAGTTAACTTTATTTACCCCCGCCTACTTATCAGTAATTAAATCTTATTCTATTGTCTAAGTTTGAAAAAATAAATCAAATAGTAACTACTGAGTGCGTAAATCTTGTTATGATTTCATACATTACTTGCTGAACTAAATAAATAACCAAAATTTACTCAGCAGAAATCTTTGCAAAGGAGGAATTCTCTTTGTCTAAACGCTATTTATTTACCTCCGAATCAGTTACCGAAGGTCACCCAGATAAGATTTGCGATCAGATTTCTGATACAATTTTAGACAGTTTACTCACTGAGGATCCTAACAGTCGTGTAGCTGCTGAGGTAGTAGTTAATACTGGTTTGGTACTTATTACTGGCGAAATAACCAGTAAAGCTAATGTCAATTATGTCAACATTGCCCGGCAAAAAATAGCCGAAATAGGCTACATAGACGCGGTTAATGGTTTTTCTGCAGGAAGCGCGAGTGTTCTCATAGCTTTAGATGAACAATCACCCGATATAGCCCAAGGTGTTAATACCGCCCAAGAAACACGTCAGCAGAATAGTGATGAAGCATTCGATGCTGTGGGCGCAGGTGACCAAGGTATAATGTTTGGTTTTGCTTGCAACGAAACACCAGAATTGATGCCCTTACCCATCAGTCTTGCTCATCGCCTAGCTCGCCGCTTGGCAGTAGTTCGCAAAACAGGTAAATTGCCATACCTGCGACCTGACGGCAAAACACAAGTAACTGTGGCCTACGAAGACGGATATCCGGTAAGTATTGATACTATTCTGATTTCCACTCAGCACACAGAAAGAATTGGCGAAATCACTGATGAGGCAGCAATACAAGCCCAAATTAAACAAGACCTCTGGTCAACAGTAGTTGAACCAATTTTCAGTGACATTGACATTAAGCCGAGTGAAGAAACACGTTTCTTGGTCAACCCCACTGGCAAGTTTGTCATTGGTGGACCTCAAGGAGATTCTGGTCTGACAGGACGGAAAATTATTGTTGATACTTACGGTGGCTATTCCCGACATGGCGGCGGCGCTTTTTCTGGCAAAGACCCCACGAAGGTAGACCGTTCTGCTGCTTATGCTGCCCGCTATGTAGCTAAAAATATTGTGGCTGCTGGGTTGGCTCAAAAGTGTGAAGTACAGCTAAGTTATGCCATTGGTGTAGCACGACCAGTGAGCATTTTTCTAGACACTTTTGGCACTGGCAAAGTAGATGATCAAATTTTGCTGGAATTAGTCCTAGAGCAATTTGAACTACGTCCAGCAGGGATTATTCATGCTTTCAATTTACGTAACTTACCAAGTGAACGAGGCGGACGTTTTTATCAGGACATCGCAGCTTACGGACACTTTGGGCGGAATGATTTAGATCTGCCCTGGGAACGTACTGATAAAGCTGAATTGTTGAAGCAACTAGTAACAGAGTCGCTTTCAGCAGCGATAGCTTAGGAAAAGTTAAGTAGAAGGGGCAAGGTAAGAAACGATAGTGATCTTCTTGCCCCTGAATCTGTGTTCTACTGTCTAGTCAAAACCGTCAAAAAAGTGAAAAACTATGGGAGAATAAAGCCTGTGTGTTGATTTCTGAGGCTTAGAGTAAGATAGAGTAGTATATCCTCGGTGGGCGGACTATTGTCGCAATTAACTGAGTGCTAGGACATTAACTGGTAACTAAGTTTGACTACTCAGAGGTTATTTCACTTATATTGAGTGTTTTTGTAAACATTTTTATCAAAAGCAATCAAATACTAATATATTCATGAAAATTATCTAGTCAGCAACTCTTTGAGCTTTCTCTCAGAAAAGATGGTGTTCAATGCTAATTATCAATGAATGTGATCGTACAAACAAAACTGATGCGGTCATATTTATGGGAGGTTAAGGAGGTTTGAGGGATGCCAACTCAAAAACCGATTCCTGTTGACAGCAGTTCAGAAACCAAAAAAGTGGCAGCAGACGAAGAGCCTTCAAAAAATGAACTCCCGACTATAGAATTTCCTTCCCGTGGGAAACTCAAAGCTACCTCTTGGCGCATACATCAAAAAATTGGCTATGGTTATTTTGTCGCTATTGGAATTGGCTTTTTCGGGTCACTTACTGGGTTAGTAATTGCCAATTACTACCGAGGCAGAGAAATCAGGCAATTTAATCAAGCCCAAGAGCAAAGACAACTACTGACAAATTATAAAGATGCAGTATTAGAAGCGCAATTATATAGCTCTAATTTAGTTGCAGTATTAGAAAATTCACAACGATTACCAAATAAAAAAAAGAAATTTTTTCAGAGTATTACCACAGCTAAAAGTTTACAGCAAGACATTAGCAAATATATAGACAAAAAGCCTGGTAGATTAGCTGCAAAAAGTGCTAACTTACAAGCTTTATTGCAGGATTATACCGTTAGTCTAAAATTATACGTTGACGAGATAGAGACTGTTTTAGAGAAAATTAACCCTCAGCAACTACAGCCACAAGAAACTGCCCTGGTACGAGAGCAATTACTAAAAATTATGCGTGGTGAAACAGCCATGCAACTCGATCAACTCTCCCAAAGATTAAGCAATATCCTCAAAATTGCCGAACATCAAGAAAAAGAAAAGGAAAAAGATCTAGAGCAGGCCAAAAAGGTTGAGAGATTGATTGTCATCATGAGTATGCTGGTATCAGTGGCCATAGCTGCCATTGTCGCTTGGCGTACCAGCCGCGCCATCGCTGAACCGGTCATCACTGTAACTCAGGTGGCTGAACAAGTAGCGAGAAAATCTAATTTTGATTTACGCGCCCCTGTTACCACTGAAGATGAAATTGGTTTATTAGCTAAATCTCTGAATCGATTAATTGAACGTGTATCTGAGCGCACAAAAGAACTAGAGCAAGCTAAAGAATTAGCAGAAGCTGCTAGTAAAGCCAAAAGCATATTTTTAGCCAACGTTAGCCACGAATTACGCACTCCATTAAATGCTGTTATTGGTTTAAGTCAACTGCTACAAGACGATGCTACGGATTTAGATTTATCAGTAGACTTTATCACAGACTTAGAAACAATTAACTCTGCTGGTAGGCACCTGCTGGAACTGATTAATGATATTCTCGACTTATCAAAAATTGAAGCGGGAAAAATGACTCTTTACCCAGAGACATTTGAGATTGCAATGCTGATCAATAATGTTGTTCTCACAGTCAAATCCGCTATAGACAAAAATAATAATGTCCTAGAAGTATATTGTGATCAGCAACTAGGCACAATGTACGCAGATCAAACTCGAATGCGGCAAGTGTTATTAAACTTACTCAGCAATGCAGCTAAGTTTACCACCAATGGCAAGATAACCTTAACAGTCAAGAAAGAAAAAACAAACTCACTAGAAAATGCCCCTTTTGGGGTGATAACTTTCAGCGTGACTGATACGGGTATTGGGATGTCACATAGTCAGCAGCAACAATTATTTAAACCTTTTACACAGGGCGATACATCAACCACAAAAAGATATGGTGGTACTGGACTAGGTTTGGCAATTAGCCGCCACTTTTGCCAAATGATGGGTGGTGAAGTTTTTGTCAAAAGTCAGCCCGGGCTGGGATCTACTTTCACTGTTCACCTGCCAGTGACTATGCAAGATTAGTAGCCCGTGGGTAGAATTATATCGGCGCACATTGACATTGACGGAATTTAAATATGCTCTAGCCACCACGGTGCGGGTATGACCCCCTAACCACTAAGTGGTGTGAACTACAAAAAAACTTCCCGTGTCGTGTTTCCTCCGTGACCTCAAGGTACACGCTTTCCAGACTCCCGGAGACTTGTAGATGACAGCAACTATTGACTTTCTCAGCCATCTTAACCCCAGCCAACGTCAAGCCGTTGAACATTACTGCGGCCCATTGTTAGTTGTTGCTGGCGCAGGTTCTGGTAAAACACGAGCGCTCACTTATCGTATTGCTAACCTGATTCTCAAATACCGTGTTAATCCAGAAAATATCCTAGCGGTTACCTTCACGAACAAAGCCGCACGGGAGATGAAGGAACGTATTCAAAAGCTATTTGCTGAAGATTTGGCAATGAAACAACATGGCCAAAAATTTGATTTGTTGACAGAATACGAACAAGTGCAATTGCAATCGCAAGTGTATAAAAATATAGTCAAGCACTTGTGGTGTGGCACTTTTCACAGTTTATTTTCTCGCATTCTCCGTTTTGATATCGACAAATACCAAGACGAAAAAGCCAGAGGTTGGACTCGCAATTTCTCGATTTTTGATGAATCCGATGTACAAGGTCTGATAAAAGAAATTGTTACTAAACAGCTAAAGTTAGACGATAAAAAGTTTGACCCTCGTTCTGTACGCTACGCTATCAGTAACGCTAAAAACCAAGGTTTTTCCCCAGCAGAGTTCGAGTGCGAACAGCCTAACTATCGGGGCAGGGTGATAGCGGACGTTTATAATTGTTATCAAGCTAAATTAGCAGAAAATAACGCCCTCGACTTTGATGATTTAATCTTAGTACCTACAAGATTGTTTCAGCAAAACGAACAGGTATTAAGCTACTGGCATCGCAAGTTTGCCCATATCCTTGTAGATGAATATCAAGACACTAACCGTACTCAGTATGATTTGATTCGCTTGTTGGTAACTAATGGCGAAGAAAGCAAGAGTGCCTGGGAATGGCAAAATCGCTCAGTGTTTGTGGTGGGTGATGCAGATCAATCTATTTATAGTTTCAGAATGGCTGACTTCACCATATTATTGGAATTTCAGCAAGACTTTGGCGATGGTTTAGCTGATGACGATACCCGCTCAATGGTAAAACTGGAGGAAAATTACCGCTCCCGTGAAAATATTCTACAAGCCGCTAATGAACTAATTGAAAATAATACTCAACGCATTGATAAAGTCCTCAAACCTACCCGGGGAACCGGTGATCTGATTTATTGTCACAAAGCAGATAATGAAATTGAAGAAGCTGAGTTTGTTATTGGTCAAATTAGCTGTTTAGAACAACAAAATCCTGAGTTAAACTGGGGTAGTTTTGCCATCCTTTATCGTACTAACGCCCAATCACGACCTTTTGAAGAATTTTTAGTCAGGAATCAAATTCCTTACACAGTAGTGGGAGGAATGAAGTTTTATGATCGCAAAGAAATTAAAGATGTTTTAGCTTATCTCAGAGTGATCGCCAACTCTGCGGATACAGTCAGTTTACTGCGGGTCATCAATACTCCCCGCCGTGGTATTGGTAAAGCCACCATTGAAAACTTAGCTAACGCCTCCCAGGAATTAGGAATAACCCTGTGGGAAATTCTGAGTGATGAAACATCAGTTAATACATTAGCTGGACGGTGTTCTAAAGCTGTGAATAACTTTGCTAAAATGATTACCAACTGCAAAGAAAAAGCAGCAACGGTTTCAGTGTCTCAACTTTTGCAAGAACTCCTGGATGAGTCTGGTTATATTCAAGACTTGCACAGTCAAGGCACAGATGAAGCTAAAGATAGAATTGAAAATGTCCAGGAACTTTACAACGCTGTACTTCAATTTCAAGAAGAAAGTGAGGATGTTTCCCTAACGGCCTTCTTGCAAGGTAGCGCCCTTAACTCTGATTTAGATAATTTAAAAGAAGGGCAAAAAGCAGTATCGTTAATGACTTTGCACTCTTCTAAGGGTCTAGAGTTTCCGGTGGTGTTTTTAGTAGGTTTGGAACAGGGGCTATTTCCCAATTACCGTTCCATCAACGACCCCGCAGCTTTAGAAGAAGAACGCCGCCTGTGTTATGTCGGCATTACTCGCGCTCAAGAATTGTTATATTTATCACACGCTCGTGAACGCCGCTTATATGGTTCTCGGGAACCGGCTATGCGATCGCAGTTTTTCAACGAATTACCAGAAGAATTATTAACCACAGGAAATCAGCGCCGTCAAACCCATAGCAAAACTGTTGCTAAAACTAGGACTAAGCCCCATACACCGCAAAATTGGCAAGTAGGCGATCGCGTCTTACATAAAGCCTTTGGCATTGGTGAAATTACCCACGTTTTTGACAATGGAAACAAATTGTCTGTAGCAATTAAATTTCCCAGTTTAGGGCGGAAGATTATTGACCCCAACATAACCCAATTGCAGAGGGTGGACTAATGGAGATGGCAATGGGTTTTCAACCTATTTTCTTATAAAGACAAAAGCTATTACAGGTTTCTAGACTAGTAGAATTTGGTAGGTTTTGTCAAACGGTCATATTATTAAGGCGTAAGTTCTATTAATCACACCCCGATCAAAAATACGTTTATCAGTACCCATAGCACTGACCTCAATTCTGTCTGGATAGACATCATAGCTAGCAAAAGCCAAGGTTTCAGCAGAATGTTCCGTCCACTGAGAACTACCTACAGGACGAACACCTGCACCACTACCAGTAGTTAGATAAGTTGTGCCATCAATGGCACGAGTACGCTCATAATGGTGGTCATGACCATTAATGTAAAGTTGCACATGGTATTTTTTAAATAGAGGCGTGAAGCGTTTAATTAATGTTTGATTAACCCCATAGTGACCCGACGAGTAAAATGGATTATGCCCAAATACTACTTTCCAAGGTGCATCACTGCGGCTTAATTCTTGCTCTAACCAAACTACTTGATTTTCCCAATCGGCATTACGGTTAGTGTCTAAGGCAAAAAATTGCACAGCATCACGGCGAAATGTGTAATAACGTCCCTTCATATTAAAACCGGGATATTTGATTTGTGGGTCACCGTTTTGGGTGCGAATATCGTGATTACCTAAACAAGCATGAAATTTTACACCTTGAGTTAATAGTTCTTCGTAAGGACGCTCAAAAACTACACCGATTTTTTCAATTTCGCCATCATTATAAATGTTGTCTCCAGCTAAAATTACTAAATTATAAGGATTGTGCCCGTGATAATAATTCATCGCCCTAGCCACAGCATATTGACCTTGAGCGCCAGTCCCCGTATCTGCAACAGAGGTAAAACGCAATAGCAAGTCCTTTTTAGGTGGGGTGGCAGCTATGACTGCTGAATCTGCAATATTAGCAGTTTGGCGATTTTGATCAGCTAGCTTCCAGCCCAGAAGTCCTGTGCCAATGGTGCCAAGACCACCTACAAATAAGAATTGACGACGTTTTAGGTTCATAAACTTACCAAACTCAATATCTAGTCAGTTTAGCTGAAGAATCCATAAACTCAGAAGTGCTGAGTCCAAATCCTATGTAGGTTGTTGATTATCTCTTTTTTCTCCTCAGCACAGGCTAACTATCCGTTCAGCTAACAGCACTTTTTTGGTGATACATTAAAAGAAAAATAGGTAAAAGCGCCAAGAATGCCAGTTATTTGTCTTTGAATTGCTGCTTTGATTAAAAGTTCCATGTCACAAGACAATCAAAATTCACAACCTTCTTCGTCCCGCGTACCCAAACCAAATCAGCCACAGTTACCTGATGAACAAGTCAATGAATCCCGCCAACTACCGACTTGGAAACTTAAAATCATCCAAATTCTCAGAGGGACGATGAGAATTTTAGACACGGTAGTAGTGCAACTTGAGACTTCACCGCCACCAGTTACTGAAGGAACACTTACTTTTTGGCAACATCTCGAAAGACAATGGAATAGATTTTTAAGACAAGTCCGGTTATTTTTACCATCAAATGTATCTAACAACTTATCTGACATAGTTTTAACGGGAATTTTAGCCGTAATTATTCTGGCGATAGTTTGGTCAACTGCAACTATTTTCACGGAAAAACCTACTGAGATAGCTACAGTTACCCCAGTTGAGGAAGTTTCACCACCAACACCTAAAATAACTATTGCACCAGAGTTAACAACCCCAGAACCAATTCCAGAACCAATTCCAGAACCAATTCCAGAACCAATTCCAGAACCAACTCCCATTTTAAAATTGACACCAGAAGAAGCATTAATTGCAGCTATTGAAAATCAAGTAGCCGAAATTAGCGATCGCTTTGCTTCTGGTTTAATAGGGTCAATACAAGCTAACTTCCGCACCAGTAATTTAACTCTCAAAATTAATGATGATTGGTACACTTTGCCAGAATCCGAACAAAAGCAACTAGCTACAGAAATATTACAACGGGCTCGAGAACTGGATTTTACTCATCTAGAAATTGTTGACTCCCAAGACAGGCTGATAGCGCGTAATCCAGTTGTTGGTAATGAGATGATTATTTTTCAATTTATATTTCAAAATCTTACCATAAATCCAAAGTTCAAGCTGTATTTAGTTTAATTTCACTCTTTAACCTGAAATAAGCGGTCGCCTTTATGCCTGATTTCTATTCAAAGGTTTATGATCTAGATTCTCACCATCAAGCACTCAGATTGAAACGTCTGCGTCAGATGAGTCGCATCCTGGATAAATTTTTCACTGTTCCTGGAACACCAATTCACATTGGTTTAGATCCCCTTGTGGGATTTATACCAGTTGGTGGCGATGTTTTGGGAATGATCCTTGCTAGCTACATCGTCTTAGAAGCAGCCCGGTCGGGTATGCCTAAAATTACTTTGATCAGAATGGTCTTGAACGTGGTCATTGATGGCTTAATAGGCACTATCCCAGTCATCGGAGACTTATTTGATTGCGCTTGGACAGCTAATAAGTATAATATAGAACTATTAGAACAACATTTCCAGTTAGCATCGAGAACAAAACCATAAACTTCAAAGTCAATTGCTACTCAAGTAATATTACTCATAAAAAACGTCAAAAAAGCTACATGATAAATTTGCCATTGTCTTAATAGCATTCTCGTGATAATAATTAAAATGCTTTAAACGAAATGAATCACAGAATGAAGGATTGGTGGCAGGCTACGTTTCCTCAGGGAAGGCAAAGTCTAATTATTACTGATGCACATGGATATCCTGTACAAATTGCTTATGGTGAAATAGGGACGGGTAAGCCCTTAGTTTTCTTACATGGTATGGGTAGCTGGAGTTACAATTGGCGGCACAGTATCGCTCCGTTATCTAAATATTTTCGGGTAATTTGCTTTGATGCCAAAGGGTATGGTTTTTCGGAAAAACCTGGGTTGCGTAGGGAAAAAAGTGGGCACCAAGTTATTGAGCTAGAACGAGTTCTTGAGGTATTATGTAATGAACCTGCTGTAATTGTCGCAGAATCTTTGGGGGGTTTAGTAGCCCTAGCCTTAGCTGAACACAATCCCCAATTGATAGCGCGTTTAATAGTTATAAATGTTCCTATTTTTACTGAACGTCTACCCCATTGGGCTATGTGGATACTGGCTAAAACTCCATTAGCAGTATTACAAACTATTGATGCTTGGCGTCTAGCACATTTATTTGCACCTTTGGTCAGAGAAATTATGGCGATAGAAAGGCGCGGGGTGCTGTTCGATCCATCAATTTTGACAGAGGAAGATGTGTATTGGATAACTTATCCATTTATTGAACTTCCGGGGACTATTGTCAAAGTCGCTGAAGAGTTACAAATAGCAGCACAGGAAATAGAGAATTGGCAACTCAATAAACCCAATATCCTCAGTAATATTCAAAATAATTTAGATACTATTAAATGTCCCACACTTATTATGTGGGGAGATAAAGATAGTTGGTTCCCCTTAAGTCAGGGAGAAAAGTTACATCAACGCATTCCTTCATCCCAGTTAAAAATTCTAGATAACTGCTGTCATGATGCTTCAAGTGGCTCTTCTCAGATGGTCAATGCAGCTATTCTTGAATTTTTGCAGGAAAGTAAGGCGTTATAAATATTTATTAAATAAATCCCCAAATATACCCATCAATTATTGTACACGGGGTATGTGAAATCATCAGATTAAGCTAAAAAACAAGGGTTCATGAAATTACCTCAAAAAAATATATAATTTCCCACATCTGCAAAAAATGTCAAACAAAGCAGTATGTTGAAGTAGTTCGTAAAATGGAGGTAAAACCAGATAATGACTTCAATGCTACCATAAACTATTGTGCAAAAATATGCCAAACCTTAACAGTTTCATCATAACTACCACTAGCTAGAGTGTATTTAAACCCCTCCGGGGAGGTTGTAAGAAGGGGACTAAAAGCTACAGACGAAACAGCCTTGTTATGACCCTTGAGATCATCAATTAACTCTCCTGTCTGTGTATTCCACAACTTAATTCTTCGGTCATAACTACCGCTAGCTAAAATTTTTCCCTTGGGACTGAAAGCTACAGAATAAATTACTCTATCATGGCCTTTGATGACATAGTGCAACTGCCCATTCGTCAAATTCCATAATTTAATCCTCCGGTCAGAACTACCACTGGCTAGAGTCTGTCCATCGGGACTAAAAGCTATAGACCAAATCGGTTGGTTATGAGCGGCTAAAGCTGTTCTTAATTTACCCGTACTTATGTCCCACAGCATGATTCTGCCATCTTGATCACCGCTAGCAAGAGTCTGACCATGGGGGCTAATAGCTACGGTTCTCACTGGTTGTGATAGACTGAAAGCCTGTAATAGTTCACCAGTCTCAACATTCCATAATTTCACCTTTTTGTCCCAACCACCACTAGCAACGGTTTTACCATCGGGGCTAAATGTCACCTGTTTGACATCATCGGAATGTCCAGATAAAGTGCGGATAAGTTCACCTGTTTTTAAATCCCACAACTTGACTTGATGATCCCAACTACCACTAGCTAAAGTTTGGCCATCGGGGCTAATTGCAACGGATGCTACAGAGTTGCCATGTCCCTGGAGTCTATGAATCAACTTACCAGTGTTAAAATTCCAAACCTTGATACTTTTATTATAATTTCCAGTCACAAGTGTTTGTCCATCAGGACTAATTGCAACTGAATAAACCCACACAGACTGAGTATTAAAGGTGCGTGTTTCTTCATTGTCTATAAATGATTTATTTGTGGAATTATTTAAGAATAATGGGATACTACTAACTCCGAGAAGTGTGGAAAATATAGCAACTACTAAGCCTACTTTTGTTGTCATGTTAATTTGTATTTTTTTATAAAAATTTAATAACTATTAGTGGTAAATAATCAGCATAAATATGAAATTAATTAAACATTGGTTAGCTTGATTTTTGTTGTGTATTTTGGTGAGCTTTTCTCACTTGCCGTTCTAGCCAGTGTCTTCGTAAAAATAAAATGATCATGGTTGCCATTCCTATAACTACCCAAAAGGTCAAAAAATTCCAATTCCCATACATTTTTTCATTAATATGCCAAAATAGTAGAAACATTGCTAAATAAGTTAGTTGATGCAAGGAACGCCAATTTTTCTTCATTTTTCTGACACACCAGTCGTTAGATGTAACTGCTAGCAGTGTGAAAATAATGAATGTTGCTGAACCATGCACATATACTCTATAGGTAGTGAAATCGAAGAAATCTAAATTTCTTTTGACTATTAAAAGCCAGGCATGACTGAAAGCTAATACAAAAGATAAAACTCCTATTTGACGACGATATTTTAATAATTGCATGGGCAGTTTAGCCTTCTTTAAAGCAGGAAACACTACTCTTAAAGAGGTTGGGAGCAATGTGAGAATATAACTAAATGTTGCCAAACAACCGAGCAAATTATCAAGAGGTATCGAATCATTAAGCCAGTTTGTATAAATCATTTAGTCTATGGTCTTTATTACTAAATACTTATGGGAATTAAATAACCTTATTATCAGCAATGCTCACAACTTAAAAATAAGGGTTTGAGCAAATTTTTAGCAAATTTTTAGTTTTGTCCACATGACTTTAATACCAATAAAGCCACTGCTACAAGATGTAATATAAGTTGTTTATATCACAAGATTTTATTCTGAAGTCTGTATAAAGGTACTTCATCACAAGTGTTGAATGTTAAGAAAGAGGTGATAAAAATAGCCCAAAATATGGTAAATTCTGGGCGAAGTATTAAAATATAATAATTGATAATGATTATAAATTCATTTCCCAAGATTGTCAAAGACATCCTCAGACCGTTGC
>WGNO01000058.1 GCA_016124525.1 Nostoc sp. RI_552 | reverse complement strand
TCGTATCTTCGTACAATATTTTAGCGATAGCCTGAATGTGTTCTTGCAGTTCTTTTTCCTGTTCGGGAGTCATCTTTACTACCTTTTATCTAGATTCCACTACTCTCATTATCCCTCACTTAAAAAACTGGGATGCTCCCGATTCAACAATTGTAGGAATCATCTTGAATAGGGTACGGCGAGAATGTTCTGAGTTTCATTGTGGAACGTCTTTTCTTGTTATTTATTGACATAAAACCATAAATCGAAGTGATTCCCATTAACCAACTAAGTAATTTGAATCATGCTAATTGTGCAATAATCCTAAAGTTAAAATCAATCAAAAAGGACATTTATGTAAAATTAAGCCCAAAAATAACGGAAATCCTCGTCTTCGTCACTCAATTTCACCCAGTCTAAATTTAAAGACATAAATCTTTGCACTAAGCCATGGCAAGCAGGACGTTCAGTGGCATAATGTCCCGCATCAATTAAAACTAAACCATGATCCCGGCCTTCCTGAAACTGATGGAACTTACAATCAGCAGTTAAATAAACTTGAGCACTCGTTTTAGCTGCCGCCGAAATAAAACTAGCTCCCGAACCACCCAACACAGCCACCCGCGAAATTGTCTGCTCTAAATCAGCAGTGGGTGAAAAAATTAGACGAGGAGGAGCGAGTTTGGCTTGAATTTTACTGAGTAACTCCTGTAAACTCAGAGGTGGTTCTAGTAAACCAACGCGCCCGTAGCCTAATCCTGCTTGTGTCGCTACTATAGGAGCCGCTTCCTTCAAATCTAAAATTTGAGCCAAAACATCAGCTGTACCATCCTGTACTTGATCAAAATTTGTATGAGCGCTGTAAATCCCAATATTATGGATAAAAGCTAATCTAGCCATTTCTGCAATGGCCTCACCACTACGCAAAGATTTGGGAGGACTAAAAATTAACGGATGATGAGCAAAAATTAGATTAGCATTGAGGGCCATCGCCTCTTGCATAACAGCCAAAGTAGGTGTCAAACACACCAATACCCGTGCCTTTTTCTCTAGCACACCTGGTTCAATTTGCCAACCGCAATTATCCCAGCTTTCACACCAAGCCGGATTTGCCCATTCTTCAAACCAAGCAATTAAGTCTACGATTTTCACACAAATACAATCCTAAGAAACTAATATCTGATTGTTTATTTCTCTAATTTTAGTGATTTCATAAAGTTTGTGACAGATTATTGAGGTTTCAGGCAAAATGTAAGTCCACTGCTAAAAGACACTGGCAACTTGGTAATTCTTAATTCATAGAAACAGGCTATTTTATAGGGGAACGAATTGATGCTTTCGACAAACGGCGAATATCAATCTTGGGACATAAAAGAAACAATTGTACCGGTAGCGTCAAGCTTAAAAGAATCCGAAAACACAGTTACAGAAGCAACTGTTGGGTTAACCACCAAGTTTTACGGTCATTATAGCGACTCAATGCCCATGTATAGCCCAGCAAATCAAGTTGCTGAGTATCTTGAAACCCACGCTTCCTGGTTTTCCCGTTGTGCTGAACCGATGAAGGTACAACCATTGGGAGAACATGGTTATGCTGTGATTATCGGCTGCTTTGGCTCTTTTGGTTATGAGGTAGAGCCAAAAATTGGTTTAGAACTTTTACCCCCAGACCAAGGAATATACCGTATTCGCACAATCCCTGTTCCTGACTACCATCCACCTGGCTATGATGTAGACTATCAGGCATCGCTACAGTTGGTAGAACATCAGGTCAACGACAAGAATATTAATTTTAATGTGATTACACAAGTCGAATGGGAATTGGATTTAATGGTTAATCTGCACTTTCCCCAATTTATTCAACGATTACCCAAGTCTTTAGTTAAATCTACAGGGGATAGCTTACTTAACCAAATCGTCCGTCAAGTATCCCGCCGCTTAACTCGTAAAGTTCAAGAAGACTTTCATCACTCTCTAAGAATACCTTTTCCGGTGAATTCGCATAAAAAGCGATAAGTCAACAGTCAATAGTCAATGACTATTGACTGTTGACCAAGAACTAATAATTAAGCATTAGTAAGAATTCTTTGGACAATTTGTACACCAGTAATAGCCTGCCAAGTAAACAGACCTAAAAGTATGAAATTTAGAGCAATATGAGTTACACGCGCCCAATTTGCTCCTTTTTGCATGAAAGGAGATAAAGAAGCTGAAAATGCGATTAGACCGGTCATTCCCAGTCCGGCTAGTAAATGCGGGCCTACAAATAACTTACCGTTATTAATGTAGGTAACAGCCATACCACCAATTGCACCTGTCACCATCAAAGCCAACAGTACAGAACCAACTTGGTAGTGTTTAATATTGTATCTACCTTTAATCAGTTCCTTCTTTTCATCCCCTTGAGCGCCTCTGGTACGCTGTACTTGTAGCCCCAGGTAGGCAGCATAAAGTGAAACTGCTAATAGTCCCCACATGGTGAGTGGGTGAAAAAAGTTTAGCCAATATTTAACTTCAGGTGACAGTTCCAGACTCATAGTGTTCTCCCTTAATCCTTAAATCTTCATAAAAATTAGCATAACTCTAATTTCCCTCCTTGGGCTTACCAAGGGTGAAAGATGTCGGAAAATCAGGGGAAAGAAGAAAACCAGGAAATCAAACTCTAATTTTTTGTTTCTTCCTAATTACGAATTACAAGTTACGAACTAGGAATTACCCCTCTTGCCAAAGTGGTTAAACAATTTCAGACTAAATTTTGGGACTAGAATAACAAAACCTGCATGTGCAGGAAATATTCATCATGGAAAACAACGATGTCTTGCTGCTGAAGTCAGCTAAAAGTGGTGACATTAAAGGGCTGTGTCAACTATTGGCTGCTGGTGCTAAGGTGGACGTTACCGACGGCGATGGAACTACAGCGTTAATGTTTGCTGCCAATTTAGGTTACAGGGAAATTGTACGATCGCTATTGGACGCCGGGGCAAATATTAATTTACCCAGAAAACGCTATGGTTTGACAGCTTTGATGTTGGCGGCTAGCGCTAATCAACTCGACATTGTGCATCTTTTGATATTGAGAGGTGCTAATGTGAATGCGATTAATGAAGATGGCAGCACAGCTTTGATGGCAGCCGCACTGAAGGGTTACGTAGATGTAGTGCAAGTCTTACTGGCTGCTGGCGCTGAAGTGAATATTACAGATAAAGATGATGATACAGCTTTGAAACTCGCTGTAAAACACGGTCACAAAGCAGTGTTAAAACAACTTTCACAAAATGGAGCAGATGTCAATATCCAAGATCAAGAAGGTGAGACACTTTTAATGATCGCAGCCGACTTGGGACTTTTGGAAGTTGTACAAACGTTACTGGCATCTGGGGCTGATGTTAACCTCAAAAACGAGGATGGTATTACCGCCCTATTAGCAGCGGCAGCAGCCGGACATACTGGCATCGCATCTGTTTTACTAGATCAAGGTGCCGAGATTAATTTTCAAGACAAAGATGGTGAAACTGCCCTACATTTAGCCGTTGTAGAAGGCTACATTGATGTCGTGCAACTGTTACTCAACCGAGGTGCAGATCCCCAAACTACAAATCACTTGGGAGATACACCATTGTTTGTAGCAGCATTACAGGGATATAGCCAAATTGTGGAATTGTTGCTGCGTTATGGTGGCAAAATCAATGCCACAACCCTGGGTATACCCCTGATACTAGCAATATCCCAGGGATACATAGACACAGTAAAACTGTTACTAGACTACGGTGCTGATCCCAATACATTAGGGAATGATAGCAAAACAGCTTTAATTAAGGCAGCAGAATACAATTACATAGGGATAATTGAGTTGTTGCTATCTAAGGGTGCAAACGTGAATTTTCAAGACCTAGCAGGGGCAACAGCATTGATGTGGGCAGTCTCTGGGGGTGATGATCAAGCAGTACAGATATTGCTTCAAGCTGGGGCAGATGTAAATGTCAAAAATCGGGGGGGTTATACTGCTTTGATGATTGCGGAATTTAATGGGGATAAAAACATAGCCCAGATTCTGAAAAAAGCTGGCGCACAGGAATAGCCATATTTCCATAAATTTCACACAAGAGTTTACCCAATAACTCAAGCATTTTTGCTTGGTGCTTTTTTCGGATTTGATATGACTCTACTATTTTACTAGGAAGTTCTATCTCAATGGCACTCAGAATAATTGCAGTCATAAACTAAATATCAATAAAGTATAAAAAACTCAAAAAAACAAAACTCCGGCGCAACTGTAGAGACCTAGCTGCGTCGGAGCAAGAAGAAATTCAAACACTAAGGTATAACAGGCAAAATGTTTTTCCCTTAGGGTTTTTTTACTGTGCTAGATAAGCTAAATATATAAGGTTTAATTTCCGGTAACAGTATTATAAGGAGCAGTTTAAAGGTATCATAGTAACACCCCAGCAAAAATGCTTAACTTAGTGGGGATCGCAGGTTAACTTTCAGTGAGTTTCTTCCCCTGAAAAAACTAATTATGTTTTTTTTCTGTGTTGCGCCAATTGCCGCCTCTTTTAGAGTAGCTTCCCTAACCAGTTGGGAAACCAGCCCAACGCATTCACCTCTCTGCGCCTTTGTAATTCGTTATTAAAAATTTAAGTAATTTAAGAGTACATAGGAACTTAATAAAATATTTTAAAAGTTTTACACAAAAATAATTCATTACTAAACTATATAAACTAAATCTACCTGTACCAAAATGCAAAAAATTGATGGTTTTGTCAGTGTAATCAAGACTTGCAATTGGCAATGATAATAAAAATAAATACTTCAGAAAAGCAAAATTTATGGGTAGGAATTGGTTGTCAAAAAGGTACTTCTCAGAAATTGATAGCAACCGCAATAGAGAAGGTATTTCAAGAAAATCAACTCAAGGAAAATGCCATCGCAGGCCTTGCTACTATAGAAACTAAAGCTTCAGAAGTTGGCCTAATAGAACTTTGTCGTTTACGAAGTTTTCCTTTAAAAATCTTTTCTGCTAGGATTTTATCTACTATTACCGTCCCCAGCCCTGGCAAAATCGCTGCAACAACAGTGGGAACTCCCAGCGTAGCCGAAGCATCTGCTATTCTTGCCGCATCGGAAATTACCCTACCTTTAACTACAAACCAAGAGTCAAAGGTCAGGTTATTGATCCCTAAACGTATTTTTCGCTTACAGGGCGAGCCAGGAACAGTGACAGTAGCTGTTGCTGCTAAAGAATTGTTTCTCCTACAAAACCACTCTGAGAAAATAGTTAATCAGACTAGAAACCATGGTAAGAACAATTGAACCCAGTAAAGCAGACCAGAAACCTTGAATTTCAAAACCGTAACCAGGGGTGAAGTTGCTCGCTATCCAAAGGCTTAAAGCGTTGATCACAAATGTAAATAAACCAAAAGTAATCAAGGTAATTGGAAACGCCAAAATACCTAAAATTGGTCTAATAAAAGCATTTACTAAACCAATAATTGCTACAGCCACTAAAGCAGTTACAAAATTCTTGACAAAGAACCCAGGGACAAAATTAGCAGTAATAAGTAAAGCTACCGCAGTACCTAGCCAAGTTAGCAAAAAGTGTTTCATCTGTTTGTTTGAGAAATTACCTATCTTCGCAATAGCGCTTCCCAAGTAGCACCACCAACCACACCGTCAGCCTCCAAACCATAGCGCTGTTGTGCAGCTTTTACTGCTGCTTCAGTCATCACACCAAAATCTCCATCTACATCTCCCGTCAAAAAACCAAGCTTTTTTAGTCGTTGTTGCAGTTTCCTCACTTCCAAATTACGCATTCCTAAACGTAAAATCGGCAACCCTTGCGCGGTATATTGAACACCAGGGATTTGTCCAGGGGATCTAATAGATGGTGTAGAAGGCGGTAATGCGGGGCTTGGCTGAGGTCGAGGACTGACAAGCCTTGTATTTGTGCTGGTCTGAGTGGGAACAGGAAAATTTGTGGTCAAATTAGATGCTGAGTTATCAGAAGAAATCGTTGGTGTTACTGTTGGCTCTCTCGGAAATAGTCGTTGCCAAGTGATGGCATCAACAATACCATCTGGACTCAAATCAACTGCTCCCTTGAACCGAGAAACAGCTTTGGCTGTTTCCTCTCTGTATACACCATCTACTGCACCTGAGTAAAAGCCCAAGAGTTTTAAAGCCGCCTGAAGTTCCGATACCCATTCTCCTTGACTCCCAACTTTCAGGGTAGGACGGCTGATACCACCCTTTGGTGTTGCTTGAGCAACTAGTTGGGGCGTTGCAATTGCTACTACTGCATCAGAAGTAATTAGTAACGAGGTACATGAAAACAAAAGTAACCAATAAAACTTAGTTGTCTTCCAGCAACGAAATGCTTTTGGTGACTCAAAGTAGTTCACAGTACTTGTTATCAGGCTAACTTGCATGGATTTTATTCCCCGAATTTTCTGATGCTAATATTACAACCTCTTAAGTTCAGAAAACAGCTAATGCCATGGCCATCATACCACTTACTTGCACAAAGGCAACGAATCCCCATCTAAGCAGCACTGTAAAACGCACTATTAATTGCTGTTTCTTGACCAACCAAAGACAGATAAGGTTTCTGTAAATACTTACAAGCCGCAGTTATGGCATCTTTAACAGTCACAGATGCGATCAGTTTCTGAAAATGCTGATCAAAATCAAGTCCTAAACCCAAAGTCTCATACCAACCGTATATTTGAGCAATTTGTCCGTTAGTTTGTTTACCCAAAGCGTACTGCCCCAAAATTTTGTTTTTAGCCGCTTGCAAGGCAGTTTCTGATACTTCTCTGGTACAGAGTAAATTCACTTCTGCACGTAGTCCTTGCAGAGCAATACTGGTATTTTCTGGGGCTGTACCCATATACACGACAAATGATCCCGGATACATTCTGGTGGGATAGAATGCCGATACCTCGTAAGCTAAACCCCGCTTTTCCCTTAATTCCACAAACAAGCGGCTAGAAAGCCCGTTACCCAAATAGGTAGACAGCAATTTTAATGGGGCATAGTCTACACAACTGACAGATGCTCCCAAATAACCCAACATTACAATCGATTGCTGTGTTAGCACAGGCTGTAGTCGATGCTGGGGTTCTACCTGAACTTCTGGTAAATGAACTAATGGTAAAGCTTGCACCGGAACTTGCCAATCACCAAATACTCGTTCCACCAGTGCTAGCGCATCTTGTAAAGTGACTCCCCCGGCAATACTAATCACTAAATTATCTGGACGAAAATAAGTTTGGTGATACTGCACTAAGTCAGCACGCCATAAGCCGCTCATAGTAGTTTCATCTCCTAGCACTGACATGGCATAAGGATGATTTTGATACATTACCTCCCGCATTTGGCTAAAGGCAATGGTAAAGGGCTGTTCTTTTTGAGAGCGAATATTTTGTATTGCTAAACGCTTTTCTAGTTCCACTTCAGCATCTGGAAATGTAGGCCATCGCAACATCCGTCCTGCCAATGTTAAAATTTCCGAGAAGTCTGATGTTACCGTCTTTAAAGACAACAAAAAATAATCAGTGGTAGCATCCGCACTTAAACTTGCTCCCACAGATTCTACTTGTTCAGCAACTTCCCAGCTCGAAAGTCCGTCGCATCCCTTAGTCATCACTGCTGAGAGCAAATGGGCTAACCCCGCTTGCTCCCGCTTTTCGTAACAACTACCAGCACGGACAAACATCCGCGCCGCCACAATATCCGCAGTGGGATTTTCTGCCACCAGCACTACAATACCATTCTTTAATACAGTGCGATGAATAGGAGAAGAAGATTGGGAAGGTTTCACAGTTATCAGTAATCAATTACTAGTTATTATGGGTGGTTAGTTGTTAACAGTTACTCTCAACAACCAACCACTGACATTAACAGGATTTAAGTATAGTAACCGCATAATTTTGCGGTGAAAGAAACTGTTTAGCTAATTGTTGGAGGTCTTGCGGATCGAACGATCTAATCTGCTGAGGATATGCTAAAGCTAATTCCGGTTCAGCAATCGTGTTGTAATATCCATAAAGCCCTGTTAACTGATGTGGTGTTTCAGTAGAAAAAGCATATTCATTACAAACCAGTCTACATGTCCGCGCGACTTCCTGCTCACTAATTCCTGTGGTCTGTAAATCATTTAAATGATTAAGAATCAAATTTTCGACTCGCTCTAGGTTTTCTGGCTCCAACCAAGCACTGATTGTAAATAAACTCGATTCTTTCTGCAGGGAAAAGTTACAGCAGATTTCCTGTACTAATTGCAATTCTTCCCGCAGATGGCGCACTAGTCGGGAAGTTCGTCCTTGTGACAGTAACACTGCTAACAAATCTAAACCATAGGCGGTGTGGAGTTGGTTAACCCCAGGTACGACCCACGCCATCATTAAGCGTGCTTGTTGTAGGCGTGGGAAACCAATTTCTTGGCGATTAATTCCCGTAATTACTGGCTCTAATATTTTTTCACACTGTGGACATTCTACTGGCAAAGCAAAATCAGCAAATGATTTATTTACAAGTTCCCATGCAGCCTCTTTAGGAATTCCCCCCACTACTACTACCGTCATGTTTTCTGGTTGGTAGTGCGCGCGATGAAAACAACGCATGGCCTCTGGTGAGTGTTGCATTAGTTCTAATTCAGTACCTAGCACTGAACGTCCATAAGGATGGTTTTTGTAGACACTTTGATTGAGGGCTTGAAATCCTATCCAATCAGGATCATCATTGCAGGAGCGAATTTCTTCCAGAACCACATCCCGTTCGCGGATAAATTCATCGTCTGGAATTGCAGCATTAATCAGCAGTTCT
Source organism: Nostoc sp. RI_552 (assembly GCA_016124525.1). GTDB lineage: Bacteria > Cyanobacteriota > Cyanobacteriia > Cyanobacteriales > Nostocaceae > Umezakia > Umezakia ovalisporum. The sequence goes on along the minus strand of WGNO01000058.1, from coordinate 6,886 downwards.
GCCAAGTGGGGCAGAGTATCTCCTAGATAAGAGGCGGCTGTAGTCAGAGTGTAATGAGCATAATCATAGCTCGTAGCTGCATTACTCACCCCCCCCCTGGTTTCAATGTTGTAATCAAACATTCCAGGAGCTAGCCTCGGCGTTCCTTTAAAAATCATGTGTTCTAAAAAATGAGCCATGCCGAACCACGGTTTTGGCTCTAGGCTTGCTCCGGCTCGCACCCAAACATCAGCCACAACTACGGGGGTAGTGGCAATTTCTTGATGGATAAGTGTTAGACCATTATCTAGTGAGAGAACCGAAGCTGGAAACACGGTATGGTTTAGTTGTTGTTGTGACAATTTTTTGTAGCTTTAACCACAATTTAAGACGATTTTTGTTATTTTAACTCTGAACGATCTCTAAATTAGAATCAATGTATACAGATTTCCTTTGGTGAAATAATTCTGTATGATACTTGGCGTCCCCTAGCCATAGATGCACCGAACCAGTTGAACTATTTGAGGAGCGAACCACAAAGAGTACAAGGAAAGAAATAATTAAAGCTCCCAAGTGCTTGCTAACTTTGGGAGCCAAAATTTTAAGTTCACCGCGACGCCGTTTTACCTAAGTTTATGACCTGGTTTAACCAGGTGGGTGCCGACGTTCTTCGTTTGAAGTTTCCGGGTACATGCCCGGTTTACTGCCACGAGACTTGTTAGCTTCCCTTTTCTTTAAAGACATAGATCAAAAAACTTGATGGCAGTCACCAACGTCGTAGTGCAACTAACCCATTATAGCTTCCCAAAATCAGTTGTGTGTTAGGTATGGAAATTTCCTACTCAATTTAACTGGGATACCAGATAGATTCGATGGTATGAACCATGCTACTGATAACATTTCGCTTTTGCTCATCCAGTAATACAGTCACGTGTCCCAGTTTTCGCCCAGGACGTGATTCCCTCTTCCCATACCAGTAAACAAAAGCCTGGGGAATTTCCGCTAGCTTTTGGCGCTGGCTTCGGTAGTCGCTTCGGGAAATTTCATACCCCAGCAGGTTGACCATGACAGCACTAGCACAACGTAAAGTGGGATTTCCCAAAGGTAAACCGCAAACGGCTCTCAAGTGCTGTTCAAATTGAGAGGTTTCACAAGCATCTAAAGAGAAATGCCCGGAATTATGGGTACGAGGGGCAATTTCATTGACCAAAACTTTACCTGTGGCAGTGAGAAATAGTTCTATACCAAACACTCCCACTACTTCCAGACTATTTAATAAAGTATGCGCCATCCCTTGTATTTCTACTAGTTGATTGCGTGTAATGTCAGCCGGTGCAATTACTCGCCGACATACCTGTTGTTCTTGCTGAGTTTCCACCACTGGGTAAGTCATAACCTCACCTTCTACAGAACGAGCTGCGATTACTGCTAATTCTCGTTCAAAGGGTACAAATTCTTCTAATAAATATAGAGATTTATTTAAACCTTGAGTTGTGGTGTGTGAATTTAGCTGTTGCTGCAAAGACGCTAAATCATTAATAATGAAAGTGCCCTGACCATCATAACCATGCCGCCTTGATTTTAGAACAAGAGGGAAACCCAGGTCTACTATTTGAGATGTAAGACTTTCTTGCTCTTCAACGGCAAAAAATCGGGGAACAGGTAATCCCAAATGTTGTAAATAGCGACGCTGTTGATATTTATCTAATAGAGGAGTTAAAGCTGCTAACCTGGGTCGAAAGCAAACACCCTGGTTTTCTACAACAGATAAAGAATCTAAATTAACAAATTCATTTTCAAAGGTAATGACATCAGTCTTCTTTGCTAAAGTCTCTGTGGACATAGCATCATCAACTGCACCCAAAACAGTATCTTGGGCGATGGAAACACCAGGATCATGAGGACTAGGAGTTTGCACCACCAATTCTACTCCTAATTTTTTGGCCGCACTCCCCATCATCCAAGCCAGTTGTCCACCACCAATTACACCAACACGCTTCATCGACATCCCAGAGAATAAAGAGTTTCTACGCCAGTTTTTGAGTTAACACCACTGGCTTGCTTACACAATTCTTTAATTTGCGCTTTATCTAAAATTGCATCTGTAAAATCTGCACTGTCTATATTCACATCAGTAAAAATAGAGCGCAGCAAAAGAGCTTCTTTGAAAATGGCATCACTTAAATCTGCCCCTGTGAACTTTACCTGATCCACCATAGCATTAGTTAAATCCGCTCCGTGGAGATTTGCCTGAGTCATTACCGAAGCACTCATAACGGCTCCCCGTAAATCAGCATCTTCAAAGTTAGCTAATTCCATATTGGCGTTAGAAAATTCAGCTGCTTGTAAACTTTGTCCAGAAAAATCATGTCGAGCTAGTTCTGCATTGCTAAAGGATAGTGGATGAGTCCAATCTGCCCAAACTGGAGAAGCTAGGAACCATACAGTAATCCCCAACATAAATGCTAATCCTTGCTTCCAAAACATAATCACTTAGTTCATTTGGTATCTAATCTTTCCTTTAGCTTACCGCATTTAGATATGGACGTTACATCATTGGAGGGCGAATTGTGACAAAAGTAAGAGTTTTGACATTAAACTGGGTAGTGATACAACAAATACTCCTAGGTGTAATTGTGCGATCTTCTGGTTCAGGAAAATAACTTGCCCGAACATTGATACATTTGGCACAATAAAGCCAATAACTACCCATTTATCACTTTTAAGTTAAAGTTGTGCGTCAACACTATAAAATCACCAGACATAATTCCGTAAATTGGCTTAAGTGACTGCGAGTTAGTACAATGTTCGCTTTCGCTGCGTTTTACTTGACCTATAAACGGGTGCCTCAATAAAGTATTGTTTTTGATAACTTATATATTAAAATATTACAATCAAGTAATTATTCAGTTAATTATTTACAATTCTTGACTTTATCAATAGAATTTTAGGATATAGTTTGATTACTTAGCAAGCGATCGCGCCAATATTGATTTATCAATTCATTAGACATCATCCGAATTCAAATATGATGCGTTTTGGTGAGCCTTTCTAGAGAGTTTCTATGGAAAGTCTGCATATTGTTCCTGCGATATGTTTAGAGATTGATTTACAATTCTTGATATTTGATTTATAAGTAAAGTTTATTGTATTTTGAGTGCAAGATCTACTTTCCACTGTTAATCTTGAATCATGTGAGTAGTGAAGTAATTCTGGTCTGTATTAAATGCTTATACAGCTTTACAAGTAGAGAATATTCTATGAGTTCATTATCTTTGCTTAACTATTGATAAATCCCCCGCAAACTTATATTCACGAATTACACAAATTCCACAAGTCTTAATTACCAACACTGTTATGACTCATTACTCTGTTGATTGGATTGAAGCCTGGTGTCGAGAAAATGGCTGGACAGAATTGTTTGTCGAGCGGCGCAACCACTATTGGGCTTTTCCTCCTGGATGCGTAATGCCTGAACCAATTCCCAATCACGTCCTCCGATTGATTAAAGCCGAAAAAGGATTAACGGTTGAGGAAAGAGTTTGGTCAGCATCGGCGGTAATTGGCACAATCTTAGCTATCATTTCTACAGTTATATTTAAGTGTCCCATGCCCTTAGTTTTTGCGTTTGCTTTTAACGCCGTGACTGTAGCTCAACTTGAAATGGAGGATGCCTAAATATTTAATTCAGGCGTTAACTAGCTCGACTTCAAATCAGGTAATAAGCAGATCCCCCACTCATCCAATAATTTGGGTATCTATATCCTGATAATTTCATTTTTAATTGTGTTGAGTCATCAAGCATAAAAACTGCTTTTAACTCTACTTCCAGCAAAAGCAGTTTTTAATTTTTTGTATAAAAAGTCAAACAAAACTTGATTCTTATTCCTCTTAAACTGCTTTCAAATAGTAATTAAAGCGCTCCCGTAATTTTTCCACACTCAAACCCTGAGTCCAGTACTCGACAATTGCATTACCAAATGCCCAAGCGTTGCGGTCAGCTGTAGCGGAGTTTTCCAGTAGCAATGGCCAAAGAGATAGTAGGTCAAAGTTAAGCTGCTTGACATTACCTGTATCCAATAGAGAAAACAAGTCATAAGCCATTTGCAACTTACCAATCACAATAGGCAATTGTTCTACTGGGATTTTCTCTGCTAGCAGATACGCCAGAGTTGGAGATCCAGTTGATAGGGTAGAAATAAATTGCAGCACAGGACTTTTCAGCAGTGCAGTTATTCCCTGAGTGGTCGCCATTTGGAAGGTGTAATGGTCGATTATTTTGGCAGATGCGGCAGTACGGGCTTCTATGTTACGCAAAAAGCGGGCTAACCTCAATTGTTTAGCAGGAGTAATCGCTTCTATTAGTTGTAAAGATAGTGCTTCTATTCCCCAAACGTCTCGACCTGTTTTGATGTCACTTGTAACAATCGGTAATATGTTCTTACAGAACGGATCTAAAAGTTCAGCGCGGTATTGGGTGGCCTTGCGAATAGCAATTTCCTTAGGTCGATCACCCCATTGCCAATCATAAGGGGGTTGCCACTCTCGCATAGGACGCAGAAGATCTACTTGGGTAACTACCGCAATTGTTGGTAATTCTCCAACTTGCCCCTGGATATCTTGTATAAAAGAGACATCCATTTGCAGAGATGGATCAAGGGCAGGGGTAACTAACAGCAGTAAATCAGCGTTATTAGCATAGCCAAGCACCAAATTTGCCAAATCGCCACCGTTTACTTGTTCATAACCAGGGGTATCCCACAGCGTTAAGGTTTCCCCAGTGGAAGTTTGCCAATGATAATTTTGAATTTGACCTGTGCTGGGTAAAACATCCACCTCTGCAATATCAGCCTGAAATAAAGTGTTAATCAAGCTGCTTTTTCCAGAACCTGTCCGTCCTACAACTAAAATGTTGATCGGTTTTTGTACAACTTCCTCAACTGGTTCTGCTTGGGCTAAAATTTCTCGCAGGTTTTCAGTCTTTGGTGAGGGTAGTTTTGCTGTAGAAATAGTAACTGCTGAAACTGGTAATTTGCTGCTACTGTAAAGCGCCATGGCCTGACGGCATAAATTCCGCAGCGCATTTTCCCGCAGTAGTTGGGCTAAATTAACTAACAACTGCTGAGTTGCTCGGTTAGTATAACCCTTAGTGGCTTGTTTAGCCATTGCTGCTACAGGATTAAATAGCCATTGCGCCCAATTCCATGCTTGCCAAATTTTCCGAGCCGATGGCTCGAGTTTGCGATACACTTCATAAGCTTGGTAAGCTTGCCCAACTGTCACCTGATTCAAAGCTGGCGATAGCTTTTGCATCCACCGATCTAAATCATCTACAGTTCCCCGAATTAACCCGTATGCTTGAGGTATATAAATATTCAACAAGGGATATTTAATTTCAGGATAATAGACATGAGCGATCACAGTAACTAAATCCTGGCATCTTGTCCAAAAAGTTTGCCAATCTTCCCAAATCGGGGGGTCATTTTGTGCAGCCTTTAGAATTTCGTGCAGTAGGATTTCTGCTTGCTTTGTAGTGTCTATTTCTACCGTCTTACCTGTGGCTGATTGTAGTTCATCCTTGAGTTCCGCCATCACCGCTTCTACCTGTTTGAGCGCAGGTTCAGTCCATCTCACCACCAGCCAACGCAAACCCGCGAATACCAAGGTAAATATACCCCAGATCCAACTAATACCCCATCTGTGAATTTGCATCCCTGCGGATACTATTAAAAAAGTAGTAATTATTGCAATTGGCAATGCTAACACTACCCATTGCCACAGTTTTAACCGCACCATTTTTTGGTGATACACGCTAATTTTTTGAAGCTCCCACTAATAACTATATTTTTGATTGCAACAGGTGCAGTTTATAGGATTTCAGAGGCTTCTAGCATCCAGAGACTGGTACATTCTATCACGGGATCACGATTAATACCCTATGAAATAAGCCCAGAAAAAAGCAAAAGCCTCTTCTTGTATTGAAGAGGCTTTTGCTTATAGTGTTGAAAAAATAGACCTGGCATCCAGCTATTATTGCAGAGGGCGACCCCTAAACTATCGTTGCCGCGCCGGCGTTTCACCTCTGAGTTCGGGATGGTATCAGTGTGGTTCCACCGTGCCATAGACACCAGGAAAGATTGTAGAGTCAGAGACCCTGAACACTCCAAGCAAGGGTAAGTCGTCTCCTTCGCCTCCATCAATACCATCTATACCTAATGCCGCATTAATTAATGGTGTCAGGGAAACACAAGGGTTTAGCCTGGTGTTTCCCGTTTCATCCCCTGTGTAAAGGGCAAAGCACTCAACTATTGGAGGTTATTTAATTGAGTTAGACTAGCTTCATAAAGTTGGATATTGCGGAAAAAGCCGTTACCATTAGGATTTAGTACATCATGGTCATTGGCAAAGGTGAGATAGTTAAAATCTCCCCTGAAGTAATCTCCCACCGTAATTGTGTGAGTCTTCCAACCTTGACCAATGGTGTAATTGTTAAAGTCTCCTAGTCCCCAATTTTGGGTAGCATTAAGTTGGAATGTTGTTTGTGGGCTAATTACAACATTATCTGTGTCAAAGCCAATGGCATAAATTTCTCCACCCCTAGTACTTTGGAATTCAAATTCTAGGATGGTGTCTTTGGTAATGGTGTAATTGTTTATGTCTAGTTTTTTCCAAGTGTTACCCAGTAGGTTTAATTGAGTTTGGTCGTCGGAAATGGTGAATTGCCCATTCAAATCTTGTTGAGGGTCCTAGGAAGAAATGAAATAATCATCTACACCACCTTTCATGTCTAAAATAACGCTGGTGTGTGCATCATCATTTTGGATGGTTCCTATAGCGGTGGTCGTGGTGATAATTGCGCTGTTGGTGGGGTTGGATAGCTTAACGGTAAAGGTTTCATCTGCCTCTA
>WGNO01000030.1 GCA_016124525.1 Nostoc sp. RI_552 | reverse complement strand
TGATTAGTCAATACAGTATTTTACGTGCAACTGATGGACTGAATTTTGAGGCTTATATTTCTCAAAAATTAGTTACAAATCTGTGGAAAGGTGCTTATGTAAGCATGGATAATTGTTCAATTCATAAAAGTAAAGAGATTGAAAAATTAATCGAATCTGCTGGAGCTAAATTGATTTATTTGCCTCCATATTCTCCTGATTTTTGTCCTATAGAGAATTGTTGGTCAAAAATTAAAAATCTACTACGTTCTCTCGGTGCTAGAAGTTATCCAGACTTAGCAAAAGCAATTAAAACTGCTTTTAGTCAAATCTCATTAGAGGATATTTATAATTGGTTTACCCATTGTTGTTACTGTACCTCACTAGAGTAAGAAAAGCTATAAACAAGATAAGGCAATGGAACATGAAATCGTTAAAACTGTTGCGGCATTTTTAAACGCCAGTGGAGGGACATTATTAATTGGTATAGATGACAATGGCGAACCTTTAGGCTTAAAAAATGATTATCAAACATTGAGAAAACAAAACAAAGACGGCTACATGCTGTTTTTAAATAATGATTTACTGTTAAGAGAAATAGGTAAAGATAGTGGTACACTATTCCAAATTACCTGTCATCAAGTAAGTGGACAGGATGTGTGTCGAGTAATTGTTAAACCTTCACCCAAACCTGTGTACGTCAAAGATAAAAGCGGTAAAGAAGAAGTATTTTATCTTCGCAGTAATAACTCAAGGGTGAAACTTTCAACAAAAGAGGCTGTAGATTATAGTAAGACCCGTTGGGGGTAAATTTATATTAATTATTGTATCTGAGATTGTTCAAGGGTTGGTTGTTAACCCTTTTTTATCACTATCGCCAAAGTATAATTAAGGGCGATGGCAAAAACAGCAGACAGAGAATAGGGTTGAGCCTAGCCAAAGCCCGCCTAGAGTAAAATTTGTGGACCAATACTTTCCATTCTATCAAAACCTATTTCCAGAAGTTACAAGCTTTCAAGCTTTTAAGTACCTACATATGGGATGTGTCTCTGATATAAAACGTGAGGTACAATATTGGCGGGCAAGATGCCCACCCCACAAAATTTTCATGATTATGATTTGTACCTCACCACAGCGGAAATTGCTTTATAATAGCACAGGTTGCGTTTTATTATATTTATGTTTTAGTTCATAAATAGTTTTATCCCAAAATTATAAATACGCTTTATACATACAACTGATTGCATAACCTTCAAAGCCCAAAGATATCATATTAGCGTTAGGTAAATTTTGGATAAATACCTCCAAATATTGATTAGGCATATTAATACTTTGGCAAATATACAAAATATTTTTTCTCAGTTGATATGAGTTTTCCATTCCTAAAAGAAAACGATTTTTCGTGAGTTGATTCTGAGTCATCTTAAATGATGCCTCAAAAGTGAAGGGCAAATTGAGGGATTCTAAAACATCAAAAATTAAGTAGGCTTTGGCATCTATTATTTCGTTGTGCATATAATTATTTTCTTGTAAGTAAATCTTGTCAATATATGAGCGTTGTATAATGACAAAGAATAAGTTTAGCCAAACCTCTCATTTGAATATCAACCATTAAATATGGATTCTATCACACTGTTAGGATTATGCGCGGCGGGTTTAACAACTAGTGCTTTCTTGCCACAAATGTTTAAAACATGGAGAACTAAATCAGCAAAAGATGTGTCTTACCTGATGCTGATTACATTTATGAGTGGTCTTTTGTTGTGGCTAATATATGGAATCTATCTCAAATCTTGGCCGATTATTCTTGCTAACGGCATAACTTTGTTTTTCAACCTCATAATTCTATGGCTTAAAATTAAATATAGATAAACTTGCTCCTAATCAACACCTGTGACATCATCTGTATTTGCCTCTGAACGCCTCTTATTTACGCCCACAAGTCCCCATGGTGATGCTATACCGATAATTTTTGCTTTTCCTAATGAGTACACAGTGGGTATTACTAGCCTGGGCTATCAGGTAGTGTGGGCAACTTTAGCCATGCGTGAAGATGTCCAAGTAAGTCGCTTGTTTACGGATGTTCAGGAACCACTACCCAGAAAAGCTGAACTACTGGGATTTTCCATTTCCTGGGAACTGGATTATGTCAACATTTTAAGTTTACTAGAATCTTTAGATATTCCCATCCGGGCAACTTCCCGTAATGATTTCCATCCCCTAGTTTTTGGTGGTGGTCCTGTACTCACCGCTAACCCCGAACCTTTTGCAGACTTTTTTGATGTGATCTTGCTGGGTGATGGCGAAAATCTGTTACCTAATTTGATTGAGAGATACAAGCAGGTTAGAAACGCCTCTAAAGAAACTCAACTCAAAGCACTGGCGCAAGTACCAGGAATTTATGTTCCCAGTTTGTATGAGGTGGAATATGAGACCCAAGATGGTGAGATCAAGTCAATTAAGCCAATTTGCCCAGAAATTCCTTCAGTGGTGCAAAAGCAAACTTACCGAGGGAATACCTTATCAACATCAACTGTGGTTACAGAAAAAGCCGCCTGGGAAAATATCTACATGGTGGAAGTAGTGCGAAGTTGTCCAGAAATGTGTCGCTTCTGTTTAGCGAGTTATCTGACATTACCCTTTAGAACAGCCAGCCTCGAAGGTTCGTTAATTCCGGCTATGGAAAAAGGGTTAGCTGTCACTAACCGCCTGGGTTTATTGGGTGCTTCTGTAACTCAACATCCAGAATTTGAAGCTTTGCTCAATTATATCAGTCAGCCAAAATATGATCATGTCCGTCTGAGTATTGCCTCAGTCAGAACCAACACTGTAACAGTACAACTTGCGGAAACCTTAGCCAAAAGAGACACGCGATCGCTTACCATTGCTGTGGAAAGTGGTTCAGAAAAACTGCGGCAAATCATTAATAAGAAACTACATAATGATGAAATTATCCAAGCTGCGGTGAATGCTAAAGCTGGAGGGTTAAAAAGCCTGAAATTCTACGGTATGGTAGGAATACCCGGTGAAGAAACAGCAGATTTGCAGCAAACTGTGGCAATGATGCAAAGTATTAAAAAAGCTGCCCCAGGATTGCGGTTAACATTTGGATGTAGTACTTTTGTACCCAAAGCACACACGCCATTTCAATGGTTTGGAGTCAATCCCCACAGCGAAAAGCGCTTGCAGATGCTACAAAAACAGCTAAAACCCCAAGGAATAGAATTTCGCCCAGAAAGTTATAATTGGTCGATTATACAAGCTTTATTATCAAGGGGCGATCGCCGACTGTCTCAACTTCTGGAGTTAACCCGTGGTTTTGGCGATTCTTTGGGTAGCTACAAACGTGCTTTTAAACAGCTCAAAGGACAAATCCCGGACTTAGAATTTTACGTCCACAGCAACTGGTCAACTCAGCAAATATTACCTTGGAATCACTTGCAAGGGCCTCTGCCAAGGTCTACACTACTGAAGCACTTGGCTGATAGTTTTCCTGGGGTAGCCTTAGCTACCACTGATGTTAACTCATCCCCCAAAAAACTACAGCCGTCTAATTCCTAGCTGTGAAACGAATGCAAAATACTGCCAAGTATTACTGCGCTTATTGCGGAGAACCAAACTTAACTTTTATCGATTTGAGTGCCGGGACACAACAATCCTATGGAGAAGATTGTCAAGTTTGCTGTAACCCAAATATTTTATATGTCAGGGTTGATGAAGATACCCTAGATGTCGAGATTGATAGTGATTGTGAAGGCTAAATTTTAGGTTTTTCTGTTCATGCTGCACTTTCAACATTTCTCAGTAATTAACGCCCCACCGGAAGTAGTGTGGAAATTCCACGAAAGACCAGATATTTTGCAACTACTCAACCCACCTTGGCAACCAGTTCAGGTTGTCCGTCGTCAAGGTGGGCTGGAAGTAGGTGCTATTACTGAATTTCGTCTGTTTTTGGGGCCATTACCTTTAACTTGGTTAGCGCGTCACACTAAATGTGAGAAAAATCATCTGTTTATCGACGAACAAATATCTGGCCCTTTTGAATCTTGGGTACATGAACATCGGTTTGTCGGCGAAAATGGTAAAACCAAGCTCACTGATGCTATTTCTTTTTCCATACCTGGTGGGGGAACAGTTGAATTTATGACTGGTTGGCTAGTACAAGCCCAATTAGAAGCGATGTTTCGCTATCGTCACCATATAACTAAAAAAGAGTGTGAGTCACTATAACGCCTTGGGGTTAACCCAGTGATGAAGGGGAGCAGGGGAATTTGTTCTCTTTTTGTGGGGAATAGGGATATTTGCCTATGCAATCAATCACCCCATGGCTTTTCATCTTGACAAGATTTATTCCTTACTCCTTTTTTACTTCTGGTATGCTTTACCAAAACCTAGTTAATAATAAACAAATTCAAATATATTTAATTGTAATTTCTCTATAGCAATCCTATTTGATTTAGCAACATGGAAAGGCTCAGATACCTGACTTGTTAAAAAGGTCGGGTATCTGGATGTTACTGACTTATTTAGGATGGCTCTAGTTTTTCGTATTACTTTTATAAATGACAATACATTCAAGGCTAATGGTAGCTTTTGACTCAATGATTAACTTTTACTTATAGCTTCAATCTAATATTTATTTAATAATTGGCTTTCAAAACTAAACCATTTTTATAGCAATGCCTGTAAACTAATTTCAATACCTTAATAACCGGGTGAGCAATAACCCAAATAGCCATCAATTTACCAAATTAATTCACCTTAATGTGTCCGTACATAAGCAGGTTTTTTTTGATTACCTGACTATGGCGAACATAATTACAAATTATGCAAGAAACATTGAGTTTCACTTGCAATAATTGTTTTGAGAAAAAATTAAAGTTTAGCTTTAAGGAGCTTATATGTCAGAACTTTTTCATCAATTTACTCGCCGTAAATTTATCTTTACATCTGGAGCATCAGCAGGTGCGGTGTTGTTGAAAGGATGTGTGGGCAATCCTCCAGAACCCAATGCTGGTAACACTTTGTCCAGAGAAACTGCTCAACCAGCTGCCAATTTTAGCCCCGAACAAGCTCCAGAAACTAATGCAGTTAAGTTAGGATATGTGCCAATTGTAGAAGCTGCGCCTTTAATTATTGCCCTAGAAAAAGGGTTTTTTGCTAAATATGGTATGACCAATGTGGAGCTTTCTAAACAAGCTTCTTGGGGGTCAGCTAGGGATAACGTAGAAATTGGTTCTGCTGGAGGTGGAATTGATGGTGGTCAATGGCAAATGCCCATGCCTCATTTAATTACTGAAGGTTTAATCACTAAGGGTAATCAAAAAATTCCCATGTATGCATTATGTCAATTAATCACACATGGAAATGGCATTGCGATGGCGAACAAACACCAAGGTAGGGGTATAGGGTTACAATTAGCCGATGCCAAGTCCATATTTTCCAAACTCAAAGCTTCACCAACACCTTTCACAGCTGCCCAAACTTTCCCAGCTGTTAACCAAGATTTTTGGATTCGCTACTGGTTAGCCGCAGGTGGTATTGACCCTGATGTAGATGTGAAATTGCTCACAGTCCCATCAGCGCAAACCGTCGCCAACATGAAAACAGGGACGATGGATGCGTTTAGCACTGGTGACCCTTGGCCTTTCCGTATCGTCAAAGACAAAATTGGTTTCATGGCTGCATTAACAGCAGAAATTTGGAAGAATCACCCGGAAGAATATCTAGCCATGAGAGCTGATTGGGTTGACCAGCATCCTAAAGCTACCAAAGCACTGTTAAAAGGCATCATGGAAGCTCAACAATGGTGCGATAACTTTGATAATCGCCAAGAAATGGCCAATATCTTGGCACAAAGAGCTTACTTTAATGTACCAGTTGACGTTTTAATCCCCCCCTTCATGGGTAAATACGACATGGGAGAAGGTCGTCAAATTGATGACAGATCAATGGCCGCCCTGTATTGGAAAGATGAAAAAGGCAGCGTTTCTTATCCTTATAAGAGTCATGATTTATGGTTTATCACAGAAAGTGTCCGTTGGGGATTCTTGCCCAAAGATTACATTGTCAACAACGCTACCAAGGCTAGAGCATTAATCGATAAAGTTAACCGCGAAGATATTTGGAAAGAAGCGGCAAAAGAAGCAGGAATTGCAACCTCTGATATTCCCACCAAAACATCTCGTGGAATAGAAGAATTTTTTGATGGCACAAAATTTGACCCGGAAAACCCAGAAGCATATCTCAAGAGTCTGCAAATCAAGAAAGTTAGTGTTTAGTGATACGAGACAGCATATATCGCGTTTGTACAACCATCATTGTTCATGAATCAAGAGGGCATATGACATTTACACAACGAACTTCAGCTAATCATAAATTAGACAAAAATTTAATATATCAATTCCAAAAACAACTTCCTGAACTTGTGCCGCCATTGATAGCGCTTGTAAGTTTTCTAGTGGTTTGGCAAATTTTTTCTTGGACTCCTGGCGCAACACTACCAGGGCCTATCAAAGTTGTCCAAGATACTTGGATTTTGATTTTATATCCCTTTTATGACCGAGGCGGTATTGATAAAGGATTATTTTGGCAAATTTGGGCTAGTCTGCAACGGGTAGCTATTGGTTACTCTTTCGCTGCTTTGGTTGGTGTTTCTTTAGGCATTGGCATCGGTGTGAATAAAACCATGTCTAAAGCCTTAGATCCTTTATTTCAGTTATTACGAACTGTACCCCCCTTAGCTTGGGTGCCTATTTCCCTAGCAGCTTTAAGACAAAACGAACCCGCCGCGCTGTTTGTGATATTTATCACGGCAATTTGGCCAATTCTCATTAACACAGCTGTAGGTGTGAAAGAAATTCCCCAGGACTATAACAATGTTGCCAAGGTGCTGCAACTTTCTAAACAAGACTATTTCTTTAACATCCTTATTCCTGCTGCCTTACCCTACATTTTTACAGGTTTGAGAATTGCCATTGGTTTAGCTTGGTTGGCAATTATTGCAGCCGAAATTGTGATGTCAGGTATTGTCGGTATTGGTTTCTTTATTTGGGATGCTTACCAAAACAACTACATCAGCGAAATTATCTTGGCACTGGTTTACATCGGTGCAGTGGGTTTGTTACTAGACAAACTGATGGCTTGGATTCAAAACTTGATTTTACCCACAGAACAAAAATAGAAACTGCGTAAAAATTCCTGCTCTTCAATCACGAAAAATTATGTCTGTATTCGTTGCTGTTGACCAAATTGACAAAGTATTTAATCTCACTGGCGGTGGCCAATATATCGCCCTCAAAGGAATAGATCTAGAAATTAAAAAAGGTGAGTTTGTTTCTTTGATTGGTCATTCTGGTTGCGGTAAATCCACCTTATTAAATATGATTGCAGGTTTGGATTTACCAAGTGAAGGTGTAGTGACTTTGGAAGGACAAAGAATTAGCAAGCCAGGGCCAGACCGAATGGTAGTTTTTCAAAATTATTCATTGCTACCTTGGCGAACGGTACGAGAAAATATCACCTTGGCTGTCGATTCAGTTATGCGGGGAATGCCCCAAGCTGAACGTAAGGCAATTGCCGAAAAACATATAGACATGGTGGGGTTGCGCCCCCATGCTGACAAGCAGCCCGCTATGTTATCTGGTGGACAAAAACAACGAGTAGCCATCGCTCGGGCTTTAGCAATTCGTCCTAAATTACTACTATTAGATGAACCCTTTGGCGCACTAGATGCTTTGACAAGGGGTAACTTACAAGAACAGTTAATGCAAATCTGCGAAGAAAATCAAGTTACCGCCGTCATGGTAACTCATGATGTGGATGAAGCAGTGATGCTATCTGATAGGATTGTCATGCTCACCAATGGCCCAGCATCAAAAATTGGTGACATTCTCGAAGTTGATATTCCCCGCCCTCGTAAACGCATGGAAGTAGTGGAACACCCTAGCTATTACAGCTTGCGGAGTGAAATGATTTACTTCCTCAACCAGCAGAAACGGGTGAAGAAAATTCGCGCCAGAAAAACTGCTGCTGTGGCTCGCCATGGATTAGAAAAGGTAAACTTAGAAATTGGCTTCCTACCCCTTACCGCCTGCGCCCCCTTAGCAGTAGCAAAAGAAAAAGGTTTCTTCACCAAACACGGATTAGATCAAGTTAACCTTGTCCGGGAAACCAGCTGGCGTGGTATCGTTGATGGCATAGTAGGGGGCTATATTGATGCAGCACAAATGCCTTCTGGGATGCCCATGTGGTTAACACTGGGAGGACATAACAATACACCAGTTCCTGTTGTGACTTCCCTGACCATGACTCGCAACGGTAACGCCATCACATTAGCGAAACGCTTTTATGACCAAGGTGTAGTTACCTTATCAGATTTTAAAGATTACCTGTTGCGTACCCGTGAACAACGGCACATCATGGGGGTAGTGCATACGGCATCTATGCACAACTTATTGCTGCGTTACTGGTTGGCGGCTGGGGGAATTGACCCGGACTTAGATGTAGATATGAAAATTATTCCCCCCGCCCAAATGGTTGCTGACCTAAAAGCCGGCACTATTAACGGTTACTGTGTCGGTGAACCTTGGAACTACCGCGCAGCTGAGGAAGGCCTAGGTTTCACCATTGCCACGGACTTAGAAGTTTGGTTAGGACACCCGGGTAAAGTTCTCGGTGTGCGAGAAGATTGGGCAGAAGCTTATCCCAATACTTATATTGCCTTAACTAAAGCCTTACTAGAAGCTTGCCAATACTGTGCAAAACCCGAAAATGCCGAAGAAATTACCAAAATTTTGGCAAGTAGAGATTACGTCAGCACCGATTTACAGTACATCCAACTAGAAAACCCCAACAGTGGTACTTGTGACATCAACCATCCACTGCGCCAGTATGCTCACCATCAGTTTTACTCTGACTCTGCCATTAATCGCCCCAGTCGCACGGAACAAATGTGGATTATGAGCCAATTGGCTCGTTGGGGTGATACTCCCTTTCCTAGAAACTGGGTGGAAATTGTGGAAAGATTGTGCAGCGTGCGGATATTTAGTACCGCCGCCAGAGAATTAGGTTTGGATATCAGCTACACTCGCCAACCTATTCAATTATTTGATGGTACACCCTTTAATACTGATGACCCCATTGCCTATCTAAACAGCCTCAAAATTAAACGTGATGTTTCAGTTGCCGAGGTCATCCTCGACTCACCAACAAGAAAAGTTCCTTAAGGCAAGTTAGAGCAATGCCTTCTACTCACCCTAAATCCTTAAATATCCTACATTAATACCATGGAAAACAGCAGTTTCATCACAGAATTTACTACAAATAGACAGGGTAGATTTTTAAGTCTTGCCAATGACCCTCGCCAATCTTTTTTAGAAATCAAAGATGTTACCAAGGTCTATCCCACCAAGAAAGGCCCTTTCACTGTTCTTGATGGTGTAAACCTAAATGTAGAACAAGGTGAATTTATTTGCGTCATCGGTCACTCTGGTTGTGGTAAATCAACACTGCTGAATATGGTGTCAGGTTTTAACACTCCTACCACTGGGCAAGTTTTATTAGAAGGTCAACCCATCACTAAACCAGGCCCCGATAGAATGGTAGTGTTTCAAAACTATGCTTTGTTACCTTGGCGCACAGCCTTTGAAAATATTTATCTAGCGGTTAACGCTGTTTACCCCAACAAAATAGAAGCTGAAAAACGCGCAATTGTCCGGGAACATCTGGTAATGGTGGGATTAAGTGATGCAATGGACAAGAAACCTACCCAAATGTCCGGCGGTATGAGACAACGGGTTTCTATTGCTCGTGCTTTGGCAATTCGTCCCAAGGTCTTAATTTTAGATGAACCCTTTGGGGCACTAGATGCAATTACCAAAGAAGAGTTACAAGAAGAACTGCTGAAAATTTGGAACGAAAATCGTTGTACTGTGTTGATGATTACTCACGACATTGACGAAGCTTTATTTTTAGCAGATAAATTAGTAATGATGACCAATGGCCCACAGGCCAAAATTGGTGAAGTCATGAAAATTCCTTTTAGTCGTCCCCGCGATCGCGCGCGGATTATGGAAGATCCACAATACTATCAGCTGCGGAACTATGCCTTAGACTTCCTCTTTAACCGTTTTGCCCATGATGATGTCGGCTAGTTCTGAGAACATACAATCAACTTTTGCTACACCATCTAACCAAAGTTATCTGAATTACTCCTCCCCGGATTCATCCGGGGAGCAGTTCAGACAGTCAATTATTTGATGTGTTTTCTAACTGATAAAGACCGATATATTTAGGGAGCATCCCAGTTTTTTAAGTGAGGGATAATGAGAGTAGTGGAATCTAGATAAAAGGTAGTAAAGATGACTCCCGAACAGGAAAAAGAACTGCAAGAACACATTCAGGCTATCGCTAAAATATTGTACGAAGATACGA
>WGNO01000060.1 GCA_016124525.1 Nostoc sp. RI_552 | reverse complement strand
TGCTGAGTTCATTGAGAAAACTTTCCGCATCTTGGAAGAGTTCAGAACCAGCAGGGTGTAGTTGAGAAAGTGTGATATTTGCCATGATGTACTCCTAAAAGACTTGTGAACTTGTGAAGACTTGTTAGTTTCAGTGAAGATCAAGATGGTTTCTAGCTGGCTCTTAGGGATTATTGGTAATTAGGGAATTTATTACTTTTAATCCCTCAAGAGCCATCAATCTCAGTAGCTATCCGGAGTCATTAAATAGCAGGGAAACTGAATGACTTGGCTAACGCGGTAACGTGGTCAATGCCGTAGGTAAAAACAAAAGCCTCAGCTAATTTAGTCAGTGTCTTAGGATCACTGACAGCAGCTTGAGCGGCAGTGGCGCCACCAAGAAAGCCCATTTGTCCACCAGAGATGGAGTCTACATTGCTGAGTTCATTGAGAAAACTTTCCGCATCTTGGAATAGTTCAGAACCATTAGCGTGTAATTCAGACAGTGTAATATTTGCCATGATGTACTCCTAAAAGACTTGTTCTTATGAAACTGAAGATTGCTTCGATTAGCTAGACCTCAGGGATTATTGGTGATGGCAAAAGTTGATGTTCATTTTATAAATGACTTAACTTTTTACCTTTAATCCCTGGCAAACCATCAAGCTCAGTAGTGACTCGGAAGGATTAAATTCCAGTTACACTGAATGATTTGGCTAACACTGTCACGTGACCAATGCCATATGTATAAACATAGGCTTCAGCCAGTTTAGTTAATGTGATAGGGTTGCTAACACCTGCGCCAGTGGCTTGTCCACCGGAGATGGAATCTACAGCGCTGAATTCATTAATAAAACTTTCGGAATCTTGGAACAACTCAGAACCAACAGCGTGTAGTTCAGACAGTGTAATATTTGCCATGATTTACTCCTAACAGTCTTGTGGCAATTAAGCAGTTGCACACAAACTTTAAATTGGTAATCAATGAAGCTGTGTCTGCTTAACTGTTACTGCTATTTTTATTGATTGAAAATCAGAAAGTCAAGGCTAAAACTATGGTGAAAAAGACATATATTCAAGAGTTGTGTCTTTTTAAAAAAATCAGTTTTATTTGATTAATCTGCTTTTTAGTTGACAATAATAGTTGTTTAAATAATTGCAACATACCAAATGCAGATATGGGAAGTTTATTTGAGAGTTCAAATATTTTTATGGGGATATCAAATGCCATTTTGTATATTTATAGGTCTTCATTAGTTTTAATTGGTTATTTTTCCATTGCCCTTGCTTTCTTGCTGAATGTGCAAGATATGAAATAACTTTTGTAATTGTTGGCAATGGTGTATTATGAGTAACGCTGTTTTGTGACTTTTGGGGGATGATGAGTAGGAGAGGCAAAAAAGGGGTAATTTGCCAGACTTGATAAGTAGTTCAACTGAAAAAAAAGTAACAAGGGGCTCCCAGAGTTATCAAATAACTCTGGGAGCTATATCTTGGTGATTTTATTTTTAATTATGTTGACTTATAGCAAGGGAAGTTTAATTTTCTTATAAATATTAATTTACAGAAAAAATCGTGCAAATTTAAGTGAATTATACTCAAAAGCACGATGATGATTAATATAAAAAAATTACAGAAAGTTGAATTCTTCGTTTACTGTCATTCTGGCATTAGAAAGTGCTGCATTCATTTGTCCCCTCAAGTTAAAAAGAAGATTATTTAAATTTTGATCTAAGACATTTGCTAAAGATTGTTCGTTTACATCGGTGACAATTGGAGTTATTATACTTCTTTCGCGTGCTTTGACTTGCCGCATTTCTCTTTCTGTTATTTCATGAAAAAGTTGTTGGGTATTAGTTGGGTACAAGTCATAAATTTTTGTCGTTGCCATGTAATTTACTCCTTAAATAGTTATAGTGAAATTCACTATGACTTTGGAAACGATAGCGTTGCGAATTATAATCTATTTCTAATATTTGGCAATTGTATTAAAAAAGTCAATAAATTTTAATAAATTTCTAGACAAAAATATAGTACTTATGTCTTAAAAAGCAAGGTTTTTATAATAGTAGGAGTTGCTAATGTTGAGTTTTTAGAGACGCATAGAGACGTAATACATCGCGTCCCTGGGTGAGTTTTAATTTTGGGCTTGTGCTTGGGGGCTGGGAATTGTCACATCTATTGGGGTTACTGATGCAGCTAGCTGTGTCAGTGGGGGTTTGATAGCGTTTTGATTCCCCACTACCAAAGTTATTAGTTTGTCTGGGTTGAGGTATTGTCGTGCTACTCGTTGCACATCGGTTTCTGTTGTGGCTGCTACGGCTTTTTGATAGCGAAATAAGAAATCAGCTGGATAGCCGTAATATTCGTATCGCACTAATCGTGATAGAGTTTGGCTGGGGTCTTGAAAGTTGAATACAAAGGAGTTAAGGGTAGATTCTTTGGCAAAAGCTAGTTCTTGTGGTGTGATGGGTTGAGTTTGGATGCGTTTGATTTGAGCTTGTAAGGCTTGGACAAACTGCACAGTAGCATCTGATCGCGTTTGTCCACCAGCAATGAACATTCCTGGATAGTCGAAGCGGGCACTCCAGTAGGCATAGACAGAGTAAGCTAAACCTTGGCGCGATCGCACTTCATTTAATAAGCGTCCACCAAAGCCATTTAATACTCCGTTCAATACATCTAAGGCTGCATAGTCAGGACTGTCAAATTTACCGCCGAGGTGGCCCATGAGTATGCTACTCTGGGTTAGTTGTGGTTGATGGACAAAAAATACACCCCCTGTATGAGCTGGTTTTATTTCTGATAGCTGGGGGTGAGTAATTTGGGTATGGGATTGCCAATTGCCAAATTTAGCTTGGATGAGCGATCGCATTTTCTGGGGTTTAAAATCGCCTACTATCCCCAAAATCATATTGTTAGGATGGAAATATTGTTGGTAGAACTGTACTAAATCTTGACGAGAAATGTTATCTAACGTTGCATACTCCATTGTGCGGGCATAGGGGCTGTCTTGGCCATAAATTAGCTTTTGAAATTCCCGATTGGCAATATTATCTGGATCATCATTACGTCGGGCAACAGTACCCTTTCCTTGAGTTTTCGCTAAATCTAATTGTTTTTGGTCAAATACAGGCTCTCTTAGCACTTCAGCGAACAAATCAAACACGGTTTCTAAATCTTCGCTGAGTGATTCAAAGCTAGCATTACCTGAAGTTGTGCCAATACTGGTTTCGACAATAGCAGCCCGTTGTTCTAATATGTCATTGAGCTGATGAGCAGAATGTTTTTGAGTTCCCCCTGTCCGCATTACCTCTCCAGTCAAACTGGCCAAGCCGATTTGCTCATTGGGTTCAAAGCGATGGCCTGTCCGGACTAAAGCGATACCACTTACCAACGGGAGGTGGTGATCTTCCATCAAATAGACAACTAAGCCGTTTTCTAGCACAAATCGCTCGTATTTGGGTAACTTAATTTCAGGTAGGGGTGGCAGTTCTAAATCAGTGTAATGCTTGGCTGCTGCTGTTGCTGCCAAGGAAAAGTTAAAACTGACCAATAAACAAGCAACAACAAAAATCAAACTATAAAATATTGCCTGACCCTTGGCAAACCGGAATTGAAGATTGAAAATTTTTAATGGCATGGGCTTTTTAGTCTCCGTATCGTCAGGGTTTCTGGTGTTGAACTTTTTATCCTTGTTTTGACAACAACTTGCCAATTGTGCGGTTTTCTGGTACAAAGGTCGCCTTAGCCACTCGTTGAATATCAGCAGTTGTTACCGACGCGATTTGATCTAATTGCTTGAACAAATTTCGCCAGGAACCTGTTTTTACTTCTGCTTCTAATAACTGCTGTGCCATACCCATGTTTGAATTAAGGCTACGTAATAAACTCCTTCGTGCTTGGGTTTTGACTCGTTGTAACTCAGCTGCTGTTACAGGTTCGGTTTTCAATTTGTCAATTTCTGCTTCTAGGGCTATTGCTACTTGGTCTACTGTGTGACCGGGGGCGGTTAGAGCATAAAACAAGATTAAATTTGGGTACTTATTGCCAGGAAAACCACTAAAACCCTGAGCATCTAATGCCAAGTGCTGCTGTTCTACTAAATATTTATACAAACGTGATGTGCGTCCATTACTTAATAAACTGCTAATAATGTCATAAACTGCATCATCGGGATGGCTAACTGATGGGCGGTGATAGCCTTGTAAATACCAAGGTTGAGAAGGTAGTTCTAAAGTAAATTCTTTTGTTTGTGTTTGGGGTGGTTCAACGGGAATGTTTGTTATTGCTTTGGGTTTGGCTTGATAGCGCCCAAAATAAATTTTTGCCAGTTTTTTGACTTCATCGGCATTGACATCTCCGACAATAGCAATGGTTAAATTACTGGGTACATAGTAATTTTCAAAAAATTTTTGCACATTTTCTGGGGTGAGATTACGGATATCTTCTTCGTAACCGATTACTGGCCGTTTGTAGGGATGGACTGTGAAAGCATTATCCACAAATTGCTCTACCATCATACCGATAGGCGAATTATCTACCCGCATCCGACGCTCTTCTAAAATTACTTCCTTTTCTTTGTAAAATTCACGGCGAATGATAGGTTCTAAAAATCGTTCTGACTCCAGTGACATCCACAGTTCCAATTTATTAGCGGGAAAGCTGTAAAAGTACTTAGTTGCTTCGGATGATGTGGTAGCATTCAAGTTTACACCACCTGCTTGGGTGACAATTTGCCCCAGTTGGTTTTGTTGAATGAGATTGTTTGCTTGAGATTCTACTTGCTCAAATTCTTTTTGCAATTGAGCTAGATCATCTTGTTTGCTGTTAGCTTTGGCTGTTTTGATTTGGGTATCTAGTTGTTCTAAGCGAGCTAGTAAAATTTTTTCTGCTTCGTAGTCTTTTGTACCGATGCGCGTTGTGCCTTTAAATGCCAAGTGTTCTAAAAAGTGTGCTACACCTGTTTGACCATCTGGTTCATCTACTCCACCTACATCAGCATAAGTAACAAAGGACACTACAGGTGCTTGATGGCGTTCTAAAACTATGAACTTTAAACCATTGTCCAGGCGAAATTCGGTCAATTGCTGAATTACCCGATCTAAGTAGGGTTGAATGGAATTTGGCTCTGGTGTGGTTTGGGGAGGATTTGCAGTTTGAGTTTGGGCTAAAGCTGTGTCTGGAAGTGATCCCCACCAGAAAACTACGACTACCATAAAGATGATGAAGAGCCGACGGAATGTGATGGTGAATTGATGTGACCAATTTAAAATTGAACGACTAGGCTGATTCATAAGGGAGCACAAAATTCAAGTTACACAACCTAAGAAATATGCTAAGTAACGAACAGAGGGTTAATCTTGTATTAAGCTTTGTATGCTTTTGGTCTTTGACGTTAGACAATAATGACACAAATCGGGTTCGGAAGATTACACAGTTATTGCTATGCGAGTTTTTAATTCACCATACCCTTCAGAAGCACAAACACGTACGCGGATTTTACAGGCGGCACAGAAGTTGTTTGCCTCTAGGGGATTTGATGGTACCACCACCAGGGACTTAGCCCAAGCCGCAGGTGTTGCTGAAGGTACTTTGTTTCGTCATTTCGCCAACAAAAAATCGATTTTAGTGGAAGTAGCTACGAGTGGCTGGGTGGATGTTCTCACAGATTTGCTGACTGAACTGAGCGAAATGGGTAGTTATAAGGCTGTTGCCCAAGTAATGCGCCGCAGGATGTGGAATTTACACAAAAATGTAGATTTGATGCGGGTTTGTTTTATGGAGGTGCAGTTTCATCCAGATTTACGCGATCGGATTCAAGTAGAGGTGATTAATAAAATGACTGATGTGGCTGAAGCTTTTTTTCAAACGGCAATGGATAAGGGCATTTATCGTCAAACTGATGCTAAATTGGTGGCTAAGGTTTTTTTAGGAATGTTTGCGATCGCAGGTTTTTCTGACAGTACTGTGATGTCGCCAGATGCTTCCCCCCAAGAAATGCAGCAAATGGCAGAAGGATTAGCTGATATTTTTCTCAATGGTGTGTTGGTTAAAGATTAATATATTAAGACTGATTAGGAGTCAAAACTTTGTAATATTGTTGCCTGTTGAATCCATTGTTGAATTACGTCCATGGCTGGACACAAGTCTCGTCGTTGCATTGTTGATACTTGTAGGCGCATAATTTGTTGGTGTAATCTGTGGGTGGGGGTTTGAGCTAGTTGTGCTACAGAAGCGATACCTGAATGCAGCAATAAACCGCAATATTCCGGTCCTATGGCAGGAATACGCGCCA
This sequence comes from Nostoc sp. RI_552, assembly GCA_016124525.1. Classification (GTDB taxonomy): domain Bacteria; phylum Cyanobacteriota; class Cyanobacteriia; order Cyanobacteriales; family Nostocaceae; genus Umezakia; species Umezakia ovalisporum. The sequence continues at coordinate 25,618 of WGNO01000060.1, read as the reverse complement.
AATCGGCCAAGGCAATCCATTTATTCACGTATTGAAGATTAACCTGTAATTTGTTTGCTAAATTTACCCTAGTTTCCGGTGTTTTACCTTGTTGGATCAGTTCTTTTGTAGTTGCAATCCCAGAATTTTGCAGTCGGGCTTGTTCTTCATGATTTAATCCTGGTAATTGCTCAATTGGCCAGTTACAAGGTCTTATATGAGAGTTTTTTTTACTGGGATATTTAGCAGGCATTGCAACGGTTGATGATGGCTTGGCTTGAATTTAATCTTAACGTTTTTATTAAATTCAGATAAACCTTGAGGGAAGCTGAGTTTTTTAAGTAAATAATTCGCCACGCATAACGGTTACTGCTTGTCCAGAGAGAAATACGCGATGGCCTCCTGGATAGTACACCTTGACAACTCCACCGCGACGGGATGCTTGAAAGGCCACAAACTGATCTTTACCGAGGCGATGACGCCAGAAAGGAGCTAGACAACAATGGGCTGCGCCAGTTACTGGGTCTTCATCTATACCTAATTGTGGGGCAAAAAAGCGAGAAACAAAATCATATTCAGAATGAGGATCAGTTTGACTAGTAACAAGCACGTTAGCTAGAGGTAATTTTTTCAAGTGTTGAAAATTAGGCTGCATTTGTCGTACTAATTGTTCAGACTCCAGTTCTACTAAATACCCTAAGGAATTCTGGAGTACAGATTTACAGGGTACACCTAAAGCTGTGCTTAACTCACCAGGGGGGACTGTAACTTCAGAGAAATTCACTGGAAAATCTAACAAAATCCACTCGCCCTGACGTTGAGCAATTAAAACACCGCTTTTAGTATAAAAACGAGCAACTTCATCCAGTAACAAATACCCCTGAGACCAAAGTACATGGGCGCTAGCCAAGGTTGCGTGACCACAAAGAGGTACTTCTACTGTCGGTGTAAACCAACGCAGACTAAAACCATCATCCTGTTTGATCAAAAAAGCGGTCTCAGATAAATTCATTTCCTGGGCTACACTCTGCATCCAGGTATCATCCTGAGATTCAGATAAAACGCAGACTGCTGCGGGATTACCTGCAAAACACATATTAGTAAAAGCATCAACCTGAGTAATAACCTGTCCCATTACTTCGACCTCAACGTAAAATAAACTAATGACTCGGCGTATCTTTGGGTTTACCTCGGGGACTCTCTGGGTTTAACCATGCTAGACATTTCCAATTTTCTCACTGAATCGGTATACCACCGCAGATAAAAACCAGCTAGCCTAATTAATTTTGGGTGAATTCTGTGGTGGGGAAGCGGCAATTTCCGCAATTTCCCCGCCAACAAGAAAGGACGGTTTACCGCCTCGATAACGAAGGGTATGTGTTTGCTCAAGGGGGATGAAAACTACTAAGCTGTAAATAGCACGTTAAAACTTTAGCGAAGTTTCTGGATCGACCCAGAAGGTTTTAGGCTGGGCGGTTCAGGGTGAATCATTGGCGAATTACCTGTAATTACATTATGTTTGATGCTTTATCTCAACGTTTAGAAAGTGCTTGGAAGAAACTGCGGGGACAAGACAAAATTTCGACATCCAATATTCAAGACGCTTTGCGGGAAGTGCGTCGCGCCTTGTTGGAAGCCGATGTGAATCTCCAGGTAGTTAAGGATTTTATTAGCGAAGTCGAAACCAAAGCACAAGGTGCTGATGTCCTTACTGGTGTGCGACCTGACCAACAGTTCATCAAAATTGTTTACGATGAGTTGGTGCAGGTAATGGGGGCAGAAAATGTTCCTTTGGCCGAAGCTGAAGAAAAACCCACAATTGTGTTAATGGCTGGGTTGCAAGGGACTGGTAAAACTACGGCCACCGCTAAATTAGCTTTACATTTACGCAAATTAGAGCGTAGCTGTTTGTTGGTAGCTACGGATGTATATCGCCCAGCTGCTATTGACCAGCTGATAACCTTAGGTAAACAAATTGAGGTTCCGGTTTTTGAGTTGGGTGGCGATGCCGACCCTGTGGAAATTGCCCGTCAGGGTGTGGAACGTGCTAGGGCAGAAGGTATTAATACAGTCATTATTGATACGGCGGGTCGTCTGCAAATTGATGAAGACATGATGGCGGAACTAGCCCGCATTAAAGTTACTGTGCAACCTGATGAAACTTTGCTGGTGGTGGATTCCATGACTGGTCAAGAGGCGGCAAATCTCACCCGTACTTTCCATGAACAAATCGGTATTACTGGGGCGATTCTGACTAAATTAGATGGTGATAGCCGTGGTGGTGCTGCGCTGTCAGTACGAAAGATTTCGGGAGCGCCCATTAAGTTTGTGGGGGTAGGGGAGAAGGTTGAAGCTCTGCAACCTTTTTATCCTGACCGCATGGCTTCGCGGATTTTGGGGATGGGTGATGTTCTGACCCTGGTGGAAAAAGCCCAGGAAGAATTTGATTTGGCAGATGCTGAGAAAATGCAGGATAAAATCCTGTCAGCCAAGTTTGATTTTAATGACTTTCTCAAACAGTTACGTTTGTTGAAAAATATGGGTTCACTGGGAGGAATTATGAAGTTGATTCCCGGAATGAACAAAATTTCAGATGAGCAATTGAAGCAGGGAGAAACTCAGCTGAAGCGGTGCGAGTCAATGATTAATTCTATGACTCGCCAAGAACGCCAAGACCCTGATTTATTGGCAAGTTCTCCCGGTCGGCGGCGGCGAATTGCTAAGGGATCTGGTTACAAAGAGCCAGATGTGAGTAAGCTGGTGGCTGATTTCCAAAAAATGCGGAATCTTATGCAGCAAATGGGCCAAGGTCAAATGCCTGGAATGCCGGGAATGTTCGGCGGTATGGGTGATGCTTTTGCTGGTGCTGCTAATCGTCCGGCTGCCCCTGGATGGCGGGGTTATAACAATGGCGCTGGTGCCAAAAAGAAAAAGAGCAAAGATAAAAAGAGAAAGGGCTTTGGCAATCTTTAGAAAATGAAGAATCTCCAGAAAGATGATGTGTATAAAAAACTACCTTTAGTAGAAAGTTTAAGGGTTTTTGGGATGCTATCAAATCACAAATTAGCTTGAGTTATTGCTGATTGTGGTTTTCATGAGTTTAAATGCCAATTAGATTAGGAAGCTACAAAATTTAGTTGCGGGATAATAGTCCCTCTGGACTTGTATAGGGTTGATGGGGCAGGTCAATTATTCATAGCGGGAAATGCTGGGCAAGTGCTAGAATTAGCATTTCAGTATCAACTAATAGGAGAATTAGTTCTCAACCATGATTAAATTGCGCCTGAAGCGATACGGCAAAAAGCGGGAACCAAGTTACCGCATTATCGCTATTAACAGCCTTGCTCGCCGCGATGGCCGTCCCCTAGAAGAGCTGGGATTCTACAATCCCAGAACTGATGAAGTGCGACTAGATGTTCCCGGTATCGTCAAGCGATTACAACAAGGTGCTCAACCCACTGATACCGTCCGTAGCATTTTAGTAAAAGCCAATGTTTTTGAACAGGTCAGTGCCACAAACCAAACTGCATCTTAATGCTGGTATGAGATCCCCAAAAACTAGTCCTGACTATGTGGGGCTGGTTAAGTTTTTGATGCAGCCGTTTTTAGAATCTCCAGAAAGTTTAAGTGTTGATTGTGAAGTTTCTCACACGCTTAAACGGGTTTGGATTCGCATTGCCTTCGACAGTAAAGATAAGGGGAAAGTGTTTGGTCGAGGGGGACGCAATATTCAGGCTATCAGAACGGTCATTGCGGCGGCAGCAGGACTTGCTGGACAATCAGTGTACGTGGATATGTACGGCAGTAATTTGGGACGAGAGGGAATGTCTTCTGAGGACGATCACCAAGAGCGATCGCCAGAACCCAAAACGCCAGACAAAACTGTAAACATACCTAAACCAGTTGTCAAACCCCGAACTCGTTAGTTAACCAAGAGAATATCTGAGCGGCTGTGGTCAATTCCGCTCAGATATTTTGGTTGGTTCTCAAAAGTTTAGTGGAAAATTCTCAATTAAAAATCCCATAGCCGTTGTTGTCAAAAACTCTAGTGAAAGAAATTCAAGAATAAATACTTATGGCAGATGCCTTGATTATTCAGCTGCCTAATATTCCGAGTGCCATTGCTTTGGCTGGTGATAGAGAAGAAAATCTCAAATTCTTATCCCGACAAACAGGAGCTAGCTTGGTTTTGCGTGGGCAAGAACTACACATTGGTGGTACGGAAGCACAAAAGCGTCTCGCTGCTCAATTAGTGCGATCGCTTGAAGCAATCTGGATGAAGGGCAATGGTATTTCTAGTGCGGACATTTTAACAGCGCGTCAAGCTCTGGATAGCCATCGACAAGATGAACTTCAGGAATTGCAGCGAGATGTTTTGGCTAAAACTCGTCGCGGTGAAGAAATCCGTGCCAAAACCTTTCGGCAGAAACAATACATTAATGATATACGTAAGCACGACTTGACATTTTGCATTGGCCCGGCGGGAACAGGTAAAACTTATCTCGCGGTTGTGGTTGCTGTGCAAGCACTTCTGAGTAACCAAGTGGAAAAGCTGATTTTAACTCGTCCTGCGGTGGAAGCGGGGGAAAAACTAGGCTTTCTTCCCGGAGATTTACAGCAGAAAATTAATCCCTATCTCCGTCCACTTTACGATGCTATTTATGAATTCATTGATCAAGAAAAAGTCCCCAGTTTAATGGAACGTGGTGTAATTGAAGTTGCCCCACTTGCCTATATGCGAGGACGCACTCTCAATCATGCTTTTGTCATTGTAGATGAAGCCCAAAATACTACACCTGCTCAGATGAAAATGGTATTAACTCGTTTGGGTTTCCGTTCTCGGATGGTGATTACGGGTGACACAACACAAACAGATTTACCCGTGAACCAAAAATCAGGACTAGCAGTAGCTTTACAAATTCTCAAGAATGTTGAAGGTATTAGTTTTTGCGAATTTACTCAGCAGGATGTTGTACGCCATCCATTGGTTCAGCGTATTGTTGCTGCTTACGAAAGATTAAACTAAGCTGGTCAGTCACTCAACCGACTCGTTTTTAAAACCCTGGGTGAGACTTTGGCCTCATAGGGATGCTCAGTCGCCTATAATCTTTCCTTAAATTCACCAGGAATCTCAGTCAGTAACAACTGCATTATTAAAAAGCCGTGTAGATGATATCTTTCGGCGCTTTAAGCAATGTCAAGTGTGGAGTGACCTTAAGCAAAATGCCAAAGTAGAAAAATTACTGGCTCAATTATTAGATGCAGTGATTTAAGAGCAAAACCCTAACTTATAGACAATTAGGTGTGATTGGTTTATCTGCTTTCAACCTCGCATCACTATAATTAATTTTATACTTTTGGTTAATGCAAGTAAAATTTATACTAACGATGAGGGCAATTTGGAGTTTTGGCTTAGTTGTTTGCTGTCTAGTAGGATGGGCTGGGACAGCAATGGCGGGAGAATTATCTCAACGATTAGCAAATTTTCCTGAATGGGAACAACTCACTTCGGTGCGACCTGCTGAGGGGGATTTGGTTTATCCTGATTGGATGGCAGGTTCGTGGCAAGTTACAAGTACATTGGTAGATTTGGTTGCACCTTTAGCTCCGGATGTTGTCACTCCTGGATTTGAATCTAATCGCCAACAACTCAATCAGCCTGTAAGTTTTCTGGTTCGTTTTATCAAAGTCAAGCCTTGGATTCCTGGGTTAAAATTGTTGCCATTGCTGCCGAAAATACTGAGTCCATCAGCTAATTTAGTGGCAGATAGAACATTTAATAGCTTAAATTTGGCAAGAGCTTATTTAGGTGAGGAAGGTGTGTTATCAGTGAAGGTAGACCCCGACTCCCCCAATAGGCAAATTACATTTTTAGGTGGTGACCGTCAATTAGTTTCTATTATTACAGCCAGGGCTACTGAAAAACCCTCGGAGGATAAGTTTATCAGTTCGGAAGTATTTCAACAACTATTTAAAGGTGGTTCTTTTCCCTACTTCAATGTGGTGGAATCGACTACGGCATACCAGAAACTTTCCACTTCTGAGCCGGCAGTTGTGGCAGATCAAATAACTGCTGTTTATCTTTCACCCCAAGATCCAGATTACTTTACCGCAGGTTCTCGTCCAGTGGCTCTTTATCGCTATCGGTTGGAATTTTCACGCCCTGTACTATCAACTACCCATTACCCAGTTAATTAAGGTCTATGTTTTTGGGTATTGTACAGATTTGTTCCACGGGGGCAAAAATTTTTTTTTGCAAAACACTTGCATTTTCTAAAATATGGTGATACGATTAGTAATCGTGAGAGAAATGGGTCGGTGTCCGAGTGGTTAATGGAGACGGACTGTAAATCCGTTGGCTAGCGCCTACGCTGGTTCAAATCCAGCCCGGCCCACCACTTTTAAGGTAGTGAGCTATAACGGCTAAGTGATTGGTTTTTTCGCGCCTTTGTAGCTCGTTACTCAAAAATGTCAGGTTTGGTTTTGCCCGTGTGGCTCAGTGGTAGAGCACACCCTTGGTAAGGGTGAGGTCACGAGTTCAATCCTCGTCACGGGCTTTTTGCACTGTGCTGTCAAGATTAGGTAGTTAACGGTTTCGGGTGTTTTGCCCAGTGATCCCTCCTTGGGTACATCTATATCCCTGGAAGGGGGGAACTTTGAACGTAATTTTGTGGTGTAAACTACCTTTGACAGGTTTGCATTGGGTAAAGACGAGCGCGGCAGGGTTCGAACCTGCGACCAACGGATTAGAAATCCGTGGCTCTATCCACTGAGCTACGCGCCCAATCGAAATTGGCAACTCTTGGAGGAGTTACTTTCCGAATTATATCCTGATATTGTGCCAAGATGCAAATAAAAATTCCAGAAGGTTTGATTTTTATGTTCACATTTACATTGGATTTAGGCGGGCAAGATGCCTGGTCTACAACGGCAAAATAGTCCTGAGTGCATTTACTTAGTCCATTGTTATGAGTAGCTCTTAGAAAAGGGCACATCTTTCTCAATCTCCTGCTTTTTTAGTGGCAATATCATCTGGATGTCCATGGGGTGGGTGTTGCTGGTACTGCTATACTTGTTATTATTTAGTGCCAAGGTTCCAGAAGTAGATGCTATGGAAAAACGTGCTGATTGGTACGTGATTGGTACAAATATTTTTAAAGGTTTGGCTTAGTTGGGTGCCGATGTTTTATGCTTGAAGAATTGGCGTGGCCTGGAAATTGTTAGTAGCCGAAATGTTTGGCTCGCAATTGCTGTTGGTATGTCTTCTTATTTGTTGGGAGGGACATTTTTCGGTTGCATAGAAATAATCTTAAATGAAGAACCAGATGTATCTATTGGCGATATCTTTTTTGTACTGACTTATATTTCTTTTGGTATAGGCATGATTTCATATGTAGGTTCCAGAGGACTTAATTTAGAAAAATGGCAATTGCTGATAGGTTCGGCAGTTGCATTATTTGCTAGTGTGTTGGCATGGTGGATTTGCAGAGAACAAACAACACCCTCAGGGGCCCTGGTTGCTATGTTGAGTTGGTTTTACGTAGTTAACGATGTGTTTGTGTTAATTATTGCTATAACTTTGCCACTGGCTTTTTGGGGGGTGGAGTTTCCCAGTCATAAAGAATGATTGCACCGGAGGCGTTTTAGCTCTACATTGCAGATATGGAGTTTAAATATGCTCAAGGGCAAAACTATTAAAGTGGGGAGATACTAGAAGTGTTTTGGGTATTTAGTGGAGTTTTATTTGGTATGGGCGCTGTTCTCGGAGATGAAGCATTATTGAGCCGAATTCGACGAGAGTGCGGGGGTAAACGAGCTTAGGAAATTTGGTGTCTACCGTGAGAAAACTAACAGATCCTGACAAACAAGAAATCCTGAAGTTATATCGAGAAACTGCCGAAACAACGTCAACTTTGGCAGAACGCTATGGTGTGAGTAACTCGACAATTAGTCGTTTACTCAAAAGTACGTTACCAGAAGATGAATACGAATATCTCGTTTCTCTTAAACGTGCTGCCAGAACTCCTGAAGGTAGGGCTCAGGTAAGTTATGAACAATTGCCTTTGTTAAGGCAAGCAGAAAAAGAGCCGGAGAAAGAAGTGCCGGTGCAGGAAACAGTGGCTCCTCGGTTGAGGTTACCAGATATTTTGCCGCCGAAGCAAGTGGTTGAAGAACAGCTACCTGAGGAGGAGAAGGAGGAGGAATTCACTTCTTCAATCAGAAGAATTCGACGACGCTCTTCGGCGGAAGAAAAACCAAAGCTGCGTCCGGTAAAGCGATTGGAAATATTGGAGCCTAAGCAACGGGAGATGACCAGTGTTGCTCGTCCTAGTTTTAAGGTGGAACATACGGAAGCAAGTGTTATTGCTCAAATGCTGGGAGAGGAGTTGCTAGACGAATCAGAAGAGTTGTCTGATTTGGAAGATGAGTTGGAGGAAGATTACGACGAAGATTACGAGGACGAAGAGGAAGACTCAGAGGAGGTAATGCCTTTAGTTGCAAGACGAAGGTTAAGTGAAGCGCCAGTTCAAGTCTTGCCATTTTCCGCAGCACAGTTGCCGAAAAGTTGTTATTTAGTTATCGATAGGTCTTCTGAGTTAATTACCCGACCACTTAAGGATTTTGGTGATTTGGGTCAAATCCCTAATTTAGAAACCCTGCAAAAAACTTTGCCAGTGTTTGATAACCATCGGGTTGCAAAGCGCTTTTCTACTAAGCGGGATCGCGTGATTAAAGTTCCTGACAGTAAAGTTTTGCAAAAAGCTAGTACTCATCTGCAAGCCAAGGGTATTACGCGACTGTTGATTGATGGTCAGGTTTATTCTCTGTCTATGGTTTAAAAGTTATGGAGATACCTGCTGATTATGGTGTAGTACTGGTGACAACTGCCAACAGGCAGGAGGCAGAGAAAATTGCAAATGCCCTTGTGGAAGCTAAGTTAGCTGCTTGTGTGAGTTTGTTGCCTATCCATTCAATTTACGCTTGGCAAGGAGAAATATACAAAGAGTATGAGTGGCAGTTACTAATCAAGACTGATTTGGCGATATTTTCGTCTCTGGAAGCTAAAATTCGTGAACTCCATTCCTACGAGGTTTCAGAAATTATCGCCTTGCCTATTGTTGCCGGTTCCCAAGCCTACTTGCAATGGATTTCTGGGCAGGTTAAACCTTAGCAGTTGTCTGAGAACGCCTTTTTCCCTCCTCCCTTGGCCGGGAGGGGGTGGGGCGATTTAAACAATCTGAGCGTCAATGGCTTTTGCAAAACGCTCTGCCAAGTTAATAATGTCTCTTTTGCGAGGAATTTTTTTGATCCATTGTGGGGGAATATTTTCTACTCCATAGTAAATTCCTGCTAACCCCCCAGTTACGGCAGCAGTGGTATCTGTATCTCCTCCCAAGTTGACGGCTTTTAGTACTGCCTCGGGGTAAGATGAAGTGTTTAACAAACACCACAGTGATGATTCCAAAGTATCAATCACATATCCGCCAGAGTTAATTTCCTCTATGGGGATATTGGCTATTTCACCGCTGAATATTCGGCGAAAATGGGGCTTTTCTAAAATATGTTCCCGCTGACAATAAAGTGATTGGATTTTTTCTAATGCTTCTAAATAGGCTGTCTCTAGGTTCGCCCCTTTGAGTAGGGCTAGGGCAATGGTAATGTAAATGCCGCAGGCCATTTGCGATCGCATATGAGCGTGGGTAATGGCAGAAACATCATGCACCCGCACTATCAATTCTGGTAGGGTTAGGTTTTGATAACAATAAGCCATAGGTAAAATTCTCATTAAAGACCCATTGCCATTGCTATTTTCTACTTTACCTCCTGCGTGTTGAGGTAATATTCCCTGTTTAAGGCGCATAATTGCTTCATGGGTGGTTTGACCAATATCAAACAGGCTGCCACGGGGAGTCCAATAAGCTTCCTTGTACCAACGCCAGAAGGAATTGGCTATGGCATCTAATGAATATCCTCTACAGAGGCTTTCTGCCAAGCAAAATGTCAAGGAACTGTCATCTGACCAAGTTCCTGGGGGTTGATTCCATGTGCCATAACCTAGCATTGTTGTCACTGGAGATTTCATTCTTTCAGCGCGGCTAGTAAACTCAACTGGCACACCCAAGGCATCACCGACACATAAACCCATCAAACCAGACAATGTTTTTGTAGCGGTTAGCATTATTTACTCTCCATGAGCATTACCAAAATTTAACTTTATAGATTACTTCTTAATGTTGTTGCCATATCTGCTACAGCCTCCGATTCTATTCTATGTAAAAAGTCAGATAGCAGGTATTAATTAACTATTTTATTTGCCATATTTATGCAAAATTTTATCAGGTTGTAAAATCTGTGCATCAATGCCGAGAAGAATGCCAAAAAAGATTCAAAATTAACCGGAACATTTTCAAAGTATTTTCGACTTTGAATATATAAGTGAAACATACAAAGTTTTTCCAGATTATGAAGAATATACTCAAGTCTTTTGTGGCAATATCTGCATTGTCTTCTTTAATAGTTGCTCCTTTTATTATTAATGGAGGTGAAGCTTCTGCTCAAGTAAAAAGGGGTACGGATGCCAGTTATGTTGGTGCTGGGGTTGCAGCTGGTGTTACTAATGGTGGGCAAAACAGTGATGCTGCCAATTTTGGTGGTAATCTGACAGGCCGTGTGAAATTGGGAAATACACCGTTGTCCGCCCGGGGGAATGTTCTTTGGAATGATGAGACCACCGCTGTTATTCCAGAAGTTTCCTTAGATTTGGCAATTGCCAATGGTACTAACGCCTTTATCACTGGCGGTTATTCTTTTGTAGAAAAAAATGGCTTGTCTACTCCTTTGGGTAATAAGGATGGTGTAGTAGTGGGTGCGGGTGTGGAAAGGGAAGTTGCTAATAATTTCCTGGTTTATACTAATGCCAAACTCGGAATCAGGGCTTATGAAAATAGCTCGGCTGCTGCTGTTAGTATCAATGGCGGTTTAGGTTATCGCTTTAGGTAATTCCTAATTGATAGATAAATAGATAAACTTCTACACTTATAGACACACCTATAGGTGTTTTATGTTTAAGTTTCATGAGTTTGCTGCAAAAATCCTTGGTTTGGGTTAAGTAAAACTTGTTCAAAAGGTCGGTTTTGTTTTGTGAAGTGCTGAATCACTGATAAAGTCGGCTTTTTGCCGTGTTAAAATAAGATTATTACTTTTATTGCCGACCAAATTACCGGGAATTACCCAGCCGGAAAAATGCTTCGGCTTTTACCGATGCCTTATTGAGAATACTAGAACAATTCTGATGGTTAAATCTGCTCCTGCCCCCATTGCTAATCGTGATCAGCCTTCTAAGGTAGAAGGCCTCAAGGAAAGAAGTAATTTTTTACGCGAACCTGTAGCTACCCAAATCCTTGAAGATACAACTCATTTTAGTGAAGAAGCAGTACAAATTCTGAAGTTTCATGGTTCCTATCAGCAGGATAACCGCGATAATCGCGTCAAGGGACAGGAGAAAGATTATCAGTTTATGCTGCGCACTAGAAATCCAGCTGGGTTTATACCACCCCAGTTATATCTGGCTTTAGATAATTTGTCTGATGAGTACGGGAACCACACGTTAAGGGTTACTACACGTCAAGGCTTTCAGTTGCATGGGATTTTAAAAAAGAATCTCAAGGCGGCCATCGCCAGTATAGTAAAAAATATGGGTTCAACTTTGGGTGCTTGCGGTGACTTGAACCGTAACGTGATGGCTCCACCGGCGCCTTTCAAGCATCGCTCGGATTATAAGTATGCTTGGGAATATGCCAATAATATCGCTGATTTGCTGACACCCCAAACTGGTGCATACTACGAAATTTGGTTGGATGGCGAAAAGATAATTAGTGGCGAAGAAAGCCCGGAGGTGAAAGCGGCACGACAGCGTAATGGTACTGGTACTATTATTCACAACAGTCCAGAACCGATTTATGGCACTTACTATATGCCCCGCAAGTTCAAGATTTGCGTGACCGTACCTGGTGATAATTCAGTTGATTTATATTCCCAAGACCTGAGTTTAGTGGTGATTACTAATGAACAGGGAGAATTGGAAGGATTTAATGTTTTCGCCGGTGGCGGTTTTGGCAGAACACATAATAAAGAAGAAACTTTTGCTAGGGTAGCAGATGAAATTTGCTATGTAGACAAAGATGATGTTTATGATTTGATTAAAGCGATTGTTGCTACCCAAAGAGATTATGGCGATCGCACTGACCGTCGTCATGCGAGATTAAAATATTTAATTCATGAGTGGGGTGTAGATACCTTCCGCGCGCAAGTGGAGGATTATTTTGGTAAACCTGTGGCACCCTTTAAACCACTGCCAGAGTTTAAATATTACGATTTCCTCGGTTGGAATGAACAGGGTGATGGTAAGTTATTTGTGGGGATTTCTATTGAAAATGGTCGTGTTAAAGATGAAGGTTCATTTGAACTGAAAACTGCCTTGCGGAAAATTGTCGAGCAATTTAATTTACCTATGTGCTTGACACCTCACCAAAATATTATCTTTTACGATATTGAGCCGGAAAATAAATTAGCCATTCAGGAAATTTTGCACGGTTGTGGTGTTGCTGATGACCCCAATATTATTGAGCCTTTGGTGCGTTATGCAATGGCTTGTCCAGCTTTGCCTACTTGCGGCTTGGCTATCACGGAATCAGAACGGGCAATACCTGGTATTTTGGAACGAATTCGCGCGCTTTTGAATAAGCTTGGTTTACAAAATGAACATTTTGTGATAAGGATGACGGGTTGTCCCAATGGCTGCGCTCGTCCCTACATAGCAGAATTAGGTTTTGTGGGGAGCGCTCCGGAATGTTACCAGGTTTGGCTAGGAGGTTCCCCAGATCAAACAAGATTGGCGCAACCTTACATAAATAAGCTACATCATAATGACCTAGAAGGTTTTTTAGAGCCGATATTTGTTTACTTTAAGAATTTTCGGGAGTATGAGGAAAGCTTTGGTGATTTTTGCCATCGCCTGGGTTTTGATGCACTGCGGGAATTTGCGGCTACTTACGAACCTCCAACTAATAGTGTAAGTAAATCACGACATCGAGTTAGTATTCGGGATGAGGTATATGGTCAGCTAAAACAACTAGCTAATGGCCAAAACAGGCCAATGACTGAATTGGTGAACGAAGCTTTAGAAGCTTATTTTAGGAATCTGGCGTAAATCATATAAATCATAACTTTGTACTTCGATGTTTACCTACTCTCGATAAGGGTTAATGGAGAGTGGGTTTTATTTTATACCTTTGACTTCAGGTAATTAAATTTAGCATGGCGCAACTACAAAGAATTGCGATCGCACCTTCTCAAATTCAAGGCAGTATGATTATTTTGGGTAAAGAGCAACAGCATTATCTAGCACGAGTGTTAAGATTACGTGAAGGCCATCGGTTTATTGCCATGGACGGTGGAGGGAAATGGTGGTTAGCTCAGTTACAAGGAGAACAAGCCCAGGTTTTAGAAACTCTAACGGTAGAAACAGAACTACCCCTGGCAATTACCCTGATGGTATCCTTGCCCAAAGGTAGCGGATTTGATGAAATAGTCCGGTATTGTACGGAATTAGGAGTAAGTTGTATTGCTCCCTTATTAAGCGATCGCACTTTACTAAATCCCAGTTCTCAAAAGCTGGAACGTTGGCGACGTATAGCCACAGAAGCGGCTGAACAATCAGAACGTTCATTTGTACCAACAATTTTAGAACCTGTAGCTTTTAGCGCTGCGATTACGGCCACTAAACCAACACACCGTTATATTTGTGAAGCCCGTGGCAATTATCAGCATTTAAACAATGTAGTTAAATCAAATACATCAGAAGTCGTCATTGCCACGGGACCAGAGGGGGGATGGACGGAAAAGGAAATGGAGCAAGCCATAGCTAATGGATTTCAACCGGTTTCCCTTGGTCGTCGTATCTTGCGAGCAGTTACAGCACCAATAGTGGCATTAACCTTAATTTCCGCAAACTCTGAAGTATATTCGCTGTAGCATTTACAGCACATTTCATCTGAGTATATACAAGGCGACAAGATGCCCAGGTCACAAAGGTATTATGATTCATATTTCTAGTACCACAAAGGACTTTCATTGGAAAGTAGCACATCAACTTTGTGATACTGCGTGATACTGCTCAAACTATCTTTGTAGGGGATTTGAATTTAGTTGGTTTGTCCAGAGGATTACTTGAAAAGCATTGTCTAGATGCTGAATAGGGACAATTGTTTCACATTCTGGAGTAGTGTTGTTTCAATAGAAAGGGTTAAAAAACAGTTGTCGAGAGGGTGTTCATGGTTACAGAGGTTGGGGATACAAGACCCACCGCGATGTTGCAGCCCTCGGGCAAAGGGTGAAGATACTTGCTGTTAGCGGAGCGGCGCGTTAGCGGGGGTAAATTCATTGGAATTTTTTTGAAGCAAGAATCCCTCGGCTTTTAGCTGTGGGGACTGTCAATAGGTCTCCCACCCGTGGATTCTGCTAGGAAGTTAGTTGGAGGTTTTCATTTTACGAGCCATATCTAGGTAAGAATTCATATTCGCACCTGGACGACGACGAAAATTAGAGCTAGAGGCTGAAGGAACAAGATATTTAGGTGCAAATGTGGTTTCCCCAGGTGGTGTTTTTGTACCATTGGAGATTGCTGCTGGGGCTGTGGCGGGTTTAGCTTGATTTGCTTGACTTTTTTGTGATGATTCTACCTTTGTCACTGGTGTAGGAATAGGTGCAGTTGTCGGCGAATCTACTGCTACTGATGCTGTAGTTTTTGTACTATTAGATGTACTATTTGTTACTTTGTCATCAGTGGATTCGTCTAACTCCAAGTAGTAGCCATTACCTTTAATCCCAGGTAACAACCCAGTGATGAAACTCAGAATACCGGTGATTAACTTTTTGATAAAACCGAACATGAGAATTTCCCCTCTCTTGATGTATCTGTATACTTGACCGTGGTGTTCAAAAAAAACCAAAACACAAGGTTACATTTGCTTGCGCCAGCTATGTCATTGGGATGGCAAGCTTTATAATTATACACCTCACCTGTACCTAACCTCTACCCTGCTTAAAGGCAAGGGGATTCTAAACTAAAGTACCGTAAGAAAGCTACACAGTTAAATTTTCTCCAGAATTGTTGATGCAGACCAACTTGAAAGATGAACAGCAAAAACCAACGGCGTAACTCTGTGTTGTTGATACATGGCATTGAAGACACCGGAGCAGTGTTTAATAAAATGGGAAGTTATCTCAGACAATCGGGTTGGTGTGTGTATACCCTGGATCTAGTCCCTAATAATGGAAGTGTCGGTCTTGATATTTTGGCACAGCAGGTAGCCGATTATGTCGTCAATACCTTTGGGGCGGAAGAACCAATGGATTTAGTAGGCTTCAGCATGGGGGGAATTGTCGGCCGTTACTATGTTCAACGCCTAGGAGGAATTAACCGAGTACAAAGATTTATCACTATTTCTTCACCTCATCATGGAACCATGATTGCCTATGGTTCTCAACGCTACGGCTGCTTACAAATGCGCCCTAACAGTCCATTTATCCAAGATTTAAATGCTGATGCTGTAATGTTAGGGCAAATCAATTTTACTTCAATATGGACACCCTATGATTTGATGATTGTTCCGGCAAATAGTTCACAAATGCCAATGGGAAAGGAAGTGGTATTGCCGGTTGCACTGCATCCTTGGATGTTAACCGATGGGAGGATTTGTGCAGCTGTAGCATCTGCTCTAGCGGACTCAGTTAAGCCCCATCACCAATTTCGTTATACTGATGACCACCAAAAATCCCCTCTGGGTGGCGGTAATATTTAAATTCTATCAAGTTGTAAAAAGGATCTTCTAGAAAGAAAGTACTATGCTCTAAGGTGGAACCAACAAAGCGACTTTTGGGTAATTCTCGAAAAATGAGTTGTTGGTTACAGGCTTTTTGTAGTAGTTCCTCCCAGTGGTGTTCGTGAATAAAAATTAGTCCAAAGTGTCTGGGATATATACTTTTTTGGGGTGATGGGGTTTCTTTTGTAACGTGGGCTACTAATTGATGACCGTAGAGATTAAGAATCAAGGCTTGGGGATTTTCACGGCCAGGAATGCACCCTAGAGCATCAACATAGTATGCTTTAGTTTTAGCAATGTCAGTAACAGGAAAAGCTAGGTGAAATAAAGTTTGGCTCATGATAATTGTAAGAGCTGGTTATGTTTAAATAATTTTAGATTTTAGACTTTAAATTGATGTTATTTTTTATTGACTTTGCAAAGGTCTGGTTGGTAGCAATAGGACTAAATACTGTCTTATTGGGTTTGGTATGGATTGCACCGAAACAACTACTTACTCCCGCCGGCATATTTCACGCTTGGTTACTGGGAGTACTAATTTGGGTAACCCTCGGTTGGCAAGGATATGTGGTGGTAGGATTCTATTTTTTAGTTGGTTCTGGTGTAACACGTATTGGGATGGCAAAAAAAGAAGCACTAGGAATAGCTGAAAAGCGTTCTGGAGCAAGAGGCCCGGAGAATGTTTGGGGTTCAGCCCTGACTGGGGCTTTGTGTGCATTGGGAGTGGGGATTCTCAATGGGGGATTATTAATAACTACGATAACTACCAACCAATCCCTGGTTTCCAGTTTGAAGTTGCTACTGTTCCTAGGTTATGTGGCTAGTTTTAGCACTAAACTTGCTGATACCACTGCTAGCGAAGTTGGTAAAGCTTACGGTAAGCGGACTTTTTTGATTACCACACTAAAACCAGTACCACGGGGTACAGAGGGAGCAGTAAGTTTAGAAGGAACTTTAGCTGGTGTGGTGGCTGCGATGGCCATGGCTTGGGTAGGTTGGGCTGTTGGTTTGATGGATTTATTGGGAGTACTTTGGTGCGTATTGGCAGCATTTATCGCTACTAATTTAGAAAGTGTGATTGGCGCAACATTGCAGTCTAAATATGACTGGCTCACTAATGAAGTAGTAAATATTCTCAACACGTTAATAGGGGCGGTGGCCGCAATGGTATTTGCCTTAATTTGGACCGTGACTATTTCTACAAAAGTTTTATGATTATCTGTACCTGACATTCCCAGAAGGTGCTGTAAGTACTTTTCCATGGGAGTTTAGTGCTGTGGGTTTCTTGTACCTATACAACAGTTAAAATTGCTAATTGTCCGGGTTTTGCGACACGGTTTAGTTAAAAGTAAATAAGATGAAAATCAAACAAATCAAAAAACTAACAAAAAAACTAGTCAAAAAACCAATATTTTTATTTGTGTTAACGCAGAAGTGTGGAATCCTGCAATAAAAATTTACAATTTTTGCGTTTTACCCAGATAAAGTTCATTGTCTATTAAGAATAGAGTCATTAATTGCTCAAATTTTGTATCACCGATGCACAAATTGGAAACTCAACAGTCAACAGTCAACATTTCTGGTGTTAACGTAACTCGGTTTATCTTGAGTTGACGGTGGTTGATTTTTTTTGTTTTTTTATTTTACACGGTGTTCAATTGTGACATTAGTAATATTTATTTTGTAATATATAAAACTTTAGCTGTTGTTTATGGGTTTAGTTCATGGAATCTTCATCATTTTTGCTAGTAAATGACCAGCCAATTTTTATAAATCAAGCGGTAAAATATCTGCAAGCCTCTGGAAAATTAGCTCATTTCATTGGCGATATTCTCCGCCAGTATGTTATTGAACAAGAAATACAAAGGCGAGACGACATAGAAATCAGCCCTGGTTTGACGGAACAAACTATTATTGATTTCCGCATCAATAATCATCTAAATGACCACCAAATTTTTCAGGAATGGTTACAAAAAAATGGTACGGATTACACAAGTTTTTATGAATCAATTGCTTTTGGATTTAAATTAGAAAAGCTGAAAGTTTTAATTACAGAAACAAAAATTACAGAATACTTTATTGAACGTAAAATATTTTTAGATAGGTTGATAGTTTCCCGGATTGTTGTTGAAAATCGAGAAATAGCTGAAGAACTACAAACTCAAATTGAAGAAGGAGGTAGTTTTGAGCAATTAGCAAGAGAATATTCACTGACAGAAGATAGAATTCTCAACGGAATGATGGGGCTAGTAAGCCGAGGAACAATGCCACATCAATTAAGAGCAGTTATTGATATGGCAAATCCTGGACAAGTTGTTGGGCCGATAGAAATGGAAGGACGCTATGGTTTATTTCGAGTTGAACAATTTTTACCGGCGTCTTTAGAGGATATACAAATTAAACAAGCACTAGAAAATGAATTATTTGAGAAATGGCTAGTGGAAAAAATTCAAAAGCTGACAGTCAAAGTACAAATGAGCTAAAATTTCTGGATAATCAATCTTTGCAAGTAAATGCTTTAGCTTCCATACCTTGGAATCAACCGCCGTTGTCTTCTCTGACTTCTGAACAAAAATCTCAATTACAAAATCAGGCGCAGGTGTGTTTCTATGGTCTAGGAGAAAAAATTTGGTCAACAGGAGCGGGGAGTTATCAGTTTTTTATTTTTACTGGTAAGGTGCGTTTGCGGGAAGAAAAACAAGGTCAGGTTTTAGAAACTCTACAAACCGGAGATTGGTTTGGGGATTTATGTGAGCTGGCTATAGATTACAAAGCTGTAGCTGCTAGCAAAGAAGTAATATTACTATGTTGGGATACGTCACTGTGGGCGGAAGTTTCCGCTTCTGAAATGGCGGAGCTTTGGCTAAGGGCAAAATCAGACAAAGAAACGAAGAAAACAGAAAAGATTCAGGAGAGGGGAGAATCAGAGAAATTCATTCCATGTGCGAAGGTTGTCACATCAAGTTATCCGTTTATTTCTGATTTGAATACGGGTGCTGCTTGCTTAACCATGGTGGCGCAATATTTAGAACATCCTGTCAACCTGGAATGGGTGCAACGCCAACTGAGGGGACAAAGCCCTAAAAATCTAGTGGAAGCAGGTGAAAAGTTAGGGTTAGTATTGCGAAAATTGCGAGTTGGTTGGGATGACTTGCGGCAGTTGTCGTTTCCAGTCATACTGCGATGGCAGCCTGATTCATCAGTGCCTCCTTGTTGGGTAGTAGCCTATGGGATGAAGAAATCGCACTTGATTGTTGCGAATCCTTTAAATGATGATTATGCTTGTGATAATTTACCTCGGTCGGTGGTTGAGTCTGCCTGGGATGGGAGGGTGTGGCAGGTTGAACTGATATCCCATCAAGAAAAATTTAATTTGGGTTGGTTTACTCCGGCTGTTTGGAAGTACCGGAAACTACTAGGAGAAGTGTTACTGGGGTCTTTTACCTTGCAGCTTTTAGGGTTGGGGACACCACTGGTTACCCAAGTGATTATTGACAAGGTGATGGTGCAGCAGAGTTTGCCCACCCTTGATGTTATGGCGATGGCTTTGTTGTTAATAGCTTTATTTGAAGCTATGTTGGGGGTTCTGCGGCTATTTATTTTTACTCATACTGCCCGCCGTTTAGATTTGAGCTTATCGGCACAATTATTTCGCCATTTGATGCGTTTGCCTTTAGCTTATTTCGAGTCCCGAAGGGTGGGAGATACAATAGCCAGAGTTCAAGAACTAGAACAAATTCGCCAGTTTCTTACGGGTACAGCATTAACTGTAATTTTAGACAGTATTTTTGCTGTGGTGTACTTAGTATTGATGTTTTATTATAACATCCAACTGACTTTTGTGGCTTTGGCGGTGCTGCCTTTATTTGCAGCTTTGACGATGATTTCTACGCCAATTCTCCGTAACTGGCTGAACGAAACTTTTAATCGCAGTGCTGATAGTCAATCATTTTTAGTTGAGACCGTCACGGGAATCCACTCGGTTAAGGCTCATGGAGCAGAACCAGTGGCCCGGGAGCGTTGGGAAGGCTTATTTGCTCGTTTTGTGCGTACGGGTTTTAAGGCTTCTACCACTTCTAATATTAGCAGTAATATTGGTAATTTTCTGACTAGTTTTTCTTCGTTGCTCATTCTTTGGTTTGGAGCCAAATTAGTTATTGAGCAAAACTTAACCATTGGTCAACTTGTGGCTTTTCAAATGCTATCAGGAAGAGTTACGGGCCCCCTGTTACGTTTGGTGCAACTATGGCAAAATCTGCAACAAGTTTTACTTTCTGTGGACCGAATTGGTGATATTCTCAACGTTGCTCCAGAGGCGGAAGTTGGTACGGGTTTGGTTTTACCACCTTTGAAGGGTCAAATTAGTTTTGAGCAAATTTTCTTCCGGTATCAACCACATATTGAGCCGGTTCTAAAAGGTATTTCTTTTAAGGTAGAACCAGGGCAATTTGTCGGTATTGTCGGCCGCAGTGGTTCTGGTAAAAGTACTCTTTCTAAGCTGTTACAACGCCTTTATCAAATTGAATCAGGGCGTATTTTGATTGATGGTTTTGATATTAAAAGTGCGGATTTAGCTTCACTGCGCCAACAAATTAGTGTGGTTTTGCAAGAGGATTTTTTGTTTAACGGTTCGATTTTAGAGAATATCAGCTTTGGGAATTCCGATATTAGTGCTGAGGAGGTGGTAGAAGCTGCTAGGTTAGCTGTGGCACATGATTTTATTAGTCAATTACCCTACGGTTACGAAACTAATGTGGGAGAAAGAGGAACAGCTTTATCTGGTGGACAAAGACAACGGATAGCTTTAGCAAGATTATTTCTGTCTCAAGCCCCAATTTTAATTTTAGATGAAGCTACCAGTGCTTTAGATAGTGAAACTGAGCAGCAAGTTTTACAAAATTTACAAAAAGTTTCTGCTAACCGCACTGTGTTCTTAATTGCTCACCGATTCGCTCCTCTCAAGGGTGCTGATTTGATTTTAGTTTTAGAAAAGGGGATGATTGCTGAACGGGGTACTCATTTGGATTTATTGCAGCAAAAGGGTTTGTACTGGTCATTATATCAACGCCAGCAAGCAAATATTTAGTAATTGATCTAAAGGAATATATTAAGTTGTTCCCTGCAAGGAACAACTTAATGTTGAGTATGGGGGAATCCCCAACTGGTGACTGATGAATTTTAATTGTCAACAGTGAACTGTCAACTGTGACCACCTATGGAAAATTTTCAAAGTTTGCAAGTTAAGCAGTTGTGGGAAAAGCTTGCAAACCAAATTTAATTGATTGTACAAAAATGGGACTGTTTTGCTAAAGAGACAGTTGGTAAACCAATTGTAAAATCTACAAGTTCCAAAATTGCAGCACCTTGTTTCTATTAATTCCACTTCCTCTAAGGGAAGAGACATAACAACAAAAGCTCACAGCACACAAGCATTAGTGGTCAGATAACCTCTCAACAGAAGTGTCGAATCCTGCAATAAAAATTTACAATAAAAATTTACAATTTTTGCGTTTTACCCAAACAAAGTTCATTGTCTATTAAGAATACAGTTATTAATTGCTCAAATTTTGTATCACCGACGCACAACTTGCACAGTCAACACCTCTGAATTAGAAGCTCTAGGAATTAAAATTAATAGTACTTTAATTAAAGCGATGGCTAGCACAACAGAAGAGGTTGTTTTGAATGCTATAAAATCTTTCAAAGAAGCTATGGCTAAAGATAAGGTTGCAAAGAAACCAGCTTTTTTACTTCGAGGGATTCAGGAAGCTTGGATTCCCAGCGAAAACTATGATAAAGATGTTGAATTAAGCATTTTTAATGATTGGTATAATCTACCTTATTCCCTTAAAATCCTAAGTGCAGCCACTCTATGGAAGAACTACAATATATTCTTACAAAAGAAAAATAATTGATACTTTTCACTGACTTTATATCCCAATATTCTTTAGATAAATTAAGAAAAATGTCCGCCAATAAAAATTTATTTATAGTTTTATTCATAAAACTATAAATTAAATGGGGTAATAAACCAAGAGTTATTAGTTGGGTTTATGCATAACTCTAAAAGCGTGTAGTGATTATTATGAGAAAAAATCAACGACCTATTGCTGTCGATTTGTTTGCTGGTGCTGGTGGCATGACTCTTGGTTTTGAACAGGCGGGATTTGATGTACTTGCATCTGTTGAAATCGATCCAATTCATTGTGCAATACATAAATTTAATTTTCCTTTTTGGGAGATTTTATGTAAAGATATTGTTGATGTTAAAGGTGAAGAAATTAGAAACTATTCGCCCATAGGAGATAGAGAAATTGATGTAGTTTTTGGTGGACCGCCCTGCCAGGGTTTTTCATTAATAGGTAAGCGATGTCTTGATGATCCAAGAAATTCCTTAGTTTTTCATTTTATTAGGCTAGTTTTAGAGTTGCAGCCACAAGTATTTGTCCTTGAAAATGTCAAAGGAATGACGGTAGGAAAACACAAAGTATTTATAGCAGAAATTATTGACAAATTTGAAAAAAGCGGTTACAAAGTTCGCACCGAATACCAACTTTTGAATGCTGCTAGATATGGAGTGCCCCAGAATCGTGAGAGGTTATTCTTAATAGGTTGTCGTCAGGATTTAGAACTTCCAAATTATCCAGAACCAATTACAAAAATACCAAAAATAAATAAATCAAATTTAAATGACAATCTGCCGTCAAGTCCTACAGTATGGGAGGCTATTAAAGACCTTCCTGAAGTAGAAAATTACGTAGAATTATATGAAAAAGACTGGGTTGTTGCAGATTTTGGTAAGCCAAGTAATTATGCTAGAAAACTTCGTGGACTTTGTTATACAGAAAATAATTATTTATATGAACGTAAATATGATTCCAGAATTCTTACCTCAAGTTTAAGAACACAACATAGTCTAGAATCCATTCAAAGATTTAAGTCTACACCACATGGTAAAACAGAGCCTATAAGTCGTTTCTTGAAACTTGATCCAGAAGGTATATGTAATACATTAAGAGCAGGAACACCTAGTAATCGAGGTGCTTACACTTCTCCTAGACCAATCCATCCCTTTACTCCAAGATGTATCACTGTACGTGAGGCAGCACGCCTCCATTCTTATCCAGATTGGTTTAGATTTCATAGTACTAAATGGCATGGATTTAGACAAATCGGAAACTCTGTTCCACCTCTTTTAGCTAAAGCAGTGGCGTTAGAAATCATAAAAGCTTTAGGTATAGAGCCATCTTATAGGGATATGGTAAAACCATTAGGAGATGTTTCTCTACTAACTCTTGATATGTCAAAAGCAGCTAAACTTTTTGGTGTACATCCGCGTGTTATAGAGCCTAGAACAAGAAGTAATAAGCTTGCGTATGTTATTTGACGACTAACTATGCCACTCTTAAATTAAAATATCAACAATAAGAACAGATATGCCAAAAATATTATTCAGTGATATCTCTTGTTATTGTTTGTAGTATTTTAATTATGATTTTCTATCTATGTAAATAGAGCTTTATTAATTTGCAACTAAAAATATAAGATAAAAAATATAAGGATAAAAATGTTGACTGTTGATTGTCCAAGTTCTGCGTCGGTGATACAAAATTTGAGCAATTAATGACTCTATTCTTAATAGACAATGAACTTTATCTCGGTAAAACGCAAAAATTGTAAATTTTTATTGCAGGATTCAACACTTCTGGATAAAAATAAATTAATACTTATATTCTTCAGTATATTTACCTTTGACTTTTAAACCTATATTTAACACTTTATAAAAATACTTAACTTTATAAAAATACTTATAAAAAAAGTGTATTTGCAGAGAGGTGTCTGGATAGGTAGAGAAGGCAAATACAATCGAATAATTACTGGCATTTTTCATCGTCATTACAAAGTTTTAACTTTCACCGTAACGAACTTGTAGAAATTGCTGCTGAATTAAATATTAAGTCAGCTAAGAATCTTAGAGATATTCTTTATTCTTTCCGCTATAGAAGACCACTTCCCAAGGAAATAACAGATACAGCACCAGAAGGAATGGAATGGATTATAGAGTCCAACGATAAAAGTAATTACACTTAATTCCACTTCCCCTAAGGGAAGCGACTTCCAATATTCGTAGGGACGTATTGCAATACGTCCCGTTTCCATTAATTCCACTTCCCCTAAGGGAAGCGACATCTTTGGATAATATAGATTTCTTTAACACCTCTGAGTTTCCATTAATTCCACTTCCCCTAAGGGAAGCGACCTGGAATATCTTTAATTGAGGAACCATCACAACCAAAGTTTCCATTAATTCCACTTCCCCTAAGGGAAGCGACGATATAGCCACCGGCAAACTCCTTCGCACCCTGGAGGTTTCCATTAATTCCACTTCCCCTAAGGGAAGCGACCGTAATTGCTACAGGTTTGCCATATTTAGCTCTAGCTGTTTCCATTAATTCCACTTCCCCTAAGGGAAGCGACGTAGCCTTAGCTACAGGTGCGGACAGAAGCCGCTCAAGTTTCCATTAATTCCACTTCCCCTAAGGGAAGCGACTCTCTCTATAGCCTTACCCTCAAAGAAGGCAGTTTTAGTTTCCATTAATTCCACTTCCCCTAAGGGAAGCGACAACCCTCTCTAGAGAGACGATGGCTGCCTACAGCCTGAGTTTCCATTAATTCCACTTCCCCTAAGGGAAGCGACGCTACTTCTCGGAGCTAGAATGCGAGTTTTTCTCGGTTTCCATTAATTCCACTTCCCCTAAGGGAAGCGACTTAGTGAGTACAGGCTTCTTCTCGGAGCTTGAGTGTGAGTTTCCATTAATTCCACTTCCCCTAAGGGAAGCGACACTGAAGAAGTCTGCTGACGAGTATTCCCACTTACTTTACGTTTCCATTAATTCCACTTCCCCTAAGGGAAGCGACTATTAAAAAACCAAGGACTCACCTCAATAAAATTAAGTTTCCATTAATTCCACTTCCCCTAAGGGAAGCGACTCTAACATCCCAAAGGGTGTGAGAAGGGTTGCTATTGTGTTTCCATTAATTCCACTTCCCCTAAGGGAAGCGACTAAATTCGGCGGTAATAACTCCCACTTCAAAACCAAGTTTCCATTAATTCCACTTCCCCTAAGGGAAGCGACTTTTATTCGGGTCAAAATTTACATTTTTAAAATCTAAGTTTCCATTAATTCCACTTCCCCTAAGGGAAGCGACTCAAAGTGCCTCAGACCTCTAGATACAGGAATAAAGTTTCCATTAATTCCACTTCCCCTAAGGGAAGCGACTCTAATATTATGTCCACCGTCAATTATAGACGGACAGTTTCCATTAATTCCACTTCCCCTAAGGGAAGCGACAGCCGTAGCAACCATCTGTAAAGGGGGTAAGCCCATATCGGTTTCCATTAATTCCACTTCCCCTAAGGGAAGCGACAGGTATGGCGCATTACAAGCGTTAGGGAGACTCTGGTAGTTTCCATTAATTCCACTTCCCCTAAGGGAAGCGACACAGTAAGCTGTTCGTAATCACTTACCTGTAAAGAGTTTCCATTAATTCCACTTCCCCTAAGGGAAGCGACTGTTTCCATATCGCTGTTTGAATTTGTTCAGTTTCCATTAATTCCACTTCCCCTAAGGGAAGCGACTCCCCCATTTTAAACCCTTACCCTGTAATGAGTCTAGAGGCAGTTTCCGAAGTTCAGGAAATTTAACGGCTGAAATGGACTTGAGCATATTAACAAAAACCCTCAAACCCTTATA
>WGNO01000057.1 GCA_016124525.1 Nostoc sp. RI_552 | reverse complement strand
CGTATCTTCGTACAATATTTTAGCGATAGCCTGAATGTGTTCTTGCAGTTCTTTTTCCTGTTCGGGAGTCATCTTTACTACCTTTTATCTAGATTCCACTACTCTCATTATCCCTCACTTAAAAAACTGGGATGCTCCCATAGCTTTGTATGTCGAAAATCGAGACAAAATATCTCTTGTCTTAACCGATATGATTATGCCCTCTATGGATGGGATGACAACTATTAGGACATTGCAAAAAATTAACCCAAATGTAAAAATTATAGCTGTCAGTGGATTGGCGACAACTGATAAACTCAAAGCGGCTCATGATGTTGGCATTAAAGCCTTTTTAGCGAAGCCTTACACAGCTAGTCAGTTATTGCAAACCATTAGTGCTGTTAAAAGTAAGGATTAGTTCTGCTACACGGAACTTAAAATCAGCTAAAAAATTTAATTACGCAACTGGGCGTAAATCCGGTTGATTGCTTGGGGTTTCAGACTTGTTTACTTTTCGTAATATAGTTAGTTTGATTTTTACTTACAGGCATTTCACATAAGTGAGGTAAACCCTTAGCGGGGAAGATTAGTAGTAATGTGGGAAGAAAGAGCAAATATACCATAGGCTAAATTCATACACTTAACTCGTTTGAGATGTTCACAAATGGAAGATCCACAGAAGAACTACATTAAAATTGATCCTGCAACACTTGTTTTAATTGTCTCTGCCTTAATTCTCTTACCCCTAATAATTACTGGTTTTTTCTTTCACTAAAGCAGCATTAACCTTATCCTTGTTTTGCACACCAGAACCTGTCCCTCCCCTGACCAAGGAGAGGGTTTGGGCTAGTGGGATGATGGCTACTTGGGTAAAACTTGCTGTAATGCGGACAGAAGTTGGTCAACGTTTTCTCGGCGACTATTAAAACCCATTAGTCCCACTCGCCAAACTTGACCGGCTAATTGACCCAAACCGCCGCCAATTTCAATATTATGTTCATCGAGTAACCGTTGAGCGATGGCTTTACCATCTACTCCTGTGGGAATACGCACAGTAGTCAAAGTTGGCAGACGATACTCCTTCTCAACGTGCATACTTAAGCCTAAATCTTCTAATCCTTCCCAGAGATACTCTGCATTCTTTTGATGACGCTCCCAACAATTGGCTAATCCTTCTTCTGCCACTAGACGCAGTGCTTCCCGCAAGCCATAGTATAGACTAATGGGTGCTGTGTGGTGATAGGTTCGTTCTTTCCCCCAATATTTACGCAATAAAGACATATCTAAATACCAGTTGGTCACCTTTGTAGAACGCTGCTGCAGTTTTTCTACTGCACGAGAACTCATGGTAAAAGGTGAAGCACCAGGAGAACAACCCAATCCTTTTTGACTACAACTATAAGCCAAGTCAACTCCCCAAGCATCCAAAAATATCGGCACACCACCTAAACTGGTAACTGTATCTACCAACAACAAAGTCCCAAATTCACGGCACAACTCAGCCACTCCTTCTAAAGGTTGACGTGCACCTGTGGAAGTTTCGGCGTGAACCAAAGCCAAAATTGCCGGACGATGCTTTTCTACAGCCGTGCGAAGTTCATCAAGGCTAAAAACTTGCCCCCAAGGTTTGGGGATAGTTCGCACATCCGCGCCATATCGCCCAGCTATGTCTACCAGGCGATTGCCAAAGTATCCAGCTACACCAATCAAAACCACATCACCCGGTACTGTAGCATTAGCGATAGTTGCTTCCATTGCGGCTGAACCCGTACCACTAACTGCTATGGTGTGATAGTTTTCTGTTTGCCATACGTAGCGGAGCAGAGATTGAATTTCATCCATGAGTTCCAAAAAAGCTGGGTCGAGATGCCCAATTAGTGGGGTATTCATGGCTTGAAGAACGGCGGGATGGGCATTGGATGGGCCAGGCCCCAATAGCAGACGCAATGGAATTTCTAGAGGTTTTAGTGGTAAGCGGTGACTGTCGTTAATGGAAATAGTTGGCATCATGATTTGCTTTTGCCTAAACGATACTTAATTTATCGCATCAAAAGTGATACCAAACCTGAAATCAAAGAATGACCTTCTTGACCTTATCCCCCACTCACTGCTTACTTGGTGCAGGGGGAGATTCCAAACATCACTTTTTGGGGTTCGTTTTTTTAACAAGTTGCTTGACCCAAGTAATAAAGCGGTTTGACTTTTGAATTCAAGGTGGTACTAGCTGTCTCTTTCATCTTTGATACGAATGCGACGCTCAAACAGCTCCTTAATGACCAGGGTAGCACCAGCAAGTCCGGCTAAAACCACCGAAGCGGCAAAGGCGCTTTGGGAATCGTAATTGCGATAAGCCTCTTCTACATATAGGGTGAGGGTCTGGCTACGGCCAATTAAGTTACTCGATACTACAGCAATAGCACCATACTCTCCCATAGCCCGAGCAGTGGTGAGAATAATTCCATAGAACAATCCCCAACGAATAGAAGGTAGTGTCACTCGCCAGAAAGTTTGCCATTCTCCAGCCCCCAAGGTTTTGGCAGCTTCTTCTTCTTGAGTGCCCACTTCTTCTAATATTGGAATTACCTCCCGAGCTACAAAGGGCATTCCCCCCATCATAGTCGCCAGGGCAATACCAGGGAAGGAAAAAATAATCTTGATGTCCAAGGATTGTAGTAGAGGGCCAAGTAGCCCATTGCGTCCATAGAGGGAAACAAGCATTAAACCTGCCACAATGGGTGAAATTGAAAACGGTAAGTCAATGATACTGAGTAACAGAGTACGTCCCCGAAACCGACGACGGGCAATTACCCAAGCTGCACATAGCCCAAAGACTATATTTAATGGTACAGCTACTGCTACAGCTAATGCCGTAAGACGCAAAGCTTGAATAAAATCAGGACTGGTAAGATTGGCAAAAAATGGGCTGATACCTCGGCTAAAAGCTCCAATAAATACATAAAGAGTGGGAAGAAACAAGACCAGCACTAAATAGGTGACTACAGTTGCAATCAAAGCAACTTTACCCCACTCTTTATTTTGCTGGGATTTGACTGTATTTGGGAGAGACCGGGTAGATTTGGGTTCAACCCTCATAATGGTGCCTCCAAGCTTGCAATAAATTCACTATCAGCAACAATACCAGGGAAATAACCAGTAATACTGTGGCAATAGCCGTAGCCCCAGCGATGTCATTTTGTTCAAGGCGCTGGAATACCAGAATGGGAGCAATTAAATCTCGATAGGGAATATTAGAAGCAATCAAAACCACTGAGCCGTATTCTCCCACCGCCCTGGCAAAAGCTTGGGTCGTACCCGTCAGGACGGCAGGTATGAGGGGCGGTAGCACTACCCGCCAACAAGTTTCCCACTGGGAAGCCCCCAGAGACCAAGCAGCTTCTTCGATGCTATGGTCTAACTCTTGCAGTACAGGCTGTACGCTGCGAACTACAAAAGGAACAGAAATAAACACCATCGCCACCGCCACCCCCAAGCGAGTGAAGGAAACCCTCATGCCCAAGGGCGCGAGAAACGAACCAATCCAGCCTTGCTCGCTGTAAACAGTACTGAGGGTAATACCTGCAACTGCTGTGGGTAGGGCAAAAGGTAGGTCAATCACTGCATTTAGAACTCGTTTCAAGGGAAAGTCGTAACGCACCAGCACCCAAGCTGTAGCAGTACCAGCCACGCAGTTAATAGCGGACGCAAAAAAGGCAGTACCAAATGTGATGTTGTAGGTTGACAGGGCAACAGGAGCGGTAGCCAGCCGCCAAAACTCCCCAGGTGTTAGGGTTGTAGCCCGTAGTATCAAGGCTGAGACGGGCAACAGTAAGACAATGGAAAGATAGGTAATGGTAATTCCCCACGGCAAAGAAAAGCCCTTCAGCCAATTTTTGGGATTAGGGAGGAAGGTAGATTGTGTGTTTGAAAGTGTCATGACTTGAGGAGGTGAGTTAGGCCTAACGTCGGGCAATATTGGCTTGGATATCATCAAAGATTGCGCCGTCGTCAAAGAATTTGGGACTGACTTGATTCCATCCACCAAAGTCTTCGATGGTGAACAGCGTCGAGATTTTGGGATAGTTGCCGGCAAATTCCGCCGCTACTTCTGGTATCACAGAGCGAAATCCTACTTTGGCGAACTCGCGCTGGGCTGTGGGGGTAAAGAGAAACTGCACAAAGGCTTCTGCTACCTCGCGGGTACCTCGCTTGTCAACATAGCTATCGACTACGGCAATGGGGCTATCAATAGAAATATTAATTTCGGGAACTAGGTAAGGTAAATTTTGTCCCTGCTCTTTAGCTAAGATTACTTCGTTTTCGTAGTTGATGAGTGCATCTCCCTGTTTTTGCACAAAGAATGCGTCAGTTGCTTCACGGGCATCTCTTGGTAAAACTGGTACATTGGCGTAGACTTTAGTCACAAACTCTTTGGCTTGTTCTTCAGTGCCGCCTGTTTTGATTATCTTCCCCCATAGGGCCATGTAGTTCCAACGAGCGCCACCAGAGGTTTTGGGGTTAGCAGTGACTACGCTGATGTCATCCCGGGCTAAATCATCCCAATTTTTAATATTTTTCGGGTTGCCTTCGCGGGTAACAATCACGCCTACAGAACGGTGAACAATGCCGTCGCCATTGGGTGTTTTTTTCTCCCAGCCAGGTTTAATTAGTCCGGCATTTTGAATTTTCAAGGTGTCTGCCGATAGCGCTAGGGCTACTATGTCTGCTTCTAAACCGTCAATTACAGCACGGGTTTGGTAGCCTGAACTGCCGTAGCTTTGGCCAAAGGTGACAATCTGCCCGGTTTTTTCTCGCCACTCTTTGACAAAGAGGGGGATAATGTTTTTATATGCGGGGCGGGTGACGGCGTAGCTGAGTAGGGTAAGTTCTTTTCTTGCTGAACCACTTTCACTATTACCAGGAGCGCAGGCGGAGATCGCAATACTTAAGCAGACTGCTACCAAAAACGGGGAAATCAAGCTTTTTAATAATGATGTGTGTTTCCATTGATTCCAATTATCCAGCCACATACTGAGCTTAAGGCTCCTCAATTTAAATCTACAGTTAATCTATCAAGTTATGGGCTTTTTGGGTTTAGTCATAGATATTACAGTAGGACTTACACACCGTACAAATTTATTATTTTGTGGATTGAGGGAAATGGGTCGTTTCAGGCTTTTATCAATCATTCTTTGATAAATGGCGATGGCCTAAAATTGTGAGAGAATGAACGTTAAGTCTCTAAAATCCATACTTCCTATTTAGTTTGTTCTGTCAATGCGTCAGTTCTAGAAGCGTGCCTTTGACATAATGATTGTCAACGATTACAGCGTGGCTATCGCTGACCAAGTTATGATTAAGTTTATGTAGAAAATTTTGCCTACAGTTACTAATTAGACTGTCCCAAATCTCCGCTCTCTTCGCTGATAGGCAGACAAGGCCTGGTAGAACTCATTACGGTCAAAATCTGGCCAAAGAGCATCCGTAATATAAATTTCCCCATAGGCCATTTGCCAGAGGAGAAAATTTGAAAGTCGCATTTCGCCACTAGTACGAATTAATAAATCGGGGTCAGTAATTCCTGCTGTGTACAGGTGACGCTCAAATAACTGTTCATCAATTTGATCAGGTTTAAGGACACCTTGCTGCACTTTTTCGGCGATGGCGCGGCAAGCTTGTAAAATTTCCTGCCGTCCACCATAATTAGTAGCTACCGTGAACCGAATAGCATGATTATGGCGGGTTGCTGCCATTGAGCGGGAGATTTCTGCTTGTAGTGATAGCGGTAAAGCATTTAAATTGCCCACAAACTGGATTTGCACATTCTCCTCGATCATTTCCCGTAGCTCTTGGCGTAAAACTTTTTGGAACAAAGTCATCAAAAAATCTACTTCTTCGTGGGGTCTTTTCCAGTTCTCGGTAGAAAAAGCGTAAGCGGTTAACGCCTGAATACCCCAGTCTTTACAACAGCGCAGCAAATTCTTGAGAGCATCCACTCCTCGCTTATGTCCCATAATTCTGGGTAGACCTTGACGTTTAGCCCATCGACCATTGCCATCCATAATCACTGCAACGTGCTTTGGCAGTAGTTCTCGTTTTAAGTCAGAGGGTAAATATTGCAATTCAGTTTGTTGTGCTGTCATTTTTTATTTCGAGAAGCGGTCGATGGTAATCCGAGTAAACGTGAAACTAGTATTATTGCCTTACGACCCATCTGAAGACCCAAACCTAATAAACTAGGAGCAACTGCTTCCCGGTCTACAGCTGGAGATAATCGAGCCTCCAAGGACTCTTTGAGTGTTCTAATCGTCAGTGGTCGATTGAGAGTTCCTCGTTCCGCTAGGGAAATAGAACCCGTTTCTTCTGATACAACGACACAGATACAATTTTCCACTCGCTCAGTAATTCCCATTGCAGCCCGATGGCGTGTTCCCAACTGGCGGGAGGCTGTGCGTCCCGAAAGGGGCAAAATTATACCTGATGAAACAATACGCGAGCCACGGATCAAAGTTGCTCCATCGTGCAGTAAAGTTTTTGGTTGAAAAATTGTCTGTATGAGTTCCTTAGAAACATCAGCATTCAGCTTAACTCCAGGCACAGAAAAATCCCGCTCGTGAATCGGACCAGTTGTTTCCAAAATCAGCAAAGCTCCTATGCGGTTTTTTGAAAGTTCTTTAACCGCATCCACAATTTCATCAATCACAGTATCAGACTTGGGGATTGTTAAACTGGATGGTTTAAATAACTGCTGGAATTCACCACGTCCCACTTGTTCTAAAAAGCGGCGAAACTCTGACTGGAGAGCAACAGCCATGGCTACAGCACAGCCAATCACCAACTTTTCGAGAACAAAATTTAACAGTAGTAGACCCATTCTGCCACTAATTGCTGAGGCTAACATCAAGATAATGAAACCCCGCACCATCCAAAGTGTTCGACGCTCACTAATAATAACTAGTATCATATATGTCAGCGCTAACACTAACAAGATATCCAGAGTCCCAAGCAGCAAGGACTGCGACCATCCCAGGTTTGTCAGCCATTGCTTCCACGAATCTCTCATGACATCTGGATTACTCTTTGTTGTGCCTCAATATTCTGTCATTTCCCCGTCGTTTTTATGCGCCAAAGGTTTACGCTTGAGGAATCAGCGAGTGATGAATCATTAGCTATTGGTGATCATTTTTTAGCTATTGATTCTAGAAACCTCTTTTCCCCACCCTCCCTGTCCTAAAAGAGTAAGTCTATACAAAACTCACGGAATCACCCAAAAACCATGGAACAACCTTTTCTTGTTCTGTGGAAATTCCTGGGTATAGGAAGTTTTGGAGCTTTGTATACAAACCAACTTTAAGGAAAGAGAGGGTTGAGAAAAAATGGGCTTTTTAGCTTCTAAGTTCACAGTAGCTTTTACCCCGGAAGAATGCCAAAGGCCGACAAGTGGGGAAACTCCCAAAATTCAACCTTTATGCTTGTTACTTCCGCGCGTTTAGTCTGTCTGGTAGACAATCTTGTCGAATCAAGTCCTGATAACTTTCCCGGCGCAAAATTAGGTTGGCATCACCATTTGCCACTAGAACAGCTGCGGGTCGGGATAAGCGATTATAGTTAGATGCCATACTGTAGTTGTAGGCACCAGTTGCCATAACCACGAGAATATCCCCTGGTTCAGTTTTTGGCAGTTGGGCATTTTTAATGAGAATATCCCCCGATTCACAATGTTTACCGGCAATTGTTACGGTTTCTGTGACAGGAGCAGACATTTTATTGGCCACTACTGCACGATAAACTGATTGGTAAGTTATCGGTCGGGGATTGTCGGACATGCCGCCATCAACTGTCAAGTAGGTACGAATGTCGGGTACAACTTTCGATGATCCAATAGTATAGGCCGTGATGCAGGCTGTGGCAATGAGCGATCGCCCGGGTTCACATAACAATTTTGGCAAAGGTAGATTCTCCGCGGTGCAAGCTTCTTGAACGACTTCACAAATTGCCTTTACCCATTCTTCAATACTGGGGGGATCGTCAGATTCAGTGTATTTAATTCCTAAACCACCACCAACATTCAATTCTGTGACGCTTAAACCGTAATTTGCTGCCTTTTGTAACCACTGCACCATGACAGCGGCCAAATCTTGGTGGGGTTGGCGTTCAAAAATTTGGGAACCAATGTGAGCGTGTAACCCTATGCAGTTTAAAGCAGGTTGCTGACTAACAAAGGTCAATACTTCGTCCAAATCATTGGGGTCAAAACCAAATTTACTATCTAAATGTCCTGTGCGAATATATTCGTGGGTATGGCATTCAATCCCTGGTGTTAACCGCAACATGACCCGGATGGGCGAAGATGTTTCCCCTCCTTGTTTTGCTATGTTCACCAATGTATGTAGTTCTTGCCAGTTATCTGCCACAATAGTGCAACCGGAATCAATGGCTAAAACGAGTTCTTCACGAGATTTATTATTACCGTGGAGGTAAAGTTTATGCGCCTGCACACCAGCAGTCAGAGCCGTGTAAAGTTCGCCTCCTGAAACTACATCTATTCCTAAACCTTCAGATGCAGCGATGGCGCAAACAGCCAGACAACTCCAGGCTTTTGAGGCGTATAATACTTGAGATTCACCCTGGTAATATTGCTTAAATGCGTCTCGGTATTGCTGACAAGCTAAACGCAGCGTTTCCTCATCTAAAATGTACAAAGGTGAACCAAACTGCTGCACTAGTGTCGTGACATCACACCCACCAATTTCCAGGATGTTTTGACTATTAACTTTGGCAGTCAAAGGCAAAAGTTCCTGGTTGGGGGAAACATTTGCTTTTGGGTTGCGCTTTTGAGGTAAATACTGACTACCAGTATATTGAACCCCAGTGGGGTGAGTCGATACCATAGTTTTTATAAATTGTCCTTGCTCAAAGTTGAAAATTTTCTGGGCGTGGCGTGAGTAGGTGTCCCGATTCTCAGTTTACCGAAAATAAGTCGGTAACAGCAGATATGCCTGAGTTCAGTTTGCCATTGTCTTGAAGCGCTCTTTTTTTATTCTCCATTCCCCATTAACGTGACTTTATTAGACTTGAAGATTAAATCATTGACTTCAGAGAATTTGAGTGCCATCCTGGAACTGGATCAAGCCTGTTTTGGCGGTTTGTGGACTATGGAAGGCTACCAAAGAGAGTTAGATAGTCCTAACAGTGAATTCCTGGGTTTGTTCTCCCCTCTTGTTCCGGCAAAACTGCTAGGAATGGGTTGCTTTTGGGGGATCTTAGACGAAGCACACATCACAATTTTGGCAGTTCATCCCCAATATCACCGTCAAGGCTTAGGACAGCTTTTACTATATTCCCTACTTGAAACGGCTAGGGATCACGGCTTAGAACGAGCTACCCTGGAAGTTCGTGCCTCTAACGTGGTGGCCATGTCTTTATATCAAAAATTTGGCTTCAAAATAGCGGGGCGGCGTAAGCGTTATTACCAAGACAACGGCGAGGATGCTTTGGTGCTGTGGCTATCAGAGTTACAATGTCCCCAATTTACAAAAACTCTGAAAAATTGGCAGACTGCTGTGAGCGATCGCTTGAAGCACTCTTTTTGGCAGATGCTTTGAGTCATTGGTGATTGTTGAAATTTTTCACCATCTTGGTTGACAGATAAAAATCACTTAACCGCCATTAAGATCACATTAATGACCAAAAATTCAGGTTTACGCCAAAACATTTGATTTAAATATTTAATTAAACCAAAGATTAAATTTTGAAAAAAATATCAATTGACCATATTCTTGACTATAGTCTGACGAATGTGTTATTGGTTAGTGTTTGTAAATGGTTAAATAAAGCATTAAGAATAGTGGTATGTTGCACAGTGGTCAAGCCCAGAAACCCTGGTAGACTTAAGCTCCTCAGTATAGCAGCCATAAAAGAAGTAATAAATAGTTAGCACTTGCGCTATTACATAGGGCGAAAGTTTTTGGTGGCCTATAATCTTTATACAGGCATCCAAAAGCAGAGCCTGTGCTAAAATCAGCATACCGGCACG
This sequence comes from Nostoc sp. RI_552, assembly GCA_016124525.1. Taxonomy (GTDB): domain Bacteria; phylum Cyanobacteriota; class Cyanobacteriia; order Cyanobacteriales; family Nostocaceae; genus Umezakia; species Umezakia ovalisporum. Next base: position 21,679 of record WGNO01000057.1, on the reverse strand, counting down.
ACGCAGGTGATGGGAAAAATGCCATGTTTGAACGCTTCACAGAAAAAGCCATTAAAGTAATCATGCTGGCCCAAGAAGAGGCCCGCCGCTTAGGTCACAATTTCGTGGGAACCGAACAGATCCTCCTGGGTCTGATTGGGGAAGGTACGGGAGTTGCGGCTAAAGTGTTGAAATCAATGGGTGTCAATCTCAAAGATGCCCGCATTGAAGTAGAAAAAATCATAGGCCGGGGTTCAGGCTTTGTGGCCGTGGAAATTCCGTTTACGCCACGGGCAAAGCGAGTTTTAGAACTATCCTTGGAAGAAGCGCGCCAATTAGGGCATAACTACATTGGCACCGAGCATCTGCTGTTGGGCCTGATCCGGGAAGGGGAAGGTGTGGCAGCCAGGGTGCTAGAAAACCTAGGGGTGGATTTATCAAAAGTACGAACCCAAGTAATCCGAATGCTGGGAGAAACAGCAGAGGTTTCAGCCACTGGGCCATCGGGTCGCACCAAAACACCAACCTTGGATGAATTTGGCTCGAACCTAACCCAAATGGCGACGGACAACAAGCTAGACCCAGTTGTGGGACGGGCCAAAGAAATTGAACGGGTGATCCAAATTTTGGGTCGGCGGACAAAAAATAATCCAGTATTGATTGGTGAACCAGGAGTTGGGAAAACAGCGATCGCTGAAGGTTTAGCGTCACGGATTGCCAACAAAGATGTGCCTGATATCCTGGAAGATAAGCGGGTGGTCACTCTAGATATCGGCTTGCTGGTGGCGGGTACCAAGTACCGGGGTGAATTTGAAGAACGCCTCAAAAAAATCATGGATGAAATCCGCTCGGCGGGTAATGTGATTCTGGTGATTGACGAGGTACACACCCTAATTGGTGCAGGTGCAGCGGAAGGAGCCATCGACGCAGCAAATATCCTCAAGCCAGCTTTGGCTAGAGGGGAGTTGCAATGTATTGGTGCCACCACTCTTGATGAGTACCGCAAGCACATCGAGCGAGATGCAGCCTTGGAGCGACGCTTCCAACCGGTAATGGTGGGTGAACCGTCAGTTGAAGAAACTATTGAAATCTTACACGGGTTGCGCGAACGCTACGAGCAACACCACAAGCTGAAAATCTCCGATGAAGCTCTTGTAGCGGCTGCGAAATTATCTGACCGTTACATAAGCGATCGCTACCTCCCAGACAAAGCTATCGATTTAATCGATGAAGCTGGTTCTAGGGTACGTTTGATTAACTCCCAATTGCCACCCGCAGCTAAGGAGTTAGACAAGGAACTACGTCAAATCTTAAAGGAAAAAGACGACGCTGTACGCTCGCAAGACTTTGATAAAGCAGGAGAACTGCGCGATCGCGAAATGGAAATCAAAGCTGAAATTCGCGCCATCGCACAAAGCAAAACCAACAGTTCCAGCAACCAAGGTGAAGAACCCGTAGTAGATGAAGAGGATATCGCTCACATTGTGGCTTCCTGGACTGGCGTACCAGTAAACAAGCTCACCGAATCGGAATCCGAAAAGCTGCTGCACATGGAAGACACCTTGCATCAGCGTTTGATTGGTCAAGAAGACGCTGTGAAAGCAGTTTCACGGGCAATTCGCCGCGCTCGTGTCGGTTTGAAAAATCCCAATCGACCCATTGCTAGTTTTGTCTTCTCCGGTCCAACGGGTGTAGGTAAAACTGAGCTAGCGAAGTCTTTGGCATCTTACTTCTTCGGTTCCGAGGAAGCAATGATCCGCCTGGATATGTCGGAATACATGGAACGCCACACTGTCAGTAAGCTGATTGGTTCGCCTCCTGGTTATGTTGGATACAACGAAGGCGGTCAATTAACTGAAGCTGTGAGACGGCGACCCTATACTGTGGTGCTGTTCGACGAAATCGAAAAAGCCCACCCCGATGTCTTCAATATGCTGCTGCAAATTTTGGAAGACGGTCGGTTAACTGATGCCAAAGGACGTACGGTAGACTTTAAGAATACCTTGCTGATTTTGACTTCCAACATTGGTTCTAAAGTAATTGAAAAAGGCGGTGGCGGTATCGGCTTTGAATTCGCCGATGATGCTACTGAGACTCAATACAACCGCATTCGCTCTCTGGTGAATGAAGAACTCAAGCAGTACTTCCGTCCTGAATTCCTCAACCGCCTAGATGAAATTATTGTCTTCCGTCAGTTGAGCAAGCTAGAGGTAACACAAATCGCCGATATCATGCTCAAGGAAGTATTTGGTCGTCTAACTGAGAAGGGTATCACTTTAGAGGTGAGCGATCGCTTTAAGGATCGTTTGATTGAGGAAGGTTACAGCCCCAGCTATGGCGCAAGGCCGTTACGTCGAGCGATTATGCGCTTGTTAGAAGATAGCCTAGCAGAAGAAATTCTCTCTGGTCGCATTAAGGATGGCGACATCGCCTACGTTGATGTTGATGAGAGTGGTAACGTTCAAGTTAGTGCTGGACAGCGCCGCGAGTTATTAACTCAGGGTGTTGATTCCTAGTTAGAAATTATAAAACTTAAATCAGCGGTGGGGAATTTCCGTTCTCTACCCTTTTTTTTTGTGAAGCACCAGGCGCAAGAGAAAAGAAGGAGGGTTTTGTGGCTGATACCAATTCTCTATGAAGATGCACTAAATTAAGAGAAGTAAAATCAGGTGCATCTGTATGGGAAATCAGTTGTGAGGAATTACAACACCGATTGCGTCATGCAGTTACTGGCGCAACCAAAGAAAGGGTACAGATGCTCTACTGGCTCAAAACCAAAGCGCATGCTCTATCGCTACGAGACAAGAACTATCACAAAGATTAGGAAGAAACGAATCAACCGTGTACCGTTGGGTAAAAAGGTATCATCAAGAGGGAATCGAAGCATTGCTGGAGTTGAAAACTCCTCCAGGAAAACAAAGTTTAGTTCCACCCCAAGTGATGAACCAACTACAGCAAGACTTGAGTCAACCCCAAGGATTTAACAGCTACAGCCAAATCCAAGAATAGCTATCTCAAAAGTGCTGAGTGACACTGGCTTACAAAACGGTACATAAAATTGTCCGCTACAAGCTCAATGCCAAATTAAAAGTACCACGCCCACCCAGTGCCAATGCTAAACCATAAGTGCAAAAAGCTTTAAAAAAAAACTCCCAGAAATAATCACAGTGTTATTGCGTCACTTTGGAGGTAGAGAATTAATTCTTCCCTACAGTTTTTCATGTATAGTCATCCTATTTGAGTTGAGAAATTATCAGTGAGGAAAGGGAACAGGGAACAGTTTCAGCTATCGGTCATCCCTAAATTTTCTGATTTATCTAACCCAAAATGTACACTTTTGATGGTAGAGCCTTCAAAAACCCTGCACCTGTTTTGTTTTTTTAGCGACCTCAAACCTTTGATTTATATAGGTTTTACATTTATTCAGCCAGCTCTATTTATTTCTCCCCAGATGCAACCTTTAAGGGATACAGAGGTTCGGATCCATTTAATTGCCAAATTCTCCACACTAGTACAGCAGCTACAGTTAACCAAACACAGGAAAATGATAAAATCATCCCTGCTAAAGGATTAGTTTCCCAATAAATTGCTGTCACCACTAGCGCAGATAACCAAGGACCTAAAATAACTACAGGAACAGCAGTACCTAATCTCCGTTCTACGGTAAAAATTGTATTCCAAGTATCCCCTAGAGCTAGATGTACCACAAACAGAATTAAAGGTAATACCAAAAATTGGTGATTCATTGTTTGCCAAACTAATACAGAGGAAATCACCCGCAAAACTGCTATTATCATCCAAACTATGGGAAATGCTAAAGGTGGCGGAGACCATCTGGGTCTAATTACTTGGTCATAGGTGGTACGAGAACGGGTATTATCTAAAAGGGAAAAAATCCGGGAACGGATACTTAAGACAGCAAAAAATAATCCAGTTAATGCAGTGCTAACCCAACTGGGGAAACCGGAATTATTATCAATGAACATAATTAATTTTTCCATTCCCACCAACACAAGAATCATCACTGCTATTTGTAGGATAGTCCCTAGTTTATAAACTAAAACTGCGTTGATATCTAGTTCTTGTGTGGTGGCTGTTGAGGTGTTGGGGGAGTTTTGTTTACCAGGTTTTACCCCCATAACTGTGTTGACGAACTTTTCCAGTATTCGTGTTTTGGCTTGGTTCATAATTAAGAGATGGTGAGTAGTTGGTAAGTATTAATAATAATTAATTATATATTAGGCTTTTTTACATTGAGACAAAAATAAAAATTATTTGAGAGTTACTAATTGAGTAATATGCAAAAAAATAAGTAATTATTCTTCAATTAACCAACCTCGTTGTATACCATCTTCAATTGCTCTAGTCCAGTCCATTGTTAAATGTTTCCTAACTTTATGGAATAAATGTCGGACTACCTTCGGATTAATCGGATTTTTCATGTATGTTTCTTCATACCTAAATTCTCGATCAGTATTTTTTTGTTGACGTATTACATAAATCTGATCAACTTTGTACTTTCTAAGATTGACATCACTGCTTAATTTGATCCACTCCATGAGTACGATATACAAACTATTGGGATTTCTTGCTTTTAATTCCTCTGCTGCTCGTGATGAACCTTCTAACATAGTTTTATCCAGGTATGTTTTACATTCAATGACAATTACTGGTATATCAAATATATGAGTTTCTGTATTACCTGTAATTGTCACTTCTGAATAGTTTTCTGGTTCATCTTTAATCAGGGTGGACATTTCACCAGAATTTTTTTCGGGTTCTGGGGGTGTAACTGCTTCAAATGATGCTTCAATAGTTGCACCAATCACAAAATCATGGTCTTTCTTTTCAATACGCGCATAGGGATGTTTCAGCATTTCAGCATATTTTGGAGGAACAAAAAAAATATCTTTAAAAGTATGAGATTTTCCAATGAGAGCATTTACCCCAAAATCTCTAGCTAAATCTCGAAATAAATAATAAAGAAATTCTTCCAATACACTAGAGTGAAGATTTGAGCGAGAGTCAAACTTTTCAGCATAATGTTGTTGATCTAAGAAATCCTTGTATGTTGATAAAAGTTCTACTCGTTGCTCAATAATTGCATCATCATTATTACTGGTTATTGATGTTGGACCTAGTAATTTAACATTAGCTAAATGCCATTGGTCATATTTTATTCTAATTTCTTGCAGATATTTTCTGCTTTCAGTATCTTTATATTTTTTGCGATGGTTTTCTTTTTGTTCCAAATTGGAACCATGAACGAAAGGATTTCTATCACTTATGGACATAAATTTAATTTATCTTTGAGATGAACTGCAATAGCTTTAGCAAGAAGAGGTGGTACAGCATTACCTATTTGATTGTATTGACATAAGAACTTCTCATTTAATCTCTTTTCCCTTTGTAATAATTTATGGGATACAACAGTTTTTTTACCTAAAAAACGATAAGTGTCAGGGAAAGATTGAATACGCGCACCTTCACGAGCAGTTAAATTACGGTGCTGGAAAGGATGGATAAAATTTGCATAAAAAGAAGCGGCTATGGTGTGCGCTGGTTTATAAGGATTTAAGCGTCTGTTGTTTTGGTCATAAGTTTTATGAGACAATTCACCATTACCACTACGGCGTTTAGCACCATATTGTTTTGGTACATCTGAGCTTGACTGACCCCATTTGATTTGTTTAAAACGCTCTACTAATCTATGAGAGTGTTCCATTGCTACATGATTATAAATAATTTTACTATCATTTCTGATCCATTGCTGATAACAATTTTGAGATTCTAATATATAGGGTTGTTCTTCTTGACCTTCTCGCGCATTAAGTGGAGGTAAATCTGAAATAGCATCCCATAATGTAATCGCAGGAATTAAGTCTATTTCTGCTAATGATAATTGGCAACTATTAATATTTAATAGATTTAGAGAGTGCGTTTTTGGGGGAATACCTAATTTATAACCTAATTTATTGCCCACAATAAATACCCGTTCTCTAATTTGTGGTACACCGTATTCAGCAGAATTGAGTAACCATATTTCTACAAAATATCCCATTTCTGCAAACTTATTGCTAATAAGGTCTATTACGTTAACGCCATCAGTATTTTTTCGTGATAGTAAACCTTTAACGTTCTCCATCACAAAGGCTTTAGGTTGAAGAAAACTTATCCACTGAGCAAAGTTAATAAATAAAGTATTTCTTGGATCATTCGGGTCTTTTTGTGCTGGTCCAGCAATGCTAAAACCTTGACATGGTGGACCGCCAATAATAATATCCGGGTTGTAAAGACAAATTTCTTTAACAGTAGTTAAGGTATTCAATTCACGAATATCATTTTGAATCACGGTCATTTGTGGGTGGTTATAACGCAGTGTATCACAAGCCCAAGCATCTATTTCAACTGATATAGGTACAACAAAACCGGCCATTTCAAACCCTAAACTAAACCCTCCAGCACCAGCAAATAAATCAATAGCCACCAATTTCTCTGTTATCATAAACTGTTAGTTTAGTTTGAAAATTAAAATAACTATTGTTAATTTTGATGAGAAATTTTATCAATTCTCTTATAAACTTCTTGGACAAACCAAGATACTACATTTTGTATTTTTGTGTAATTATCAGGATCATGGTATAGCTGTTGAACATACCACTTTTCTTTTTCTAATCGTTGCTCATCTTTAAATCGATCACCATGACACTCTATATGTCTTAACCTATGTGCATTTTTAATTAGCAAAAATTTATGCTTCCAATCTTTAGTACTCATGAATCCTGGATTGAATATTTCAAACGATATTTCTAGAGAGAACTTAAAATTAAAATTCATATTTTTTTTAAGACTATCCCAAGATATTATATATTTATCCTCCCAATGTATATATTTATAATCTGCTTGTTCCAAATCGTTTGTCTTATTTTCTAAATAAATTTTTGTGTATTTCCATTGTTTCTCTTCATAAGTTTTTTTATATCTGTCGTAAGCTTCTAAAAATTCTTTATTACTTTCACTAAGACAATCATATTCTTTTTCAAATAGAATCTTGATAGCAGATTCTAAAGTCTTGATAGCAGATAAACAAAAGTTTAGTATCTTTTTGTAATGTTGGGTCTCCGCCATCGATTTATTGTATTTATCTAAATTATTTACCCAATCATCATATTGTGTTTTATCTATATATGAATAATCAATCCAGTATCCCTCTGGTATTGTTGACTGTTTTTGAGGTTTGTGTAAACCATCTTGCTCATTATTGACGAGAATATGATCAAGATTTTCATTTGCTACAACTCGTTGAGAAGATAAATTAACAATTTGATTTGAGATTTGCTGAAAACAACTCAATAACTTGTCATTTAATGTGATGAATTCTGTTTCAAGCTTATTTGATAATATATCAATACTGTTTTTTAATTCTTTAACTTCTTGTGTTACATCCTCTTGCATATCATATTTATCCATTCTATATTTAAGCTTGTATTTCAATAGATTTAATAAGTTGCTTATAAAAATTTATGTATTTTTGGTAAATAGGATCATCCTTACCTTTGACTACTCCAATAAACTCTATTTTCCCCCGCAGGACTTGCTTAAAAGTTGGTTTTTCCTTCTGGGGTAATCTATTTTTAAATTCATATTTAGATAAATATTCTTTCTCTGCGGCTTCAAGTCCAAACTTAGCCCAAGCGTGGAGCATAGCGCGAACTTGACGCACGTAAGTACGGTCAACGTTAGGAAAAACATTGGTTGTTAACCCTGTAACTTCTTGATGATTTCCCCTGGTTTGTAATCTGACTTTACTTTGATTGATTTCAAACCCATTGCTATTAATGATATTTAATAGACTATTGCCAATAACTAATTTTTCTCCATCTTCATCATTAGTTATATATGCCAAATCTCTAGGAAATTGAGATAAAGTTGTTGAGAAAGTAATATCATCGGCATATCTGGTATAAGTTGCTTTACAATCTTTAGCCAACCTCTGTAATTGACTATCCATCTTGCCACAAATCATATTACTAATGATTGGTGAGGTTGGCGCACCTTGAGGTAAGTGATTGTTATGACAGCAAATTTGAGCTAACACTGTAGCAACTTCTGGATGTAATCCGTAGGGGGTAGCCATGAACATACCCCGCACCCGACCAAAATTAATACTAGGGAAAAAATCTTTTAAATCAATATTGAGAACATAGCGTTTTTTGACATGAGCTTGAGCATTGGTAACAATATTTTTGCCCATGACAAAGCCATGTACTGATGGTTTGATGTCATAAACTGCTTGTAAAACTTGATTCAGTTTGCTTTGGATAATTTTTAGCGCAGTTATGGGAGTTGTGATTTGACGAATACCACCAGACTTTTTAGGTATACCAAAGGTTTTATAACGATCTTCAGGTGTAACAAGATATATATGATAAATCAGACGAGAATAAGAAATTTCTAAAAGACCAGCTATCTCTACTGGTTGTTTGAGAGAGTAAAATTTTTCTCGCAACAACTCAGGACTGCGCTGGAGAAATAAGTGGGATTTTTTTGGCACTTTGTCTGTAGTAGATAATAAAAAAATATCACTTGCGGGTATATTCTCGCTTATTCGACTCAGGATAAACCACTGGTTACCTCCGTCAGGATATTGGTTAAAGCTAACCGTGAAATACACCGTCGCAGGATCAACAACGGAAATCAATACTTGTTACCGCAAGTGATTTATATGACTACTATGGTAAGTCACTTTAATATGTGATTTACAACTATTATACAGCAAAAAACAGACTATTCACGAAAATATACTGGTGTATCCTGGATTTTATGCGATCGCATGACTTAACACCCGTTCTTTTAACTTTTGTCAAGGTGATCGCCTACTTTACGGAAACTAGTTATTTAATATACATTTACAATTTTTTACTCAACTTAATTATAAATCAAACTCATAACGAGTATGATTAATGCAGGAGAGGAAATAAGGATGATGAGAGTTGAAGAAATCCCCTTAAATCAAATCAAACGCCCTTTACCCCGTGTAAACGACCCTGATAAAGTCCAAGCCTTAATGGAGTCTATTGCAGCGATTGGACAACAAGAACCCATCGATGTCCTAGAAGTAGATGGACAGTATTATGGTTTTTCCGGTTGTCACCGTTATGAAGCTTGTCAACGATTAGGCAAACAAACAATTATGGCCAAAGTTCGTAAAGCTCCACCTAGCGTCCTCAAGATGCACCTAGCATGAGTTAATAGATTTTAGGTCTCTAAAATATAGAACCCACAGAGGAGAAAAATATGTCATCTCAAGCAACAGCCAAAAGTGTAAATATCGGGATTGACGAAGCAAGTAGAGCTAAAATCGCCGAGGGGCTGTCTCGCCTATTGGCTGACACTTATACACTGTATCTCAAAACCCATAACTTTCATTGGAACGTTACAGGTCCGATGTTCCAAACCTTACATTTGATGTTTGAGACACAGTATACAGAACTCGCCTTAGCAGTAGACTTAATTGCAGAAAGGATTAGAGCTTTGGGATACCCAGCACCGGGAACCTACAGCGAATATGCTAAACTCAGCTCAATTGCGGAAACTGCGGGAGTTCCTAAAGCTAAGGAAATGATTAGCTTGCTGGTAGAAGGACAAGAAGCAGTGGTCAGAACCGCACGCTCTATTTTCCCTGTACTAGAAGAAGTCAACGACGAACCCACCGCCGACTTATTAACTCAACGGATGCAAGTTCATGAGAAAACAGCTTGGATGTTGAGAAGTTTACTGGAAGAATAACCTGAAAAATATTTACTTAAAGTTTTGTGGGGTGGGTATCCTGCCCGCCCGTGGTATATAAGTTAAATATGTCACAGCTTAACCAATGAGCAATCACACCCAAAAGCTGCAAAATTTGATGCAGCGTGTAAATATTCCTAGTTTTAAAGCATTAAGTCGTGATGCTGGGGTTTCAGAACGGCAAATTTTACGACTGCGACAAGGGAAATTAACACAGATGCGGGTGGATGTGCTGCTGAAGTTATCCCAAGTGCTGAAGATTTCATTGGCTGAATTAATAGAGACTTTTTCACCAATGACGATTCAGGATGACCTACCCGGTAGCCAAACGGAGATGGAAGCATTAAAAACAGAGTACCAGCCATCGCTACCGCAATTAGAACAGCAGCGAGAGATATTAAAACAACAATTTCAGCAGTGGAGTTTACAACTGCTGGAATCTTTATTATTACAATGGCCTACAGCAGCCCAGAAAGCTGAGGAGAATCCCCAGCTAGCTGCAATTAAAATTGTGCCTTTGGTGCAGAAGCCGTTAGAAAGACTGTTACAAGAGTGGGGAATACAAGCGATGGCACCAGTGGGAGCAGAAGTGGCATATAATCCCCAAATGCACCAATTAATAGAAGGAACCGCACAGCCAGGTGAAACAGTGAGAGTACGTTACACAGGCTATGTACAAGGCGAAAAGCTACTTTATCGAGCTAAAGTCAGTCCAGTTTAATAGGGGATGAGGAAAGTAGGGTAATTTTCCCCATCCTCAGTTTTGAATTAAGCTGGATAAATCCGCAAACGTCGATTTGGTTCTTCGCCAAAACTATCAGACCTGAGTCGATAGTGTTCTACCAACTCATGCTGCATTTTGCGTACTTGCGAAGAACGGGGCAGTAACTCCACAGGTTGTCCTTTAGGAATTACAATCTGTTCTACGGCAAGTCTGGCTTCTTCTAAAGCATCCATCTCGTCGTCACTACCACTGTGTAAAAACAGTTGCAGTTCTGTATCATCGGCCATCTCCGGATCTTCCATGTTTAGCAACCGCCGCAAACCACGGGTAATCTGCGGGATTGTACTGGACTTAATCATATGAATTGGCACATAGCGGGCTTTGGCCATTTGCCTTAGTTTGGCGTGGTTTTTGACATGCGATCGCAGTGCCAAAATTGCATCAGCACTATCAATGTCTTTTGTCAAGACCACTGGCAAAGTCAGGACACCAATCACCTGTTCTAATTGGTGGCGGCTCACACCATAAGGATAAACGTGTAGCGGCAAATCTTCGCCGTTTGGCCCTGGGTGTTTACTAGTTTTGAGATCAATAGTCTCTGAGTAGTTGAAGGATTCATCCAACAACCTGTCAAACTCGCTACGTCCAGTGATCCGCTCCGGTTCTAAAGACAAAGGTGGTAATGCTACCATTTGTCCTGATGAACGCCAGCCATTAGTCTGTCGCGCTGGTGGAAAAGACTCCCTTATTGTAGCAACCTGACCACCGTGACCCTGAACCACTGATAACTGCCGTGTAATTACTACCTTGCCTTGCTCATCAACAGTTCTCATTTGTGGGCTAGGCTGACGACCTCTAAGCAAAGTATCTACTGTATCAGCGACACTTTCGTGTATTGTCCAGCGTTGCCGTTCTAACATTTCCACAGCAATCTCAAAAGTGGGAGGAGCTTTCCGTTCTAAAACAGTTTTTTGACTACCCCTTCTTCTGGCTTCCTCATCCCCTAAAGTTACAGCCTGAATGCCGCCAACTAAATCAGAAAGGGTGGGATTTTTAATCAGGTTCTCAATTTGGTTCCCGTGGGCAGTACCTACCAACTGCACACCCCGTTCAGCAATAGTACGAGCCGCTAAAGCTTCTAACTCTGTACCAATTTCATCAATGACGATTACTTCTGGCATATGGTTTTCCACTGCCTCAATCATCACCTGATGCTGAAATTGGGGTTGTGCCACTTGCATCCGCCTAGCACGACCAATGGCAGGGTGAGGCACATCACCATCGCCGGCAATTTCATTAGATGTGTCAATAATTACTACCCGCTTATGTAAATCATCTGCCAAGACACGGGCAATTTCTCTTAACGCAGTAGTTTTACCCACACCTGGTCGCCCCAGCATGAGAATTGATTTACCGGTTTCCACCAAATCGCGGATCATGCCAATTGTGCCGAATACTGCCCGACCCACGCGACAGGTCAAGCCAATAATCCTACCGCCACGGTTACGGATAGCGCTGATGCGATGCAATGTTAGCTCAATTCCGGCTCGATTATCTCCGCTAAAGGTTCCGACTCGCTGAATGCATTCATCTATCTGTGCTTGAGTTACGGGTGTTTCGCTCAGATACTCAGCTTGATTAGGAAAGCGAGCCTCTGGGCAACGACCCAGATCCAAGACCACTTCAACTAAACTATCTCGTTGGGGATGACTCTCTAGTACTTGTCGCAGGTCTTGAGGCAAAATGTCTAATAACTTTTGAAGGTCTTCTTTAATCGTCATGCTTTCTATGGTGACGTTTTTAGAGATAACGAACGAGCGATTAGCGCTCCTGCTGTGACTTGATCTGGGAAACCAGGGAATGGGCAAGCTTTACTGCTGGCCAGAGTAATTCGGGTTCTTCTTCGAGGCGGACTTTCGCCTTCACACTGGTTTGACTCACCTCCTGATTCTCTAACTGATCAAGAATTGGTGACAGCAGTACACGGGCGTAGCTACCGTAAGCAACTCCAGAAACATAGGACTGTGAATGGTACTTACTACTTTTTAACAATCCCATTGCCTTTAACTTAGCAACAGTGTACCTATTAGTGCCACCTGCTAATTGCACATATCCCGGTAACTTAGCTGTCAAAACTTTCTGGCCTAGTTTTACCGTTGCTAAAGTGGTGCCATTTCCAATATCACCACTCATAGGGCGGCCATCTGTCTGCCAAATCAAAGACCCACGCAATGGGGTAATTAGTTCGGCAATTGCTTGTAGATAGTCAATCATTCCCTCCCCATCGGGACAGCTAATGGCCAATACCTTTAGTTGATCAGCCCACGGCGAAATGCTTTGCCATAATTGCTGAAATTCTGCCAAATGTCCGATTTTTGTGTGAATTTCTACCGCATCTACCACCCTTGACATTACCAATGGCGCTACAGCGCCAGCGCTCGATATGTGTGATTCTGTATAAATATTATCATATGGACAAATGGGTATGCAACGTCCACAGCCGTAACACTTCTGAGCTTCAACTCCCGAAAAGTTATCTATACGGTTAAATATGATTGCTTGTGCAGGGCAAATCTTTTCACAGGGTCTAGAGCAATGTGTCGGGCACTTAGTAGAGTTAAACTCTGCTTTGCGAAAATGGGGGTCTTCCCCATCGTTGAGGCTGACCATCAAAAAAGGTAAGTTGCCCTTATAGCCATAACCTCGCTCCTTCGCATCCTTAACTAAATGCCTGGCTACTTGTAACCCTTCCTGCGCTGCAGCTATCACTGCTGGATCAGGTGCCAGATCTATACAGTCAGCGCCTGCCAATGTGTAGGCTAATGTTAAACTTCTCACTGCTGGTAGATATTGAAAACTGGCTCCGCAGATCAGCTTGAACCAGTGGCCTTCTTTTAAGGATTGTAAAGGGGCGAACAAATCAGTCACGCTTCTATTATGCTTTTACGGGACTAAAAATACCAGCCTTTGATGTGGAAAAAGTTTTGATTTCCTCATCCTGAGTTCTCACTAGATAGAGTCTCATTGTGGGAATCTTCTGTCAAGGGTTGTGAAAAACTCAACCAAAACTTGATCAATGCTGACAAATCACAGACTAGTTAAAGATTCTGCTGTTACTATTTTATAAGAAAATAGAACCGGCCAAAACCACCGACATAAAGTATCGGAGCGTGGCGAAGATACTTCATTGTACTTTAGGCGATGGATTTAGGCGAGGGCAAAGCTTCTTTAGGGATGGTCCATGAGGTAGTGTCATGATGTCTTTGTTCTTCAATATACTTTTTAACAGTCTCAACGCTAACATTGCCAGCAGTAAATGTAGGTATGCCACTGGCAAATTACGAACTCGCGGTCATACTCTAGTGGGCCAGTGGCAATAAACTTGCCTTGCTCAACTTCAACACTATCCAGTGATTTAATCGGTTAGGGTAAAATTTTGGCTAAGTATGGGATTAATTTAGGGATATAATGGCGGTCCCTTATCAAGTCCACCAATATTATTTAGAGGCCAAAAGCGGAGTATGGCACGGCCAATAATATTCTCTCGGGGTACAACGCCCCAGCAACGGCTATCGTAGCTACTGTTACGGTTATCACCTAAAACTAAGTATGAGTTTGGGGGTATAGTTGCGGGTTTTGCTAAGTAAGGCGGCTGGGACTCTGATGTGCAAACATCTATTACCGTCTGTTGATTAGTGGTAAGGTATTTGACTTCTTCCAGGGGTTTATTGTTGATATGGACTCGGCCATCCTTGAGTTCTACTTTTTCTCCAGGTAAGCCAATTATACGTTTAATAAAGGCATCGTTGTATTGTTCCTGTTGTAGTGCTTTTGTGGGCGAAAAAACTACAATATCTCCCCGTTGTGGATTAGAAAACCTATACTTCAACTTGTCCACAATTATCTTGTCTGCCTCCCACTGGTTTGGGGTGCCGTTCAGTGTAGGCTCCATAGAGGCAGAAGGAATCCAACGAGCTTCAGCAACAAAAGTACGAATGCCTAGGGCTAAAACAATACTTAATACAACTGTTCTAGCTAGTTCGGCGAACCAGGAATTATCAGGTTGTTGACTAGATTTGTTATCAGACACTTGATTTCGCATGAAATTACTGAAATAAGGGAAGAGAGCAGTAATTAACTCGTTCGGGGAGACTATGTTCTTTAATCTTAACGAGTAAATTCCGATTTCCTGCTTAAAGTTAGCATCTGTAGTTGATGCTAGGCTCCTTTATTACAGAGGAGTTTGGCAGTGAAAAATTAACTTTTTCTTCTCTTGGAGATGCTACGCCCACAAAATCTGGAAAAATACATAATAATTAGGGCAATTAAGTTTAACCTAAAAGTATAAGTATCTGTCTCAATCCTGTTAACCTCATGTCATCTCAACAAAGTTTACTGATTCGACGCGCTAACATTGTTTTGCCTCGTGGTAACTTAATGGTGGGAAACCTACTGACGCGTGATGGCAAAATCCTTGAAGTTGCATCTGAAATTTCCGCCACCACCCCAGCTATGGAAACTGACGCAGGAGGGTTAACTTTGTTGCCGGGAGTGATTTGTCCCCAGGTGCATTTCCGGGAACCAGGACTAGAACAAAAGGAAGATTTGTTTACAGCCAGTTGTGCCTCCGCCAAAGGTGGTGTGACTTCCTTTTGGAGATGCCCAACACCCGCCTTCTGACAACTACCCAGCAAGCTTTAGACAACAAGTTGCAACGCGCCTCCCATAAGTGCCTAGTCAATTAGGACTTTTTTATTGGGGCAACAACGGAAAATTTACCAGATTTACTTTTGGTCAATCCGACGCCGGGCATTAAAGTTTTTATGGGTTCGATGCACGGTCAGTTGCTCATAGATGAAGAAGAAGCACTGGAAGCTATATTTTCTCAAGACCGTCGCTTAATGGTGGTTCATGCCGAAGATCAAACCAGAATCAACCAACGTGGCCAATAATTTGCCCGTATTCATGCTCCGGCAGTCCATTCTGTGATTCAAGATAATCAAGGGGCACTTTTAGCAACCCAGGGAGCATTAAAACTTTCCCGAAAACATCAACGTCGTCGGCATATCCTACATATGTCCACAGCAGAACAACCAGACTTGCTGCGTCAGGATAAACCAAGTTGGGTGACAGCAGAAGTAACACCACAGCATCTGTTATTGAATACTAGTGCTTATGAAACCATTGGTACCCCGGCACATATTAATCCACCGTTGCCATCGCCCCACGATAATGAAGTACTTTGGCAAGCCTTGCGCGGTGGTGTGATTGATTTCATTACTACAGACCACCCATCCCACATTTTAACAGAAAAAGCTCAAGAATATCCCAATACTCCCCCTGGGATGCCAGGAGTAGAAACATCCCTCGCTGTGATGTTAACTGCGGCTATGGAGGGAAGGTGTACTGTATCCCAAGTTGTCAACTGGATGTCTCAAGCTGTAGCTTTGGTTTATGGTATACCCAATAAAGGTGCCATCACTCCTGGCTACGATGCCGATTTAGTGCTAGTATATTTAAAAAAATATCGTTTAGTCCGCCGCGAAGAACTCTTAACCAAATGTCGTTGGAGTCCTTTTGAAGGTTAGAACCTTACAGGATGGGCTGTAACCACTATTGTCGCCGGTCAAATTGTTTACGACAAAGGCAAAGTAAATATAAAAGTACGCGCACAAGCTTTAATTTTTTTCTAGCAAATATTATTGGTCATCAGCAATCACATCATATTTTTGTAATGTGATATTTTTCCCATAGATTGAATTTAATTTATACATATTAAAATCGTACAAATACCCAAGTCAACTTTTATGATAGCTAGCTGCTTCAAATTATTTTGGTCAAATTAATAAAGATAAATATAAGTATAACTTCTAATAGAAATTACTTAAATAAATTAATCTCATTGCTTCACAGTCAGTAACTTTTTGTTCATAGATACCGAATCTCTCCTCGGAAAACTAACCGCGAATATAAGTTAAACGAATTGATGCGCAAATATGAGACATTGAACTTTTCACTACAATCTTTTTGTATTCGACTATCCGGATTATTTCTCTAAATAATGTAGAGAATTAGTAGGGTTAAGTAAACGGGCAAATTTCTGTGGAAATAATGTTTATAGATATAAAAATTTTATATACACTTAATTTGTACGGTTTTAAAACCTAATTCATACAATTCTGATTGTTTTGGGTTTACGCCAATGACATTGCTAGAAAGCTGAACATTAGCCAGCAACCCGGAGCAAATAAAACCAAATCAGCATCGAAGCAAACAAACTTAATCACTATTTATCGAGATAATTAAAGCAATGAAGCAATAGCAATAACCGTAGTTTGAACAGATGAAATCAATACCAGCATTCCCTGAGTAATTGAAATTCATCTAACATCCCCATTCACAAAGATGATTACCTAGAGAACAGATTTATGTCAGTTCTCATGTGAATATAACTTCCCTTGAGGGTAGGGATTAAAAAAATCTGGCAGGTTGCTAGATATTACCTGCAATCTAACTTTATGGGACGGTTTGCATCCAGTTTTCATTCATCTACTGCAATATTATCTGCGAGAACATGCAAATCCTAGCCAACTGCAGCAAAAAGCTAGTAGATGTAAATCTTTACCACGGCTTGAGTTGAACAATATTTCATTGATTTTTGGATAATGAAGACAAGAATGTTATTGAATTTCCTTGATGAGCGCGGTAGTGGTAGATAGAAAGAGTGTGGAATTCTCGCTCTCTTCTCTTTTAGGCCCTACGCAAACGACTCTTGCATCAATATTTGTAGTGTTGTGCTAAGGTCAAACAATTTGGAATTTTAGATTTGTGAGCAAGCATAGTTGCGGCACAAAGATTTTGGGATTTTAGATGAAAAATCAAAAAATTCATTGACCCCAAGCCTCAAATTGATTAACCGAAAATTTAAAATTGCCAGGGTGAGGAGTTGACCCAGCCTATGGTGAGTTATCATCATAGCCGATGTTTTTCGCCATCAAATAGGTTCTTATTGCCTGACGTTTTGCACCACATTGAAAAACAGGGTTTTTGGAGAATATCGTAAGCTTAAGCCTTTGATTTTTGGTCAAAAAACACAGTTGCTCATGACTTAATCTAAGCCAACAAAATCTGAGATGCTAAAATTAAAAGGTGTAATTTTAGCTTGACGAGTGCCTTCCTCTCCATAAGTCAACACCAAACTCAGATAACTATTTGGCTTATAGGGCATTCGTTCTGCCCATTCAATTGCCACAATTCCCGGCATTACCTCAACACCTTCCCAATAAGTCTCCAGGTTCAAGGCTAGGACCTCAGAAGGTTCCAAACGGTACAAATCTAAATGGTAAAGGGGAATACGTCCTTCTGTGTACTCATTAATGAGAGTAAAAGTAGGACTAACAATTGATCCGGTGGTGTCTAAACCTTGACCAATTCCCTGTACCAGGGTAGTTTTGCCAGTGCCTAAATCACCTTCTAATAAAATCACACTGCCAGCAGTCAGATTTTGACCAAGTGTGATACCCAAACGTAGAGTTGCTTGTGCATCTGCAAGTAAAATATTCATGGACGGGTCAAGATGGTATATTTTTGCTGGCTCGATGATGAGTTCTACTGTACCACCGCAATAAAACTCTTGCTAGTTTCTGGGGATTGTGACGCAGGCAGCCTGTTTCGTCTTCATGCAAGATATTAGCTAAAACAATTCGCCGCCCTAATAGGGTAACATCTTCCCTATCCAAGAATACTGGATGGGAATTTTGTTGAGCATACCGCATCAGTGATTGCTCAGAAGGAGATTTTTTGTGTACTAATACCGCATCAAACAGCTGTCTTTGTCCGCAGGCAGCATCAATAGCTTTAATATGGTCTGCAACAGTATATCCCTGAGTTTCTCCGGGTTGAGTCATGATGTTGCAGATGTAGATACGAGGAGCTGTGGATATGGCGATGGCATCGGCAATTTCTGGTACAAGTAAATTAGGAATGATACTGGTGTATAAGCTACCAGGTCCCACAATAATGTAGTCAGCTTCTTTAATTGCTTTAATAGCTGCTGGCAAAGCTGGAGGATGAGCAGGGATACAGCCAATCTTGACAAT
The DNA here is from genome assembly GCA_016124525.1 of Nostoc sp. RI_552. GTDB lineage: Bacteria > Cyanobacteriota > Cyanobacteriia > Cyanobacteriales > Nostocaceae > Umezakia > Umezakia ovalisporum. Next base: position 3,088 of record WGNO01000057.1, on the reverse strand, counting down.
TTTTCCCCCTGCTTCAGGAATTCTAGACTCTCCTTCAATACGACGGCCATCCTCTAATTCAGCCCAAAGGCGAACGTCACTCAGGGTAGCTGGTAGAACTTGTCCCCGCACTGCTAGGACTTTAGAACTAGCTGCAACGGCCCGTTCTAAATCGCCAGTAATATCGCTCATGGCAGTTAAGAACAAATTACCAAAACTATGGCCTGTTAACCCGTCCCCAGCCTTAAAACGATATTGAAATAATTCTGTTAATAATTTTTCTTCATCTGCCAGTGCTGCCAAACAATTACGAATATCCCCTGGTGGTAAAACACCAAATTCCTGACGCAGCCGCCCAGAAGATCCACCATCATCAGCTACAGTAACAATGGCAGTAATATTGGCGCTGTAGGATTTCAAGCCCCGTAATAAGGTAGAAAGTCCAGTACCACCACCAACTACTACTATTTTAGGACCCCGGTACAATCGACGATGTGCCATCAGCACATCAATTAATTCCTCTTCGCTGTCTGGTCTTAACACCTCAGTAATTGAGCCCACAGTGCGAGTTTGCCCCCAAAGCAGCAACAGCACACCGCACAGCAACACCACAGGTCCGCTGATATAGTGCGGTAAAATGTCGGCAATTACTCCCAGAAAACCCCGAAGCAACTCTATGGCCCAAAAAATTGGGGTTAGCTTCACCCATATAGCCAACCCCAAAATTGCCAGCAATACACCCCCAAGGCTGATGAGCAACCAGCGTTTTACGGCTAGCCCTGGAGATAGCCACTTGAACCACTGGTTAACACGATGGGAAGTGCGACGCCGGGACTGCTTTTGCAGGGCGTTGAAGGCTTGTCTGATAAAACCAATTGACATACCTGATTCGGAGCAGTGCTACAAAATAAATGATTAACAGCAAATTTAAACTACCTGGCATCAACACCAAGTATAGAGTTAGAGTTGCTAAAGTTATCAAGGAATTTAGACTAGCAGCCAGTTGTCAAAGTTGCCAGTTAATTAATTTAACTTAATGGAAAAACGCATTTTAGGATTAGATCCGGGACTAGCAATTTTAGGATTTGGCGCAATTACCTGCAAACACAATCCCCAACTGGTGCAAGATACAACAGTAGAAATGATTGACTTTGGAGTAATTCGCACATTTCCAGATACGGAAATGGGGCAGCGCCTCTGCATTTTGTTTGATGATTTGCATACGGTTATTGAGGAATTACAACCAGACTTGGTTGCAATTGAAAAATTGTTCTTTTATCGTATGTCAAATACAATTCTTCTGGCACAGGCTAGGGGTGTAGTTTTGTTAGCTTTAGCACAGCATAAGCTTCCGTATGTTGAATTCACTCCCGCCCAAGTTAAACAAGCCCTAACAGGGCATGGTAACGCCGATAAATCTGAAGTCCAAGATGCGGTGGCGCGGGAGTTGGATTTACAAGAGATTCCCCAACCAGATGATGCGGCTGATGCTTTAGCAATGGCTTTGACGGCTTGGTTTCAGATTTAGGTTTGTAAAAAGAGAATAGTTAATTAAAACCGGAAAAGTCAGAAATTCACATTGCCATAAGTGACTTCCAAATAAAAAAATCCCTAATTGTTAGTAGTGGATTAACACAGGTAATCTTGTGCACGAGTATAAAATGTGCATAAGAATAGGATAAATATTGTGGGGTAAGTTCTCTAGCCCGGCCAGAACAGGTATCTTGCCTGCTTATCAGCCACTTCCTAAATTTCTGCGTATGTTGCTTCCCATGTGTTCCACAGTAGATTTATTTTTCCTGGTGATGTTTTCTTTTGGCCAGTGTCTCCATTGTCAACGTCAAGATGTCATCCCAAATTTACCTGAAGTAACAAACTTTTTTAAAAATAAGAAGCGACAGGCAATTCGCTCAGTTTGTCGAAAACCAAAAATATTTTGAACCAACTTATATATTCCTCTTTTGCTATTCAATTTAAACTCTGGAAAGCGAATTAAAGCTTCTTCTAAAAAAATTAAGTACTGTGAGTAATCAATAAACAAAGACTCTCTAGCCAGTTCAAAATATGATTTAGCTAAAGCATGACGATATTTTTTTGATAGTTTATTTAATTGTAATAATCTTTTTTCGCTTTTATCTAAAACCATATGGTGGTTTTTTAACCAACGAATTTTAGAAGATGTAGAAACTGTTACCAATCCATATCTTCTATAAATTGAATAACAGCCTGGTTGATATACAACTTTAGCTTTATTCATGACCACTGAAATAAAAAAATCTCTATCTTGTGCAGCCGTCAAACTTTCATCCCAACCGCCACTATTTTCCACTGCGGTTCTTTTATAAAGTAAAGCAGCTAAAGCAACCCACCAATTTGCTAGTAGAGAAGCCAAAATATCTGTTTGTATTTCCGAAATTTCTATGTTTTCTAACAAAACAGAACCATCAGATAAATGGCGCTGATGTCTCCAATCACCATAAACAACATCAGCTCCTGTTTCTTCTAAAAACTGGATTTGTCTTTCTATCTTTTCAGGTAAAATGTAATCATCTGCATCTAGATACTGAATATACTCTCCTCTAGACAAATCAAATCCTCGATTTCTGGCATAATTGCCACCTTTATGCGGTAAAACTTCCCAAATTATCTTATGTTGATAACTTTTAATAATTTCTAATGAATTATCTGTAGAGCCATCATCAATCACAATAATTTCGATATTTGGATAAGTTTGTTGTAAGCAGCTATCAATTGCTTCTGCTAACCATTTTTCTGCGTTAAAGGATGGAATAATGATTGAAACTAGTTTTTTTTTTCATTTGGATATCCTGCAATTTTTACAAAATACAGCAAATTTCAGGTTAATGAGGCACAGTAGTAACAGTTAGTAAACCAGTTTTTTAAATGCTTGGGATTAATTAAATCAAGAGCAGTGGCAATAAGAATATCAAACATTTGTGCAGTAGTGGGAGAAAAGGAGCGTAAAAAAGCTTTTAATTGTCACCACCAGTGTTCTATAGGATTAAAGTCAGGAGAATAGGGGGATTGATAAAGAACTTTTGCGCCCACAGATTCAATTAAAGGTTTAATTTCTTGTACTTTATGGGCG
>WGNO01000038.1 GCA_016124525.1 Nostoc sp. RI_552 | reverse complement strand
GCAGCCAATATTATTCGTAAAGTAGCGATGATGTTTAAGTTTGACTTAACCGGAATCAGTAGAGGTTGTTTAAGTCAACCTAAGAAAGTTCTTTTATGGAATATTCAGAAATCCCCGTGTCTTTAGACCGGGGAAGCTTAAGGGTATTTTATCTTTGTGTATCTGTGGTTTAAATTCACTTTGAATGTGAATTTACCACATCTGCAACCAGGTGACCCAGATCCTCAAATCGTGTTTTGTCAACCCTCTACTAAACCCTTACCAATTAACTATACGGATAGCAATGATTTTTATTATGTAGGTGAATGTGGCAAACGCCACCGCATTCCTGGTAGTGATGTTGATGTTTTTTTTCCGGTAATATCGCCGTAAATTTGTTAAGAGTGTAAGTGTAATTGCTAGTCTTGGCTGTACACTGTGTCTTTTGATTCTGGAATTATTGACATCAGCCTATCCAGAGTTTGTGTGAGTTCGGTTATTCGTTGTAGTGAATCTTCCTGAGATTCAGCAAGGGTTTGGACAGCATCACATAATGCAAAAATTTGATATCCTTGCTGTTGCACTTGCTTACCCTGTGCTTCAACTTGCACGCGGAGATTTTCTAATCCTTCAGCGAGGTGTTCAATTGTCTCAGTGGTAGTGAGTACTGCTTCGCCAATTTGTTCAACAATGCATTCTACGCGACTTATTTTAGCTTGGACACCAGATGAAATCATTTATTTACCATCCCTGAATTGAGTGTCGCTCCCAATAGCCGTTGTTGTTTCTATACTATTTATGATTTTGTTCCTTGATGCTTCTGTCAAAGGATAGAAGCATTTTTAATTTGTTTAAAATACTCACCGACGTAGAACGTCGGTGATTCTTGACAGATTACAGCAACCAGGTACCAGAGTAGTGTTACAGTTGCTCCCCGTCAGTTTAAGGTTCTGTCGGTGCCCTATGCCGACCATTTCTATATTTGTAGATGCGTTCTCCTCTTCAACGCAACAGCTCCTCTACCTGATGCTGAGTCCACAAAGTTTTGTAAAGGCCCTCGCTTTGTAACAGTTCTAAGTGAGTGCCTGTCTGGACAATTTTGCCCTTATCCATAACAAAAATACGGTCAGCAGTAGCAGCAGCAGATAGCTGATGAGTGATAAAAATTACGGTTTTGCGTCTGGAATCAGAGGAAAGATTATCAAGAATTTTTGTGGCGGTTTGATTATCCACACTGGAAAGGGCATCATCCAAAATTAATATTGGCGCTGCCATGAGCATTGCCCGAGCCAAAGCAGTACGTTGTCGTTGACCACCAGACAAAGTTATACCACGTTCACCAACAATGGTTTCATACTGATGGGGAAAATTTTTGATTTCTGCATCAATTTGCGCTTGTCTGGCAACATTTTCTACATCCTGAACTTCACTAACTGGGTCACCGTAGCGAATGTTATTTTTAATTGTGGTGCTAAACAAAAAGCTATCTTGAGGAACGTAGGCGATGGCCTGACGTAAATCTGCCAATGATATCTTAGTAATATCCCAACCATCCAAGAATAATTGACCCGGTGCAATATCTAACAAACGCGGTAACGCATTTGCCAAAGTTGATTTACCAGAACCAATAGCCCCGACAATAGAAACTGTTTCCCCTGGGAAAATAGTAAAGTTGATATTGTCTAAGGCCGCAGTACTAGCCCCTGGGTAAGTGTAACTAAGATTTTGGGCTGTAACTTTGCCTTTGATCTCAACTAAAGGCAAATGTACAGTGTCGGCTTCGTCTTGAATTTTCGGTTTTACAGAAAGAATAGACTCAAGACGGTCAATACTAACTTCACCACGTTGATAAGCCGTGATTGTAAAACCTAATAACGCAGTGGGAAAAACTAAACGTTCTACATAAATTAGCAGCGCCAAAAAATCTCCTACAGCCAAGGTTCCAGTGGATATCTGTGTAGCCCCTAGCCAGATGATTACTAGAGAACTGAGATTAGCTAGACCACCGATTAAGGGAAATAGTATATTTCGGCTTTTAGCCAGTTGTAAGTTAGCCGTCAATAGCTGCTGATTCTTTTGGGCGAAAGCTCGACGCTCATTTTCTTCTTGGGCGTAAATTTTAATCAGCGCAATACCACTAATATCCTCTTGAATCAGTTCACTAATATCCGATAATTCCTCTTGGACTACTGCTTGCTCTTTCCGTAGGCGATTGCTAAAAAGATGTACTAACCAGAACATAAAGGGATAGACAGCCAAAGAAGCTAGGGTGAGATTGACGCTAATTGTTAACATTACTGGTAGCGTCAGAGCATAGGCAAACACAGTATTTGCCAAACTCAATACCGCAAAACCCACCAACCTCCTGACATTATCCACATCACTAGTAGCCCGACTAATTAAATCTCCAGCAGTGTTAGTGGCAAAATAAGCAGGCTCCAGCTTGAGTAAGTGTTGAAAAATTCTTTGTTTTAGGTCAAATTCTACCTGCCTTCCTACGCCAAACAGCCAAATGCGCGAAGCCATACGAATCAGCCACATCGCGCAACTGAACAAGATAATCGGCACTACGTAAGATAATACGTCACTGAAATCAAAGCTGGCCGAAAGTTGGTCAACTGCTGAACGGATCAACCAAGGTATATAAACACCCAGGCCATTAACGGATAATAAAGCAAGAATGCCTAGTGTCGTTTCCCGCCAATGGGGACGTAAGTAAGCACCGAGTTTAGCAAGTCGTCGAGATTCTGCCATTGAGAGCGATATTGCGACTTAATCATTTGAAGATGAACTGCTAATCAGTCTGTGTTTTTGGTAATTCCGCAGTCCGCTCTATCCTACTTTAGCGAATAGCGAACCCCTTAAAGCAGCAATTTGTGATGATAACTCTTGCAACAGTTCATTTTTTTCAGATTAAACCACAGATGGAGACAGATGGAGACAGATAAATACCGATATTTATCTGTATTCATCTGTGGTTCATTTTTCCTGATTGCTTTTTTACAAACAATCCAGGTGCTACAGTCACTTTTTTAGTCAGCTGTCCGGTTACCACGCAAGAAAAAGTAAATCTGGTTAAGATAACTTTCCCATACTTGGGTTGTGAGTTGCAGAGTTTGTGCGCTAGGTACAAAGTCTTCAATCCGCAACCCCCGCTCACCAATGGCCTGAGGATTTTGTAACAGGTAAGGTGAAACTTTCACACCCAAAGAATTTAATGCTACGGTTGCAGGGCGTTCTTGATTGAGAAACATACCATTGGCCACTACATCAGAATTTATCGTGGGGGTGGTTGCTGGGCTCAATGCTACAAGGACCTCCGGGGATGACACTAAGGGATAATCCTGAATAATTTCCTGAGTTACTAAGTTGGTGTCACCCACCATTGCCACAGGTATTCTTACCAAAAAGTAAGCGATCGCTGGTGTACTTGCCAAGAGTAAAATTGTCAGGGACCAACCAAGCAAATAACCACCTGGTTTTTCTATTCCCCCGCCCTTAATCCTTTGTGCGGCAAAAATTAAGAGCAACATGGAAGCTCCCAAAGGCTTGAGGGGAAATGATACAACCCTCCACAAAGATGCTACAGCTGGTTCATTGGGGTTAATAAACGACAAAGCTATAACAATCAAGACAATGACCAACAGTAATCTCCCCACAAACGTTCCAGATGGATAAAATCTCTGGAACAGAGAGTATACAACAGTGCCAATTAGCAGCCACAGCAGCACTCGACTTAGTAATAGAAACATAGGTTAACTCTCAAATTTTTTTTGTGGTGTGAGCCAGTTAACAACAGGAGTTTCCCCATGAATAACTGACACACCCGTTAGGGACAGCATAGAGATTTTTGGCATAAGATGTATTTTCCCGTCAAGAGCAAATACCTCCAGCCCAAGACCAAAGACCACCGTCGTAGTGATTTTAGTGCAATTTTTTCACACTGCGTCTACTATTTGTCATTTTCCAGGTGAGCAATATGAGCACCAGTCAACTAAATTAATTGAGTAGTTGTCAACTGCAAAGGAAAAACTATGTCTTTTGAAAAGCCCTGCATCTTAGTAACCGGGGGAGCTGGATATATTGGTTCCCATACTGTACTCGCTCTCAAGCAAGCTGGTTATGAAGTGGTAATACTGGATAATTTAGTTTATGGACATCAAGATTTGGTAAAAAAGGTTTTACAGGTTGAACTAATAGTAGGAGATACAGGCGATCGCGCCTTATTAGATGACTTGTTTAAAACTCGCAACATTGCGGCGGTCATGCACTTCTCTGCCTATGCCTACGTAGGTGAATCAGTGACCGACCCAGCCAAATATTACCGTAACAACGTTGTGGGTACCCTGACGCTGTTAGAAGCCATGCTAGGGGCATCAATTAAGAAATTCGTCTTTTCTTCTACCTGTGCTACCTATGGAGTCCCAGAAGTCGTACCTATTCCCGAAAACCACCCCCAAAACCCCATTAATCCCTATGGGGCAAGCAAGCTGATGGTGGAGCGGATTCTTTCTGACTTTGATGTAGCTTACAGTTTCAAATCAGTACGTTTTCGCTATTTTAATGCAGCTGGCGCTCATCCCAGCAGCTTGCTAGGGGAAGATCATCAACCAGAAACCCACCTCATTCCCTTAGTACTGCTCACCGCTTTGGGTAAAAGAAAATCTATTTCCATCTTTGGCACAGATTATCCCACCCCTGATGGTACTTGTATTCGCGATTATATTCACGTTAATGACTTGGCAGATGCTCATGTTTTAGGATTAAAATATCTCTTACAAGATGGCCATAGCGAAGTTTTCAACTTAGGTAACGGTAACGGCTTCTCTGTCAGAGAAGTAATCGCGGCAGCACAAGAGGTAACTGGACTAACCATACCAGTTGAAGAATGCGATCGCCGCCCTGGTGATCCTCCATCTTTAATTGGCAGTGGCGAGAAAGCCAGAAAAATCCTCAACTGGCAACCCCAATATCCAGACATCAAAGACATTGTCACCCATGCCTGGCATTGGCATCAAAAGCGACACCTGTAAAAGTGATGAGTCAAGGATATCGTTTAATGATTAAAATTCTCCCTCTTTCAATCTTGTGTATAGAAAGGACATCAACGGGTCTCACGCTCTTTCAACTCCTGTAGTATAAAAAACACAATACCCACAGCCAGAAGAATTGCCAGCACTAGCACTGTAATAGTGAATCCTGACTTAATATTCACATTTTGAGTCGGTGCATTATTAGCATTTAGGACATTTTCTTGGTTTCTGGTTGTTCCACCAGCCACAGTGACTTCAAACTCAAATTGAAATGGTTTAAAACTTCCTTCATTTCTGGGTTTACCACTGAGCTGTAGTTGATACAGTCCTGCCTTGGGAAAATTTATTTCTGCACCGGGAATACCTTGATAACGTTCAGCTGACACAGGTTGTAAAGATGGCTCTAGTAGAGCTGGTTCCCCTGGCGTATGAGGTTCAGCATAAATCAATAATTCACAGTGGCATTGCGTCAGGGGAATTACCTTACCACCTTTACGGGTCAGAGCAAACCAAGCTTGGGTCTGTTCTCCAGCACGAGGATTATCCTGGGGCTCAATGTGGAGAGTAGCACCGACATCTTGAGATATTTCCACTTGATGGGCAACAGTGGAATCAGCAGCAGTGATAGATACAATCAAACAACTCAAAAATAATAAAGAATAATAAATTATTTTTGGAATCTGATCATGGCTGTTAGTAGGATTTGGTTGGGGGTACATAAAACTTTTCCATATTTAACTTTGACCAAAACAAACGTGAACGGATCAATAACACACCAAAGGTGACAATTCCCATTATCACTACCGCTAATTTATTCCCCCATGTTAATTCCAAGGAACCCAGGTAATGGGAACCAATCAATACAGTATGAATAGCACTTAAGAGTAAAGCTGGTATACTCAGTAAATGAATTTGTCGCCAGCGCTGGCCCAAATATTTTTGTAGTGATTCAAAACTTGTGAAAGCCGCCGGGGTAATTAAAACTAATGCCACAGCACCCGCAGCCATCCCCCACTGAAAATCTGGCGGTAAGAAAAACAAAGCGGCAAATTGCCACTGCAAGGAATGTTCAATCATGTGGGTGGTATGAACTACAGCCATAACAAAAGCACCCACTCCCAAACCCCGACGGTAACGCAAAGGTGAAGCCCACAGGCGGCTAATAGGACGGGCGATTAGTGCCAGTATCAGACAAGCCAAAGCACCGTGTCCACTGTAATCTACCATTGTATGACCGGTTCGCAGCAAGGTCAGTATCCCAATGATGAGTGTCACCCAACCGCCTAAGCGAAATAATTGACTTTGTTTATCTCTATTTACCAAAGAAGTAGAAACACCTACACCTAGCATAGTCGGTAAGGTTCCCAGACCAAAAGCCAGCATAGTCACTGCACCCATCCATAAATTGCCAGTTTCCGCGGCTTTAATCTGAGCAGCATATAAGAAACCGCAAGGCATTAAACCCCAAGTCATGCCTAAAAGCATAGGTGTCCACCATCTGCTTTGGTAGGAAAGCTTGATCATCCCTGTACTAAGGCGGTCATGTAAACGTCCTTTTAGTAAAGGATGTAATACAGGAATTCGCGGTAGCAACTCAGGTTTTACTTGCCCTAACCCAAACCAAATCAGCATTACACCAGTAATAATTGCCATCCCACGACGGAAATCACTGCCTACACCCGCCAACTGACCACCTTGGAGTAATACTGAACCCAGGGCCCCTATGCCAGCACCGACCAAACCATAGCTCAACATTCGCCCTAGGTTGAGTAGTAGATGAAATCTTAATTGCTGCTGGGACGAGTTGGGTATTTTCCAAGGTGGTGTCTCTTGGCGAGAAAGTTTTTCTGGAGTTGTTTGTTGCTGAGACAGGGAAAATGCCACAGTAAGGGGTCCACACATTCCAAAGCAATGTCCAAAACTGCCTAAGAACCCCAGGATGGTAATGAGTGACAAATCTAGCATTGTGATCAATTCCTGCGGCACTTTTCTAGTGCGGAAATTTACCCTAATTTCTTGGCTGTGTCAAAAGACGAGTTGTCAAACTTGGCTGAGGTTGTTACAGCGTAACTGGCGAGTCTACATAAATTGTCGGTTCTTGCATGGTAAATTCAATGCCAAAACTAACTAATTTCTTGGAGATTTTCTCATTGGCTAACTCTAATAGACGTTTACGTAATTGTAAAGAGTTATCACTGGAACCCAAAATAAAGAACGTCACTCTTGTGCGAGTTGTTTGCTTTGGCGAATTATGATTTAAAAAGGTAATACTGGTGCTTCCTGGATCTATCCCAAACAGTGAGTTAGTACTTTCGGCTACCACTTGCTCTACTAAAGCTTGTTCTTGATATTCCAGCACCGTGGCAAAATCGAGGTAGAGTAAAACCATGACTTTTTTACCTCGAGTAATATTTTCAATTTCTAAGTTTGCCAATATAGAATTGGGAATAATAAACAAAGTACTCTTAGCCGCAGTCCGAATTTTACTGGAGCGAATGCCGATTGATTCTACTCTGCCAAACAACCCTTCAGGGATTTGCCCAGATTTCTGTAAACGAATATATTCCCCAGGAATAAAGGGTCTATCTAAATATAAAACAATCGTTCCTAGCAACTGCTCTAATGTCTTTTGTGCAGCAAAAGCAATTGCTAATCCACCAATACCTAAACCAGTTAATAAACCAATTAAATTAAATTGTTGACTCTGGGCAAAGATGATAATCGCCGTAAAGCCAATCATCACATTTGCTAAGGTTTCAAATACTAAAAGTAATTCGTCTACTTCCCGTCCCAATTTACGTAATAATTCAATACCATATACCCGAATAAATTGGCGAAATATACGAGAAGCTAGCCAAGCTAGACTACTGATAACAGCTAAATCTACAATGGGGGAAATAAATCTATATATAGATTGATATTCGATAATCCATGCTAAGGATAATGAAATCAAAATTAAACTACCAGAAACTCTAAATGTGTTTCTGGTAGGTTCAATTAAATTATTATAAATAGTGGCTACTTGCTGCGGTGCAAACCGCCTAATAAAGATTCTGATTAATGTTGGTGTATATCTTCCAGCTATTACAGATAGGAGAGTAAAGAATAAAAACAAGCCAAATCTAGTTAGGAATAATATTGTGGTATCCCGCTGGAGAAATTGCAAGATAATCTGTGACATTTTGCTCATTATTTCTAAATCGTAATGGGTGAGTCAACATAAACTGTTGGTTCTTCTATATCAAATGAAATACCATATTCCTTTAAATATTGAGTCATGCTTTGAGTGGCTAAATCTAAAAGTTGACGACGTAATTCCATGGAAACATCTCCAGAACCCAAAATAAAGAAAGAAACTTGCGCTTGACTTTTATCTTGGTCAACTAGATTATTAATATTCTTAAAAGTTACGTTTGTATTACGAGAATCAAGTCCAAAAATCCCCCTTGTACTTTCTAAAATAACTTGACGAATCAGCGCTTTTTCTTCAATGTTGATGGCTCGATAAAAAGTCAAATAAAGTATAGACATTACTTTTTTTGCCCCAGTAAAGTTTTCAATATTTACTTGAGTCAAAGAACTATTGGGAACTATCACCACTGTTCCTTTACCAGATGTACGAATGCGAGTGGATCTGAAGCCAATAGATTCAACTCTTCCAAATGTACCGTCGGGTAAACCAATATAATCATCAATTACAAAGGGGCGGTCAAGATAAATAACAATACCACCCAAAACTTGCTCTAAAGTCTTTTGAGCAGCAAAGGCTACTGCTAAACCACCAATTCCTAAACTCGCTAGCAATCCTAAAAGGTTAATTTGATGACTTTGAGCATAGATGAGAATAGCTACAAAAATAATGATAATATTAGCTATCCATTTGACAAGGATGAGTAACTCACTGCTAATTTTCTGCCCAGTTTGAAAAGCAATATTTAATAAATAAAAATCAAAAAAGTTTTTAAATAACCTAGAAGCTAATAAACTCGTCGTGATGGTTAAAGTTAAACTAATGATGATTTCTAAGGAGGTAGTCCAGCTATTACGCGGAAATAAAAATGAAATTAACTCCAAGGCAGAAACTATAAATACAGAAATAATTAAAATTTCATTGGGTTGAATTAGTTTTTGATAAATATCTTTAGTTTGCAAAATTTTTAGTTGTTTACGGAGGAATTTTAACCACACAAAAATTAAACGGAAAATTCCGAATATCAAGCTTACAGCTACTAATCCTAGAAGGGCAATGGTGATCTCTTTAATGGTAATCGTTTCTAATGCAAAATCTAACATTTAGCCAATTAAAAATGCAATTTCATACTTTAGCTCAAATTTTAACAAAAATCATACCTGACTAGCTCTGAAAACCGCGAATCTAGCTATTGATTAGTTTGGCTCTCACAGATATAGTCAAGGATAAACTTAGCATTTAGCCAATGGATAATGCAATTTTATATTTAGCTCAAATCTCTACAAAAATCATCGCTGACTAGCTCTGAAAACCGCGAATCTAGTTATTAATTAGTTTCCCTCTCATGGGCATAGTCAACGATTCAAATTTATTTTGCAATTCATATTACAATCATTAGTTACTCGTTAGAGTTCTGAGAAAATTCTATCCACAAATAAATACTGGATAGATAGGCTACTGATAGAATGCAGATATTTAATATACAATTAGAGTCTTTCATGTTACTGAAGTCCTGGTGAAAGTGTACAAGAAGGAGGAAAATTGGAGTGCATAAACCTTGCTGTCAACATCCAAATTATGGAATGTTGAAAAAATAAATCAAGCAAAGTCAATTACGTTAATAGATGAAACTACAAATATAGGGCATATTAAACACGGCTAGCCCTAGGAATGATTTAGCCAAAATCAAGGTACAAACAAATACATTTTTCGACCTGACCTCAACTCAGCTGAGGTAGGCAGCTAAATAGCACTGATGAATTAAACTTGTCTAATGTTTGACTAGCTTTTCACCAATGTCTTTCCTCTTTGCCACACATTGCTGTGCAGACAAGCAGCAATCACCAGCAAGCTAGCATTACTTAGCCTATGAGCCTATTACCTATTATTTATGTAGGTCATCTTTATCTTTGCTCCCCATTATAAATCTAAATTAGACTACAACCCAAAAAAATTGTTAAAAAATTTATTCTCCAAAGCAGTTGTTGAAAATATTTCATTGATCTAGCGGTAATTAAAATTCAAAAATGTCTCTATTGATCATGCGATCGCTATTAAAAACTAGTAAAAAATACTCATGGAATTTGTTGTGCTGTTTGACTCAAAATCTTTGTCTGTGCAGGTTATCTTGACACAATTACAAAGAATTTGCTATTGCATACTAGTTGGTCATCAGGTAAGCTGCCACCTCAATTTGTTACGCATTGACACTTATCAATGTCGAAACAAGGTGGCAAATACACCAATATTAACTAACTGATTGTTGACGGATCTAAGAGAATGTTTTGTTTGGTATGAATAATATTTTTTGAAAGAAAACCAAACACGATGTGCTAGCCTGATGGTAGTTTCTTAGTTACCATCAAGTTGCTGAACAATTGACATAGCACCAGAAGGAATCTCTCTGACAATCCGAAATGGGAAATTTTCAGTTGAAACTAACTGGGCATAATCTGATGTGAGAAAGACAGCATATTGACCAGCCCCAGGAGTCATCTGTGCAGCCATTGCCAAAGTAATGGATTTCAGGAATTTGCGAATGTCTGCTGCTTGTTCCCCAACGATTTCAGCACCAGCAACGGGTGTATCCGCTTTTCCTGCCTGATTTAAAGTGGTACTGGGGTCTTTTATGCTTAGATGAGTACCCCCAATTACACCAACTAACCATTTAGTCCCGGGAATTTGATTAAATCCTAGTATTTGTTCCGTTAAAGCAGGAGTGGTTTTATCTGCGGAACTTGCCAAGATTAAAGTTGGGACTTCCACCTTGGTTAAACCTGTTTTACCAAACATTAAAGAACTGGTGGGATTTAGGGCGATGGCTTGTTTAACTCTTTCATCTCGTAGTTGATAGCTGTTTTCTGGCAATTCTTGAGCAATACATTGGATGGTTTCACCAAAACTCAAACTAGCTAAATTCCCTTGGCAGCGTTGCCTAAGTAGATCCAGTTGTAACTCAGCTCCAGCAATTGCTAAGGCTGTACCACCACCAAAAGAATAGCCGACTATCATAGCGTTATTAGCGGCCAGTTTTCCTTGCAATGGGTGATTAGCTGTTTGATTTAGCTTTTCTAGCTCGTTCAGGACAAAACTAATGTCTCTGGGACGTTCCAAAAATTCTTGAGGCTGTAAAAGCCTGTTTTTACCTTGTATTGCTAAATTAGTATTTGTTTCATTACTACCAGGATGTTCTAAAGCCGCGACAACATAACCGTGGGATGCTAGATGGTTTGCCAGGTAGCGCAACTCATGGCGCACTGACCCTAAACCGTGGCTGAAAATCACCAGGGGTTTTTCCGCAGTAATGCTGTTAGATGAGTAAATATCAACGGGAATGTTACGACTGCGCTTTTGATCATTCCAATTCAACTTCAGTACTTCTACTTGAGCTGTTCCTGGTTCGCTGGGGTCAAATGGTATGGAAATCCGGGGTATTCTAGAATCAAGTTGGGGTGCGATCGCTAGCATAAACTGTTGAGTGCGCCAAAAAGAGGTGTTCAAACTTCTTGCAACTCGGAAGGCCTTTGGCAGACTAATTTCTAACCTGTCACTGGGATAAGCAGCAATAAAACTGAGTATAGAAAGACCCTGTGGTTGATTAGCGCCTAACACTAATGCTGCTCTCAGTGCTTGTACTCCTGCCTGATCCTTTCTCACTAAAGCCTCAGACAAATTACTGAGAATAGTTGTACCAATCTGACTATTGAGTAATCTACTCAACGTTACAGCATCAATTGGTACTTTCGCTTTCAGTAATGCCGAGAAATAGCGCCGTTGTTCTTCAGATATTCTCCCGGTGTAAAGCCCTAAACCCTTGGGCAATTCCCCTGTACCCGCAACTTTTTGCAACTCGGCCAGGGATATAGATTCTGCAAATAAACCAAAACGCACAACAACAGTATCAGCAGCACGTACAGAGGTCTTTGACCCACAAAACTGTGTCAAAGCCATGGCACCCAAGAAAGTGGCAATTATCTTGAGGTTTTTCCAGTATCTTCCCATAAAATTTTCACCAACTTATACTTACGGGAATATAACGGAAATTTGTGTACTTGACTACCCCAATCTTTAATTCATAAGCAAGGTTTTTTGACGAAACGCTTCCCTCAGCTAGTAGGGCATAAGATGCAAAAAAACAAGTGAAAAGAGCATAGCATTGCTATGCCCCTATTTAATTTTTGGCGATATTAAACTGTAGCAGATGCCTTAGTAATCACATTGAGTTCGCCCTTGGCATACTTGACAGCAAAATCTTCCAGAGAAATTTGCTTAATCTTGCTAGCATTACCGGCGGTGCCAAATTGCTCATAGCGTTCTGCACAAACCTTCTGCATATATTTAATAGAAGGCTTGAGGAAGTGACGGGGGTCAAATTCCTTAGGAGCTTTAGCTAAAGCTTCACGAACGGCAGCGGTGATAGCTAAACGGTTATCGGTGTCAATGTTAACTTTACGTACACCACTCTTAATACCTTTTTGGATTTCTTCCACGGGTACACCGTAGGTTTCGGGAATTGCACCACCGTACTCGTTAATCAGAGCAATTAAATCTTCAGGTACAGAAGAAGAACCGTGCATTACCAGGTGGGTATTAGGTAAACGGCGGTTAATTTCCTCAATGCGGCTAATTGCCAAAATTTCCCCAGTGGGCTTGCGAGTAAATTTGTAAGCACCGTGACTTGTGCCGATGGCTACAGCCAAAGCATCTACCTGAGTTGCTTGTACAAATTCTACAGCTTGGTCGGGGTCGGTCAGCAATTGAGAGTGGTCAAGTGTACCTTCAAAACCGTGACCATCTTCAGCTTCACCAGCACCAGTTTCCAAAGAACCCAAACAACCAAGTTCACCTTCAACGCTGACACCCAAAGAATGAGCTACATTAACCACTTCACGAGTGACATTGACGTTGTACTCAAAGCTTGCTGGGGTTTTAGCATCAGCTTCTAGAGAACCATCCATCATTACGCTGGTAAAGCCATTCTTGATTGCTGAGTAGCAAGTAGAAGGTGCATTTCCATGATCTTGGTGCATAACAATGGGAATGTGGGGATAGGTTTCTGCTGCTGCCAAAATCAGGTGGCGGAGAAAGTTTTCCCCAGCATAAGTACGAGCGCCACGAGAAGCTTGTAGAATCACAGGGCTATCAGTCTCTGCTGCCGCCTTCAGAATTGCTTGAATTTGTTCCAAGTTATTAACGTTAAAAGCAGGAATGCCGTAACCGTTTTCAGCCGCATGATCCAAGAGCAGCCGCATTGGTACAAGCGCCATAGATAGTCCTCCTAATTTGTTTTTCAGCTAATCCGTGTCAGACAAGCGTAATGTTTACGCTGACTTAATAGTTTTTTCAACTTATAGGAAATTATAACTAGTGTCGGGTGCTTATGTTGAAAAACTTTGTGGCATTACTATATCAAGGTAATCTATGGTTTCAATATGCTGTTGTCATATTCGTTACCGCCAAGCCAGAAAGTTTGGTAACTTGGGATGCTAGACTGTGTGTTGAAGTGATTCTCTAGTTGGGATTACTCTTTGGCGTTAGCTCAAATCACCATCGGATATTATGTTGAATTTCAACAGGACTGAGGCAAAACTTTCTCTAAATTTGTTTAGTTTGCCTTCTTCGCCTCCTTTGCGGTAGGTTATTCCGTGACTTATCATAAGCTTTATTAACAAAAGCGATGGCCATAGCTTTGAGAAAATACACTAGCTTGTTTGTTGATAGACCCCCGCCACCGCTTCAGAAAGATGCCACAAGTTCAGCGTGAAAGCCTTGTTATCAGCTGTTATTTTCCATGGAAAACGCTAACGACACTGGTAAAGCCGTCTTGTGACATCTTTATGGGTCGCCCGGGATTCGAACCCGGAACTAATCGGTTAAAAGCCGAGTACTCTACCGTTGAGTTAGCGACCCTTTCTGATTGTTTAACAACTTTGTCATCATAGCATGAGCATCTGTAAATTTGCAAATTGTTTTATAAAAAATTTGCTGTTAACCTGACAAATGCCGTGCCCATTGCGTTTGGATCTAATACAGTTAGGTTTTCGCCTGTATTGAGGGCGTTGCGAGAGGCTGTCCAGGGTTCTAGACAGTAGAAGTCTTTGCCTTTGAGGGTCCAAAACACCAGACAAGAGTAGATGGGATCATAATCCAAAACCAATTCTAGTGCACGACTGCGATCAATCACTGTGGCGGATTGGCTGGTCAAATTCTTAAAAGCAACATCAATTTCATCGCGGTTGAAATCAAAATTACCTGCAAATGAGTGAATTTCCTGACTACCTTTTTCTTGATAGTGCTGAGAGGGAATTTTCAACTCTAGCTGATTCTTATCAATACCGGTGAGAAAGTAAGGATGGAAACCAGCAGAAAAGGGCATGGGTGTGGATGACAAATTTTTATATTTCTGCCGAATTGCTAGAGTATTGCCTTGCAACTCATAGGTAAAAATTACTTCAAAGTCAAAAGGATAAACTGCCTTAGTTTCCTCGTTGCTACAAAGTACAAGAGTCAGGCTAGCTTGATTTTGAGTTTCTTGCTCAGTGACTTGCCAAGGTAAATCACGAGCGAAACCATGTTGTTTGAGAGTATACTGTTGCCCGTTATGACTGTAGGAATTATCTACTAAATTGCCACAGATAGGAAACAGAATCGGATTTCCACCTCTGACGCTCAAATCCGGATGAGTAAAGCGTTCAGTGTCTAGATAGAAAATTTCTTGCCCTTGGATACGCCAACGGGTGATGACACCGCCTCTTGCTGGCACTACTTCTATTTGAGATCCAGCACTTTCATCGGTGAGGATGTAAGTTTTGTATTGTTGGTGTTCAACAGTGATAGTAAACACAAGTTTTAGTCCTTATATGGTGAATGTGGAGTGCTAATCACTCAGCACTCAGTATATTGCACTTTTTAATGGTCTTCTGCGAATACGAAGCGATACAATTCCCTGGGGTCAGGTTCTGGGCTACTTTCGGCAAACCGAACGGCTTCATCGATTAATTCTTGAATTTTCCGGTCAATTGCTTTGAGTTCGCCATGGTCTGCTAACTTTTGCTCAATTAGATTATCTGCTAGTTTCTTAATGGGGTCACGGGAAAACCAGAATTCTTTTTCGGCTTTGCTTCGCATTTCATCGGGGTCGGCGAGGGAGTGTCCTCGGAAACGGTAGGTAAGGGCTTCAATTAATGTGGGACCTTCACCAGCACGAGCGCGGGCGATGGCTTCTTGGGCGACGGCCCGCACTGCTAGCACGTCCATACCGTCTACTTCCACGCCTACCATGTTAAATACACTGGCTTTTTTGTAAATCTCTGGCTGGGAAGTTGCTCGTTCGTGAGACATTCCAATTGCCCATTTATTATTTTCCACTACAAAAATAATCGGCAGTTTCCACAGAGCTGCCATATTTAAAGTCTCGAAAAATTGACCGTTGTTAGCAGCACCATCCCCAAAAAAACAGGCTGTTACTTGGTCGGCGTTTTGGTCTCCTAACACCTCCCGGCGGTATTTGCTTTGAAATGCTGCTCCAGCTGCTACAGGAATACCTTCAGCTACAAAAGCATAACCGCCTAGTAAACCATGCTCGGCAGAAAACATGTGCATGGAACCACCACGTCCTTTGCTACATCCTGTGGCTTTGCCAAATAATTCTGCCATTACTTCTCGAGCTGGTACACCTGCACTGAGCGCATGAACATGGTCGCGGTAGGTGCTGCAAACAAAATCTTCACCCGGTCGCATGGAGAGGATAACGCCTGTGGAAACGGCTTCTTGACCGTTGTACAGGTGGACAAAACCAAACATTTTGCCCCTGTAGTACATCTCAGCGCATTTGTCTTCAAATGAGCGGCCTAGTACCATGTCTTCGTATAACCGCAATCCTTCTTCTTTGGTGATTTTGGCATTGGCTGTATTAAATGTAGGTAGGGCGCGTTCTTGAACCATTATTTTCTAGTGTTCCTATAGTAAAGCTGAAACTTACCATCTCAAATAAGTTGCCTTCACGCAATATTTGCTCTTCGTTAGCTGGGCAGTGCTGAAGTCAACCACAAAAAAAATTATGCCCCAAAAAGGTTTATGGGCAATGGATCTGAAACAGTGAGTGAATTTTTGATTGTTATACCCACGATCTGGGAAGATTTCACCCCAAGGGCAACAGATACACCCTTGAGTTTTTTCTCTTTCTACTCCTGTTCATAGGCTACCAATCAGGATAGCTTGGTTTCTGCATATCCATGCACAATTTAGAAAAATTGAACCAGAAAATTTCTCTATTGAGCTAGATACTTGTAAATTTAGTTTGTGTATGTTATCGTACATACTAT
This sequence comes from Nostoc sp. RI_552, assembly GCA_016124525.1. Classification (GTDB taxonomy): domain Bacteria; phylum Cyanobacteriota; class Cyanobacteriia; order Cyanobacteriales; family Nostocaceae; genus Umezakia; species Umezakia ovalisporum. The sequence goes on along the minus strand of WGNO01000038.1, from coordinate 50,720 downwards.
TTAGTTAGCAACATATCTATTTAAAAGTAGTTTCTTTAACTCTGTAAATAGGGAAATCGGTGAAATATCAGCAACTTTGAGTAGTGACCGGCAAAAATACTAGGAATTAAAACAAAGTATTGACACTTTCTGGGCAAATGGGAAATTGTATCACTAAAATGTTATTCAAATTTTAGAGGGTAATAGGATAATTAGTTGCAATATACACTTATATTGTAATTTATCTACGGTATTATTCACGTTATTATTATGGCACGGTTTTACATGCCTGGAATGCTCTAGGTTAATTGTTTTGATCACAGTGCAGGGGAAGTAGACTGTGCGAATTCCGCTAGATTACTACCGAATTTTGGGATTACCGTTAGCGGCAAGTGATGAACAGTTGCGGCAATCATATAGTGATCGCATTGTGCAATTGCCACGACGAGAGTATTCCCAAGCAGCAATTTCTTCTCGCAAACAACTTATAGAAGAAGCTTACGTGGTTTTATCCAATGCTAAAGAACGTAGCAGTTATGACCAGCTTTATCTTGCCCATGCCTATGGTCATGACGGCAGCGGTAATGCTACTGTTTCCCCGGGAAACCAGACAGAAACCAACGACGGTGATCCCGATATTCAGGGTCTAAGTATCGACATTTCCCAAGAGGAATTAGTGGGTGCTTTATTAGTTTTGCAAGAGTTGGGGGAATATGAACTGGTACTAAAGCTCGGTCATAATTACCTGATGACTCAAAGCGCCATAGCATCTAACAGACAAGTTCATGATCTCAAAAGTGAAGAACTTTTACAAAGTTCTGATTACCCAGATATTGTGCTCACTGTTGCTTTGGCTTGTCTAGAACTAGGTCGGGAGCAATGGCAGCAAGGTCACTATGAAAATGCCGCTATTTCTCTGGAAACTGGTCAAGAACTGCTGGCTCATGAAGGGCTGTTTCCCAGCGTACAGGCCGAAATGCAGGGTGACCTGTACAAGTTGCGTCCCTATCGCATTTTGGAATTGTTGGCATTACCTGAGGAAAAGGTGGCTCAAAGACGCCAAGGTTTGGCATTTTTGCATGATATCTTGAATGATCGCGGTGGAATTGATGGTGGTGGTAATGATCAATCTGGTTTAAACATAGATGATTTTTTGCGCTTTATCCAGCAGTTACGCAATCATTTAACAGTTGCGGAACAGCATAAGCTATTTGAAGCGGAAAGTAAGCGTCCGTCTGCTGTTGCTACTTACTTGGCAGTTTATGCTCTATTAGCTAGGGGATTTACTCAACGCCAACCGGCTTTAATTCGTCAAGCCAAGCAAATGCTGATGCGTTTGGGAAAGCGTCAAGATGTACATTTAGAACAATCATTGTGTGCGCTGCTTCTCGGGCAGACTGAAGAAGCTACCCGTGTTTTGGAACTAAGTCAGGAATACGAAGCTTTGGCTTTTATTCGGGAAAAATCCCTAGATTCTCCCGACTTGCTACCCGGGCTATGTCTGTATGCAGAACATTGGTTACAAGATGAGGTATTCCTTCACTTTCGAGATTTAGCTAAACAAAAAGCGTTGCTGAAAGATTATTTTGCCAACCAACAGGTGCAAGCTTATTTAGAAGCCTTACCCACTGATGCGGAAACTACTAATGAATGGGCTGTAATCAATCGTCAGTCTTTTTCCCAGACTCCTTTGCAGAGTTATCATTCCACTGGTGTTTCTTTAGAATTTTCTGAAGGTAAGGCAAGATCACCGGGCTTACCAGGAGCTCCAGAACAGAAAATACATGAAAATCCGAGCTTTTCCCCAACTATTCGGAATATACCCCCAGATAAAATTTCACGGCATACTAACTCACAAACAAGTGTAGGAGAATTTTCTCGTCCTGCACGCACAACTAAAGTAACTAATCCTGATGTCACCAGTACAGCTGGGTCTACTCCCACTCGTCAAGTCAAAAAGCGCCGGAGGCGAAAGCTCCATCCAAATGTCAACGGGGGTCATCCTCAAGGAAAACAAAAGGTTGTTGGTACTTTAGCAGGCAAAACACAACTTGTTTGGACTATATTTGCTTCTTTGGTAGGTATTCTAGTTTTTTGGCTGTTAGTTTCAACGATGTTTGGATGGGTAAAAAATTTGTTCTCCCCTGTACCAGTTTTGCAGGGTGAACAGTTATTGGTGGAAATTAATAAACCAGCAATTGAAATTCCAGACCCAAGCAGCAAGTTGCAATCGGCAGAAGGTTCTCTGACAGACGGAACGTCCCAAGAACTTATTCAAACTTGGCTATCTACTAAAGCAGCAGCTTTAGGACCAAAACATAAGGTGGATAGTTTAGAAGACATCTTAACAGGTAAAGTCCTTTCTCAATGGCGGCAGCTTGCCCAACAAGAGAGGTCACAGAATCGCTATCGGACATATAACCACACACTGAATGTGGAGTATGTTGATCAAAAGTTGGATCAAGCTGTAGTTGTGGCTACGGTGAGGGAAGTAACACAGTTCTATGACAAGGGTCAGCTCAGAAATTTTTCTGATGAAACTTTGCGTGTGCGATATTCTTTAATTCGAGAAGCTGATTTTTGGCGCATCGAAAATATGTCAGTTATTAATCAGGTTAGTATGAGTTTTTAATGGTTTGGTCAGTGAATGTGGTCTGGGGCAAATTTTTTAGTCCCTCAGATACTCCTCAGTCCCCCTTTTTTAGGGGGATTTTAACGGCTAAAGGGGTAAATGTCATGAGTTCATGACATTTACCCCTTTGGATGAACCCACTAATTTGAGTTTTGTCATGAAATAATGACATTAGGATCCCGAAAGAGCCGATAAATTCGTATAACAGGCAAAAAAGTGACTTTGAACCCCTTGATCCCTACCAAGGTTTACTGGTTAATATTTACTTAACAAAAGAACTCCTTCGATCCCGAAGAAATGCTAATGATGGCATGATGGCTGGATGGCAAGGCAGTGAATTTTAATTTAAAAACAAACTAAAAAGTTAAAACTGGGCAAAACCAGAAGTCAGGAGTCAGAAATTCATCTGGGGTGGATGAAATTTTATTTTATAGAAGATTCTGTAACCCAGGGAAATCATTTACCTTGCACACTACTGGAGGCCAAAATTGTGGCAAAAGAACGCCCACCATTAGAAGAGATGACACTAAGGCAACTACGCAAAGTTGCCAGTGAATACAGCGTCTCTCGCTATAGCCGAATGCGTAAATCTCAGCTGCTGGCAGCAATTCAAGAAGTCCAGCGCAGTAAAGTAACGCTTAGTCCAACTCGTTCACTGGAGGCACAGGAAACCGTGGAAGCAGCAAAATTTGAATTGGGTCAAGAAGACCGTACTGGTGGTTCTCTGGCTGATGTTGATGAAGGACTGGCCGATCTACCACAAGGTTACGGTGAAAGTCGGATCGTACTTTTACCCCGCGATCCTCAGTGGGCTTACACCTACTGGGATGTTCCCAATGAGCATAAAACGGAACTACGCCAAGAAGGGGGACAGCAATTAGCATTGCGGATCTATGATGTAACCGATATCGATCTTGATCAGCAAAGTCCTCACAGCATTCAGGAATATCCGGCTGACGAGCTGGCAAGAGAATGGTACATTCCTATTCCTGTTAGTGATCGCGATTATGTTGTAGATATCGGCTACCGTACTGCTGATGGTCGTTGGTTAGTTTTAGCGCGTTCTGCGAGAGTACACATTCCACCTGTTTATCCATCTGACTGGATTGAGGATGCGTTTATTACTGTTAACTTTGACGAAGACCTACGTGGTAAGACTATTTACGAGTTAGTACCCCCTGGGAAGAAAGCTACTGGTGCAGGAGTAGGTGTAACTGGTAACGCCCCCATCTACGAGGAAATCTTTGGCTTGGCTGAATCTGCTGAGGCACAACGAGTTGCTGGTTCTCTGTTCGGTTCGATGCAGCACGTACCAGGTTCTGTAAGTCCCGAACAGGCTATCAGTTCCTACGTTTTCCCCTCTGGTGTGGGTATGTGGGCAGTTCCCACTGTGTCTGGTCTAACTATGTCTGGTGTGGGTATGTCTGGTGCTGGCTTCTCAGCTGGCGCTATACCAATGCGTCCTCGCAAATTCTGGTTAGTTGCTGATGCTGAGTTGATTGTTTACGGTGCAACGGAGCCTGATGCTACTGTAACCATTGGTGGTCGTCCAATTAAGCTGAATCCAGATGGTACATTCCGCTTCCAGATGTCTTTCCAAGATGGTTTAATTGATTATCCAATTTTGGCTGTTGCGGCTGATGGTGAGCAAACACGATCAATTCATATGAAGTTCAATCGTGAGACTCCATCCCGAAATACCAATACTAAAGATGAAGCTGTTTTAGAATGGTTGGCTTAAGTTCCTGATTGGAATTGAGAAAATTAAATTGCTTCCCGCTATGTTAATTACATGGCGGGCTTTTGTTTTCTCACGTAATTTTAAATTCAGCTTACTGGACTGGATGCTTGGAATTAGCTAATTTTTGGGTGTTATTTATTGCCAATATCTGGGGTAATTGCTTGGAATCCTTTAGGTGAGTCAAATACTAAGAACAAAATTGCCCAAATTTCTCATAAAACCTGTTTTGATTCACGTTACCTATAAAAATAAGATTTGTAACGAATCCTGACAATTCATCTGCAAGTGTGAGGCTGCGTTACGGCTATTAATGGCAATTTCTACCCAGCCATGACTACCAATCAAAGCCGCGACTTCGCCTACATCAACATCACCATAAGTTGCACATCCCGGTATGGTCAACCCAGAGGCCTGCACACACCAATTTTTACCTTGGACATATTTTCCGGGAATATTGCTGACTAAGTTACCAAAATGATCAATATACTGAATACAACCTGTTACGCCAGAATGAGTTGGGTGGTATTCTTGTATATCTAACTTTACCAAAGTAGCAGCATCGATTTTTTGCCCTAGCTTTTTTAACGGGAGACCAGTGGCGAGATGAGCGCCCACTGGTGCGAAGATGTCTCTACCGTGAAAAGTTTTGCTAGGTTCGGGGGTGTGCCAATAATGAGGGTTCGTGAGTTCAATGGTGTTGATTGCCGGAGTTTGAGCCAGTAAGCCGCTAAATATGCCGTTGTCTGGCCCTACTAAAAACCCTTGAGCAAATTCTACCGCGATCGCCCTTCGCTTACTGCCTACTCCCGGATCTACCACTGCCACATAAACTGTCCCCTGGGGAAAATAGGGGTAAGCACTCATGAGACAAAACCTAGCGGCGGCAATGTTTTGCGCTGAAATTTGGTGTGTTAAGTCTATTACCCTGATGTGGGGATTGATTTGAGCCACAACCCCTTTCATCACACCAGCATAAATATCGCGATCGCCAAAATCCGTCAGTAGTGCTATGAGTGATGGTTGATTTACTTGTTTATCGGTCATGACTTATTCGTCTTGTGTAAAGTATTTATCCAGGAAATTAATAGCATGGTTGCGGATTTCAAAATATTCTTTTGATTTTGCTATGACAGCACGGTCTCGTGGACGTTGAAAAGGAATCTTTAATATTTCTCCAATTGTTGCTGCTGGACCATTAGTCATTAACACGATGCGGTCAGACATATAAATGGCTTCATCTACATCGTGAGTTATCATCATTACTGCTTGCCGATTATTTTCCCAAATATTTAACACTTCTCGTTGTAACTTGCCCTTAGTTAAGGCATCTAATGCCCCAAAAGGTTCGTCCATTAGCAACATTTTTGGTCTTATTGCTAAAGCTCTGGCAATACCTACTCTTTGTTTCATACCTCCAGAAATTTCATCTGGATATTTATTGGCTGCTGACATTAAGTTCACCATTGCTAAATGTTGGTTAACAATGCTAATTTTTTCGGAGCGATTAGCATTTTTCAGCACTTCATCTACTCCTAGACGGATATTTTCTCGCACAGTTAACCAAGGTAAGAGTGAGTAGCCTTGAAAAACCATCATTCTTTCGGCTCCTGGCTGGCGAATTTCTTTTCCATCTAGGCGTACTGATCCAGAAGTTGCTTTTTCTAACCCAGCTACTATCTTTAATAGTGTTGATTTACCACATCCAGAGTGACCAATGATAGAAATATATTCGTCTTCCCCAATAGTTAGATTAACTTTATCTAGAACAACAAAATTACCTGAAGGTGTGGGATAAGACTTGACTAAGTTTTCAATTTCTAAAAAGTTATGGCGAGACTTAACTTGGTTCCTGTTGTTTACTAGTAATGGCATATCTTTCATAATGAAAATTTCCTCAAAATTTCAAGTGATGTAGTTATGTGCAGTTGGGATTTAAGACATGAAGAAACTTGTGGGAGCGTTAGCTCTAATTGCAAACCGTTTTAAATATCCCACTGGGTCACTAGGGTCAAAGCCGATTTTGTCGATGAACATTTCTGGCGGTTCCACTTTATAGTCATCTTGGGGAGATGGAATGCCCATTTCATCTGCTATGTCCCGATATAAATCTGTTCTCCAGCTGCGTTCAGTTATTTGATCTGCATTTTTGGGAAATTTGGAAATTTGTCCCCAACGGGTGGCTTGTGTCATTAACCAAATGCTTTGGGATCTCCATAAGAATGTCGAATGGTTTCCTAGCGGTTCAACTAGGTTATTGGGAAGATCAAAGAAAATTGTGGTATCGGCAGATTTAATGGTGCGGTCTTTGCCATCAAAGCCACCGTAGCTGTAATTGCCGATAATTCCTGGGCTAGTCAATTTGGCAATGGGTGCATCTGCTTGTTTGGGTCTAGCGCCTGTAAACGAAACGTCTGTAATTAGTTCTGCAACTTCTTGGCGATTTTCTGGTTGGCTGCAATACTGGCAGGCTGCTATCATTGCCTTAACCAAAGAACGATAGGTTCTGGGATAATTGTCAATGAAGGATTCCATGACTGCCAGTAGTCGGTCTGGGTGTGCTAACCAAATTTCTTTGCCTTGGGCGAAAGTGAAGCCGATACCTTGATTGCCCGTAATTGCTCTGGTGTTCCAAGGTTCCGCCACCATGTAAGCTTGCATTGCCCCAATTCGCACATTTGTCACCATCTGGGGAGGTGGAACAATGATAATGCGGAATTCTTTGAGTGGGTCAACACCTGCAGCTGCGGATAAGTAGCGGATAAAGTATTCGTAAATCGAAGAACTGAGAACTACTGCCCAAACTTTGCCTTCTGTTGGTTGCTGTTGAAAATAGCTACGAAAATCATGTCCGAACGCTGCTAATGCACCATCGCCATATTTTTGTTGGTACTCGTACCACGGACGCAAGCCAAAATCCCACATAGCTTTGTTCATAGTCATGGCATTACCGTGACGATGAATGGTCATAGCTGCACATAAGGGGGCATGACGTGCGCCTTCTGCACCGATTCTGGCGTTGGTGACAGCACCGGATACCACCGGGGAGGCATCTAAACGACCGAATATTAGACCGTCGCGGGATGTCGCCCAACTAGCTTCGCGGTTGAGTGTCACGTTCAAACCATATTTGCGGAAGAAACCTTTTTTCCAGGCGATAGCAAATGGGGCACAATCATTAACAGGTACATAACCAACAGTAATGTTGGGTTTTTCTAGTTCCTCAGATTTGACTAATGGTTCAACAGCTAGGGCTTCTTGAATTAACCCTTTGCTACCAGTATTTCTAGGGATGGCGCAGGATGAAAACCCTATTCCAACTGTTGTTGTTCCTATGGCTTTTACAAAGTTTCGTCGAGTCCAATGATTATCACTCATTTTTTTAATCGCTCCAGTGGTAATCAATTATTTTTCGGTCATTTTTTCGCAAGCTAAGGCAAAGATGCCAATTTAAATTGGGTCTTGCTAGTTTTTAATCACTTCAGTTTTGTTAGTTAAAAGTTGTAGGTCTGTGGGTAACTAGTTCTTGGATTTTCCCTACTGCGTAGTCTAAAACTAGTCCAGTGACACCAATAACTAAGACGGCTAAAAACACTGCACTGAGATTGAAACGACTCCATTCATCCCAGACAAAAAAGCCAATACCGATACCACCTGTAAGCATTTCTACTGCAACGATAACTAGCCAGGCAATACCTAAACTAATGCGTAATCCTGTGAAAATATAGGGTAAACTCGCTGGCCAGATAATTTTCGTAATTTGTCGCCAATGAGGCATTTCTAATACTTTGGCCACATTTAAATAATCCTTGGGAACTCTGGCAACTCCCAAGGCAGTATTAATAATTGTTGGCCACAGGGACGTAATAAAAATCACAAAAATCGCGGAAGGTTCTGCCAAGTTAAAGATTGCTAACGCAATGGGCAACCAAGCCAAGGGTGATACGGGTTTAAAAATCTGAATGATCGGATTAAACGCTAGCATGGCGGGTTTAGACATACCAATGAAAAATCCCAAGGGAATCGCCACTACTGTACCTAATAAAAAACCAATCAATACGCGCTGCAGACTAGCTATCAATAACCAGCCAATTCCTAAATTTCCCGGGCCTCTTCGATAAAAAGGATGTAATATGTAATCAAGATTGGCGATTAACGCCTCAGGTGGGGTGGGCATTAATTCATGATTCATTAGTGCTACTACCCACCACACAACAATAACTCCCAACAACCCCAAGGCAGGTAGGAGAAAAGCATCTCTGGCAACTACAGGCTTGGTTTTTTTCCATGCAGTGTGCCCAGCAACAGCTACAATCGCTAACAAATTTAGTTGAAATACCATTCACGACCTCAACAGACTAAGTGCAGTCATAAAAATCTGAGCACTACCAGCCTTGGACACTGATGAGATCAAAACACCACAAGAATGCTGTCTCTTCAGTCTCCTCTCAATGCCTACGAAGTTAGCTGACGGGCTAGGGCTGAGAGATGCCCTTCTCTGGTGGATTTAGGATTTCATAGATTGGGAAGTTGAAATGAATCCTCAGTTTCAAACTTCAAATCTTTTTAGCCGTTAACTCAGAGATACGCCCCAAACTTTGGTTCCTCCGCTCCAGTGTTAGGCGCTACGAAACACCGGATTAGGCTGACTTACTCAAGCTTACTATAAAGTATACATGAATATTCTTATTTGGCAATAAAAATAAAATCACTAAATATTACAACCGTCTTCAATTTCTTTTTCCGGAGCAGCATAACAGGCTGAGTAATAATTTATATTAAGAGATATTTTTCTGTATTTATAGATACTAAAAACATGGTATGTTAAAAGTGTCAGGCATGAGAATAGTTAAAAAGGAGTATTCTGATGAGTCAGAATAGACTATCAGCCATAAATCAAGCACAAAAAGCCCACAGAATGAGTATTCAAAAAAGCCTAGAGCATCGCTTGCAAGTGGCTAAGGCCAGTGGAGACAGCAAGCTGATTGATCAACTGGAAGCGGAAATAAAATATTTCAGCTAATATTTCGGATAAATATCCACTTTTTGGCTTATGGTTTTTTTTAACACCCAGCTGGGGGGCGTTTTTTATTTAAAGGAGGTAAATGTAGTTAAATCAAATACCCCTAAAAACTTCTCAAACCTTCTCACTTTTCTAGCTGAAAAGCAAATTTGAGGAGGCTTTTTTAATTTTGAATAGGTTTCTTTGAGCAGTTGGCAATTTGACACTCTTGGGGCTAAAGCCAGGGAGATTCTACATTCTACGTCAGAATTTGCCACAGCAGGTTTTCACCAGATAGAGTATTGATTCCAACGCCTGGAGGGTTAATATACCTGACCCCACGCCAGGGAAACGGGCATGGCCTCCCCTGTTTTTTGCTAAATTGAGAATGCTTAGTGCTGCATTCACATCTCCGTAAAACTCACACCCACAAATACACACCCACTGGTAATATTTGTACAGAAACGCTTAAACGCTACATTTCTCAACAAAGGGAATAGCTAAAATCACTGAGGCGTAAACCCCTGGACTGGGTTTTATCCCTTCGCTGAACGAGGGCTAAGTTTTTCCCCAAAATCGAAAACTGAACCTCAAGGGTTTCCAGCCTATTTTGTTATCACTGCATTCACCCCCATAGTATTGGCATATTCAGCTACGGAATCATATTGAAAATTGCTTAACTTCCTCTTGTCCGTGGGGGATCATTATCCTTACTAATGTCTAATTCTTCGCGACGCAGGTCTTCTTGAGCTTGAACTGTATGTTCTTCTACAACCTTCTTAACTTTTACTTCTTCACGCACAACAGGTTCCTTGCGAACTTCCGCAGTTTCTTCGTAAATATCCATACGTACAACTTCACCTTCGCGGAAGTTAACTTCACCAGGGGCAGCTGTTTTTCCAGCATCGGGTGGGGTAGTGCGTTCAATAATTACACGCTCTTTTTCCACTGGTATAGAAACTGCTGATCTTTGCGTTTCAACGTGCTTACCAACTGCTACCTCTCCTGTTTTCGCACGGGATTTATCAGCAATTAACCGCTCTTCGTACAGTTTGAGATTTTGATGATCTCCCTCGGTGATGGTGTATAGTTCCGGTTCTCGCTCGTAAGTATAAGTATCACGATCATAAGTAGGACTAGGTGCGGGTGGGGTTGTGCTGATTGCGCTTTCAGAATAAGTGGATGAAATATCTACAGGTGTCGAAGTCTCTACAGGTGTCGAAGTCTCTAAAGGTGACTGTACATATGGAGTGCGATATACTCCGCGAACCCGTTCTTCATAATCGTAATCAACAGGTTCAAGCTCGTTAAAATCAGGCAAGTTTTCTACTTGTTCTCGGGTAAGTCCTGTAGCGTAGACTCGTTGGTCTGCATAACTAATGCGAGTACGTCCAATTGGTAACAAAACTTTCTTACCAAAAATCCAAAAGCCTGTATCTACAACTAAGTAACGAAAACGTCCAGTATCGTCTACCAAAATATCTTTCACTGTGCCAACTCTTTCATTATTGATATCTGAGTAGACATCAAAGTCTTTAATTGCATAATTATCAACATCAGGAGTTGTATACTCAGCACCAAAATCATCAAGTTTATAAAGAACCATATTAGCATTTACCAAAATCTACATTTCCCATCCTAGAGGATACGTTATGTTTATACTTCCTTCTGGGGATTTAATACTTCTAGTAGATTTCAGTAGCTCAAATTAAAAAAGGTAATAATATGTTTCGTGCTATAGACTAATTAAATTCATGAAATCTGATTTATAACTTTAGACACAATTGTTTTAATCGACAGGTAGATAACTATGGAAAGACAAAGAAAATATTATATAAATACATATCAAATTTACAGATAAATACAACAATTGACAGGTAAATGAAGTACATATTTGTAGATTATAAATCTTGTGGGTTAACCACTGGGTCGCTTTTACCTCACTTGGATGAAAAATTAGCTGTAATTTAATTTAAGTTAATGGAGGTATGTTTGCATGTCTAATTTATGTCGTTTTTCTGGATTAAGTACATCTTTGGTAACTTTGGGAGTAGCAGCAAATCTAACTTCTCCAGCTTTGGCACAGAATATTTTTCCTGATGTTCCTTCTAACTATTGGGCGGAACCATTTATTGAACGTTTAGCCGAAAGAAATATTGTTGTGGGATATCCAGATGGCACATTTCGACCAGAACAGGCTGTAGAACGTGATGAATTTGCAGCAATGATTCGTAAAGCTTTTGATAAAGAGCCAGTGCGGGAGCTAAAAGATGCAAGTGTTTATCAAGATGTTCCTCAAGGATATTGGGCATCTCCCGCCATTAAAGAAGCTTATCAACAAGGATTTATGAGTGGTTATCCTGGTGGTTTCTTTCGTCCAAATCAGCCAGTTACTAGAGTAGATGGGATAGTCACCCTGACTAGAGGCTTAAACTTAACACCAGAAACGCCACAAATAGCTCGCCGAAGTTTGAGAAGGCAGATATATTTGCCGCTAGCAATGACTTTTTTAATGCAGCCCTTAGTGGCAGCACCTCCAACAACTACCTCTGTAGTAGCACTTGCACAAAATTACTATGCTGATGCCCAGGCAATTCCTCAGTATGCTGTGAATGATGTGGGCATAGCGACACAAAAAAATATGGTGGTCAATTATCCTAATCCGAGACTGCTAAATCCTAACCAACCTCTCAGACGTGCCACTGCGGCTGCTTTTATTCATCAAACTTTGGTTGCTCAAGATAGAATTGAACCCCTGCCTAGTAATGTAGAAGCTGATAACTATGTTGTTCGGCCCCGAGTTACTCAGGTTGGAGGATAAGAGTTTACCGATGAGACGAAGAGGGAATTTAAATATGGTTGTGATTTCCCCTGGCTAGATAGAGACGTTCCATGGAACGTCTCTACATTGCTTTGTCAATAATTAAACCTCGTTAAGATTTAGGTTTGTAGGTCGAGGCAACGTGCAACTCTTTGAGCTGCTTGACATCTACCCCAGAAGGGGCATCTGTGAGCAAACAACGGGCTTGTTGTGTTTTGGGGAAAGCGATTACATCACGAATTGATTCTTCCCTGGCTAGCAACATAACCAAACGGTCTAAACCATAGGCAATACCACCATGGGGCGGTGTACCATATTCAAAAGCTTCTAAGAGAAAGCCAAATTTACAGTGTGCTTCTTCAGGAGACAAACCAATGGCTTCAAATACCTGCTGTTGAATATCGCTTTGATAAATTCGCAGACTTCCGCCACCAATTTCTAAACCGTTTAACACTAAATCGTAAGCTTGGGCGCGTGCAGTTTTTATATCACTCACATCTTCTGGATGGGGTGCGGTAAAGGGGTGGTGCAGTGCTTCTAGGCGTTTTTCGTCAGCATTCCACTCAAACATGGGGAAATCTGTAATCCAGAGCAAGTTGATTTTTTCTGGATTAATTAACTTAAACTCCCTAGCAACAACTTGCCGCAACTTGTCTAAAGTTTTATTAACTGTGGCTGTGTCACCTGCACCAAATAATAGCAAATGACCGACTTTTGCACCTGTACGTTGCAAAATTTCCTGTTTCTGCTCTGGGGTGAGGTTGTCTTTAATTGCGCCAATGGTGTCAATTTCACCATTTTCTCGGACGCGGATAAAAGCTAAACCTTTGGCTCCGGCTTCGCTGGCTTCTCTAAATAAGTCACCGCCTGGTTTAATGCGGACGTTAGAGATGGCATCGTTACCGTCGGGAATTGGCAGAATTTTGACGATTCCACCATGGGCGATGGCATCGCGAAAGACTTTAAAACCAGAGTCTTTTAAGATATCGGAAACATTGACTAATTCTAAACCATAGCGGGTATCTGGTTTATCACTACCATAGCGTTCCATGGACTCGGCATAAGTTAGGCGAGGGAATGGTAAGTTTAACTCAATGCCTTTAACTGTTTTGAAGATATGAGCAACTAACTTTTCATTCAGCGCTATAATTTCCTCTTGGGACATGAAACTCATTTCCATGTCCAGTTGAGTAAATTCTGGTTGTCTGTCGGCGCGTAAATCTTCGTCACGGAAACAACGGGCAATCTGATAATATCTATCCATGCCCGATACCATTAGTATTTGTTTGAATAGTTGGGGTGATTGCGGCAAAGCGAACCACTCGCCGGGATTGGCACGACTGGGTAAGATGTAATCTCTGGCACCTTCTGGGGTGGAACGGGTCAGGATGGGGGTTTCGACTTCAATAAAACCTTCGAGGTCTTCTAGGTAGCGACGCATGGCTTTGACGACTTGATGACGCAATTGCATGTTTTGTGCCATGCGTTCTCGTCGCAAATCCAAATAACGATACTTTAGCCGTAAGTCTTCCCGCACACCTTCAGTATCAGCCGTGGAGACTTGGAATGGTAGTTGTTTCCCAACGCCGTTGAGTAGCGTAATTTGATCTGCGTAGATTTCTACTTCGCCTGTGGGAATGCGGGGATTCAAAGATTCTTCGGGACGCTGGGTTACTCTGCCGGTGATTTGGACAACGTATTCATTCCGCAGGGTGTTAGCCTGCTCGTAGGAATCTGGGGTGCGTTGTGGGTCACTGACAATTTGGACAATGCCAGAGCGATCGCGCAAATCTAAGAATATCACGCCCCCATGATCGCGGCGACGGTCTACCCAGCCGTACAAGGTAACAGTTTCTCCAATATGTTTTTTTCGGAGTTCGCCGCAATAGTGAGTTCGCATAGGTGTTAGTTTGATTCTGTCGGGCTAGATGGGCTAGTAAATGTCAAAGCTTTCCCATTATCTAGCATCAATAGTAATTGTAGTTGTTACACTGCCAGAAAAAATTTTTTTCCGGCTTTTACTCCTTGTTCCAAATGAGTTCTAAACGTTCTTGGGCCAATTGCAAAGCTTTTGCTGGGGGTTGACCGAGCAAGCTGGCCTCAATAGCTCTACCTAGGCTGTCGGATAAACGACTATATCCGGCAATAATAGGTCTAGCGCCTGCTGTGTGTATTTGGTCAACAAAGACTTTTAACCAAGGTTTTTTTGCTGCATATTCCTGATAGGCTTGACTTTGGGACGACTTGAGGTTAACTGGTAAAAACCCTGTGCCAATACTCCATTCTGTTTGGAATTGTTCACTTAAAACATACTCTAAAAACTTCTGGGCTGCGGCTTGTCTTTGGGGTGTAGTTTTCATTACATACATATTTCCCGTCCCTGTAACTGTGGCTTGTGTGACACTTGCTGGGATGGGAAAAACATCATAATCAATGTTAGACTTAGTAATATAAGTCCAAGGTCCGGTAATTTGCATAGCCACACGACCGCTTAAAAAGGCATCCTCTTCATAACCCCGTTCTGGGGGTGAGAGTTTGGCTGAACGATCCTGCAATAGAAGGTCTTGCCAAAATTGTAGGGCGGCGATGGCTCCTGGGTTTGTCAGGTTGGGCTGATGATTGCTGACTACTTCCCCCCCAGCACTCAATAAAAAGGGAAACCAAGTAAATACAGTCCATTCGCCCTTACCCAAAGGTAGTAGCATTCCATACTGTTCTGGTATGCGATCTCCATCCCGGTCTATGGTGAGTTTTCTCGCGGCTACTCTGAGTTCTTCCCATGTCTTGGGTGTTTGGGTAATTCCTGCCGCCTGGAAAAGCTGTGGACGGTAGAAAATACCTATATTACTGGTATAAAGAGGAATTGACCAAAGTTGATTGTTGAATGTTAATTCCGCAAACAACTTGGGGTTGACTTCCGACTTACCTGGGAATGTGGCTAACCAATCATCTAAGGGGCAAATTGCTCCTAATTCCACTAACTGTCCGGTAATTTGGGGATAAAAGCTGAGAATATCCGGCGGGACATTCCCCACCACAGATGCAAGGATTTTAGGTAATTGTTGCTCTAGGTCTCCTGCAAAAATAGACTCTACTTGAATATCAGGATGAGTTTGATTAAATTTATCTACCAGTTTGTTAAACACATCGCGGTTAACCGGTGGATTAATTCCTTGCCATAGTGTCAAATGAATTACGCCATCATCTTTTTGTGCTAAGGGTTGACAACTGGATGAGATAATTAAACATACACTCAAAACAATTGTCAGAATTAATCGCTTCCCTACAGCAAAAATGAACTGGTGGAAAACACTGATTTCCTGTAGTGAGATGTTTTTTTTCATGCTGAATTAGTTAGCTGGATGGGGAAACTCGATGTAACTTTGCCAAAAATACTAAAAGCGAAAATATCTGTTTTATCCTAAGGGCAATTTTGCTCCTGAATGTTTAGCTAGACAATCATTCAGCCAAGTTTCAAATCTTTCTCCCAAACCGGCCAAAGAATAGGACGCTTCTGCCTCTTCTCGACAGTGACTGCGATTAATTTGCCCGAGTTTGGCGATGGCTTCTACCAGTCCATTAACACTGTCCGGCTCTACCAGCCATCCTGTTTTACCTGAATGGACAATTTCACTAGGTCCACCCCGACTATAAGCAATTACGGGTACACCGCAAGCCAAAGCTTCTATGCAGACATTACCAAAGGCTTCTACCCATCGGTGAGTCATTAATAAACCTCGGCATTTTCCTAATTCTTCCTGGAGTGCGGAAGTGGGTAAAAATCCCTCATAACTAAAGGGTGCTGAAGGAAACTGAGCTTTAATCCATTGCCAGTAATCACTATTTTGTAGTTTGCCCCAAATTTTCAGAGGAATCTGGGTTTTGTTCACTGCTGCAATGGCATCTTCCAGTCCTTTTTCCGGAGAGATACGCCCCATCCATCCCAAATATTCCTGGGGGTATAGATTACATTGATAAAGAGTCAGATCTAACCCATTTGGTAGACAGCGACAGGAGGAAGCAAAAGGAAAGGTTTGTGCTTGGGCGCGAGTACGCACTGCGATGGTTCCTGGGTAGCGTAAAGCTACAGCATTGATTACTTCATCCATAACTGTAGACAAAGACCCCATACATACTAAATGGGCTACAGGACGGTGGAAAAAAGGGGTAAGATAAAAGGGTAGCCAATCATAGGCAAAATTCAGCAAAATATCAAACTCTGACTGTAACTCCCTTGCCACTTCCCACATTCGTCCTAAAACACTGCCTGCGTTAATAGAAACTGGGGTTGTTCTTTCACAAAGTTGTGCAAGAGGGGGGGGTTCACCGCCAACTTCTATCACTTGGCCATGGGCAGACTGAGATCCTTGGGGTGCGATGATAGTAATACTATGGTTACGGTCACTTAAAGAGTGAACTACGTTTCTCACAGTTAATTCCAACCCCCCTCCTTCCCCGGAACCTAAAAAACCAACTGGTGTAGAGACACATAGTATACGCATGACGGTATGGGGTGTTAAGGCTAGCAATAAACAATATAATATATTTACTGGAAAACGGCCCAAAGCCCCTGGCTTTAGACACGGGGATCTAGGCGATTTGTGGCTGTAGCCGCGGAGAGTCTTGCTTTCCTATTGACCTTAGATGAATATACTGTATAATTTCTTTGGGGTGTGATGAATGGTTGTTCATTCCATTATGAGTACATTATCCCCGCAAATACACCAAGTCCTACCTACTCAATTCAGTGTAAATCTTTAACTAAAGCCAAGGAACAATACCCAGAATTAAAAAGTGTACATTCTCGGGTATTGCAGCAAACACTAAAAACACTGGAAAATGCTTTCGCTATTATTTTATTTGGTATAAATCTCCATTAGGCTTTGTTAATTCAGTTGCAAACATCTTCTAAATAAATTCCAGATATGAGTCAGAAAGTAACTGCCCCACCCTTCTTAAATGATTTTTTCCAAGAATCATTTATAATCAGGAAACATATACAAGAGTTTTTAGGTTTAGATTCTCAGACTCTAGAGTTAAAATTTAAACATAGTCAGCAAGAAATGGCTGACTTAGGTCATAAAGATTTTGACTGGTCAGAGGTAAAAGATTTTTATAGTGATAAAGTTGGAGAACTTTACCTATTTGAACTGGGCGCGTGGCATTTGGCGAGTCATGAATATATTGCAGATACCTTACGCTTAGTGGCAGATTATGCAATGGGCAAGGTTTTAGACTTCGGTGGTGGAATTGGCACTCATACAATTGGTGCAGCCCTTTCCCCTGCAGTGGAGCAGGTAATTTATTGCGATTTAAACCCCATTAACCTGGAGTTTGTTGAATATAGAGCCAAGCAAATGGGACTCAGTGATAAAGTGGTTTGTTGTTCAGATGTTCCTGAAGAAGTAAAATTTGATACAATAATCTCTTTTGATGTTCTGGAACATTTACCAGATCCCATCGAGTGTTTACTTGACTTTGAGGAATGGTTAAACCCAGAGGGTAAAATGATCTTAAATTGGTATTTTTTTAAGGGATTTAATCAAGAATACCCGATGCACCTAGATGACCCTGTAATTGTAGATAATTTTTTTCTCAAGCTGCAAGGTAAATTTTTAGAGGTGTTTCACCCCTACCATATTACTGCTCGTTGTTATCGAAAAAAAAGTCCTAAAATCCGCTCCCTCTAGGGGCTAGTAACTTTCAAGGATCAACGACTTTCTAGGTCCGTGAGTATGTCAAAAGAAGCTATCAATCTAATTAAACTGACGAGTTGTACGGTTATTGCGATGGCATTTAACGATAAAACCGAACCGATTCAACTTTGAGCTGGTCTAGTGTGTTAATTAGGAAGGTTGGAATAAAGCTTGATGAGATAAAAGATTTATTGAGGAAAAATACTGGTTGTCTGCAAGAACTCAAAGTTGAATATTAACCCGCCTAAGAGGGTGTTTGTCGATTTTTCTACTATGAAACCATCTGGAAACCTCTCTCTTACAAGGCTTTAAAACTCCCACCCCCAATATCCAGTGTCCTTTCCTCAACGCCACAATTGCTGAAACTGAAGCTAACGAGGAAAATTATATGCCAAAAGTAATTGGAATTGATTTAGGAACCACAAATTCTTGCGCGGCTGTTATGGAAGGTGGACAACCTTTAGTAATTGCTAATGCTGAAGGACAACGGGTTACTCCTTCTGTGGTGGCTCATATTAAGTCTGGTGAACGTTTGGTGGGTCAAATTGCCAGACGACAGGCGGTGATGAACCCAGAAAATACTTTTTATTCTGTAAAACGCTTTATTGGGCGGAAATATGAAGAAATTACCCATGAAGCTACAGAAGTTAGTTATAGGGTTTTACGCGATCCTAATGGTAACGTTAAATTAGACTGTCCCGGAGCAGGTAAGCAATTTGCACCTGAAGAAATTTCTGCTCAAGTTTTGCGGAAGTTGGTTGATGATTCAAGTAAATATCTAGGAGAAAAAGTTACCCAAGCTGTCATCACGGTTCCGGCTTACTTCAATGACTCCCAACGCCAAGCTACTAAGGACGCGGGTAAAATTGCTGGTTTAGAAGTTCTCCGCATTATCAATGAACCGACGGCAGCAGCCTTGGCTTATGGTTTAGATAAAAAGCACAATGAAACTATCTTGGTCTTTGACTTGGGTGGTGGGACTTTTGATGTTTCTATTTTGGAAGTAGGAGATGGGGTTTTTGAAGTAAAATCCACCAGTGGCGACACCCATTTAGGTGGTGACGACTTTGATAAAAAAATTGTCGATTGGTTGGCTACTGAGTTTCTCCGCAATCAAGGTATTGACTTGCGTAAAGATAAGCAAGCTTTACAAAGACTAACTGAAGCAGCAGAAAAAGCCAAAATTGAACTTTCGAGTGCCACTCAAACTAATATTAACCTTCCGTTTATCACCGCTACTCAAGCTGGGCCGCAACACCTGGATATGACGTTGACTAGGGCTAAGTTTGAGGAAATGACTGCTGACCTTTTAGACCGTTGTCGGAAACCTGTGCAGCAAGCATTGCAAGATGCAAAACTGAGTAATGGGGAAATTGATGAAGTTGTATTGGTGGGCGGTTCCACTCGCATTCCGGCTGTGCAAGAGTTAGTACGACGGATGATTGGCAAAGATCCTTGTCAAAGTGTGAACCCTGATGAAGTTGTGGCTATTGGTGCTGCTATTCAAGCGGGTGTGTTAGCCGGTGAGGTGAAAGATATCCTGTTGTTGGATGTTACCCCCTTGTCTTTGGGTGTGGAAACCCTCGGCGGTGTGATGACTAAGATTATTGAGCGTAACACCACTATCCCGGTGAAAAAATCAGAAATCTTTTCTACGGCGACTGATGGTCAAACAAATGTAGAGGTTCACGTTCTTCAAGGTGAGCGGGAACTTGCCAAAGATAACAAGAGTTTGGGTACTTTCCGCCTGGATGGTATTCCGCCAGCACCTAGGGGCGTACCACAAATTGAAGTGACTTTTGATATTGATGCTAACGGTATTCTTTCCGTGACTGCTCAAGATAGGGCCACAGGTAAACAGCAGTCGATTTCCATTACAGGTGCTTCAACTCTTGATAAACGCACTGTGGAAAATATGGTGCGGGATGCAGAAGCCCATGCTGAGGAAGACCGGAAACGCCGTGACCAAATTGATACTAAGAATATAGCAGATTCCTTGGCTTATCAAGCACAGAAACAGCTGCAAGACTTGGGTGATAAGGTCAGTGCTGAAAATCGCGGACGGGTTGAAAGATTGGTGGAAGATTTACGAGAGGCGATTAACCAAGATAATTTGGATCGGATGAAGTCTCTCACTACTGAGTTACAGCAAGCTTTGATGCAGGTTGGTAGTGCTGTTTATGCTCAAGGAGGTGTGGCTACCGATGGAAGAACTACAGGCGAAAGCCCTGGTGGTGAAGATGTGATTGATGCCGATTTCGTGGAAAGTAAATAAAATATGCATGATTTGAAGGCCTTGTAGAGACGTTATATGGAACGTCTCTATTTTCAGGTTAGCCTAAGAGGGTCTATTTGTGGACTCTTCAGAAATCCCCGGTTTTGTAAACTGGGGAAGCTTAAACAGTGGGCTCCCTATGGATCTGGTAAGGGGTATGTCTCTTAGTTGGGCATATTAGATTCTGGTGTGGTTAAGGTTTCTGGGTCTGTGGGATTTTCTGGGATACCGATTTCTGGGTCTGTGGGATTGTTTGAGTCTTGAGTAGGTGTGGTTGGTATGCCATTCTGACAACGGGAATTGAGTGGGAATTGCTCACACAGAAGTTTTAGTCCTTCTGGTGACAATTTGATTTCCCTTGATGAAGTACCGGATTCGGCTATGGCAATGTTGGCAGATAATGCCAATGTCAAAGCTGTACCAATCAGAATTAAATATTTTCCCTTCATTCTCAAATAAACCTCAACTGAACAGTCTATGTTTAGCCGCAATTATTTTATGCACAGATAGAGTAAAGCTAAAGGTTTGGTTACGAAAAATGTAACCAATTAAAACTATACAGTTTAGTTTTAATTTAACTAAAAAAAGTCTAAAAATAGATTAAAGAGCCTAAATTTAATCGATGTTGGAAAATTTGTGTTACTAATACTAATTGCCTATATAAGTTCAGTTTGATTGATGGAAAAATTAAGTATTTTACGGTGAGTGGGGATAAAATTTTTAGCCACTGAGATTAGGGCTTTGGTATGTTAATCCGCCTGTAAGTGTCGGTGGGTGTCTGGTCAAAAATCAAATAATCATCCTGGGAAAACTGTTATTGAATCAATATCTGCTTTTTTAATTGAGGATTTTTTGTTAAATATTAAGTACATTTTATTGGTAGAAGTACTAGAAAATTTGTATACTTTTTGTTTCACTAATTTAACCTTAAAAATCAGTTGATAACTATGTCTTGGTCTGCTACCATCTCCCAACTACTAGAGGTTCTTTGCGCCCAACCTGTCAATTTATCTGAGGCTGCTTTAAGACAGGTTACCAGCGCTATCCAAACAGATACCCGGATGATCAAAGGTGGTGAAGTGTTTTTGGCTTTACGGGGAGAAAAGTTTGATGGACACGATTTTGTCGCTACAGCCATCGCTCAGGGTGCTTTAGCCGCTATTGTAGATTGTGCTGATGAAAATTCTGGTTTACCTCTGTTGCAGGTGAGAAATACTTTAAAAGCATATCAGCAACTTGCTAGATGGTGGCGCGATGGCTTGAATATTCCGGTGATTGGGATAACAGGTTCTGTGGGGAAAACGACAACAAAAGAACTCATCGCCGCAGTTTTGGCTACTAAGGGAAGAGTTCACAAGACTTATGGCAATTTTAATAACGAAATTGGCGTTCCCAAAACCTTGTTAGAACTGAATACAGAACATGAATATGCTGTGGTGGAAATGGCGATGCGGGGTCGGGGGCAAATTGCTGAACTGACGCAAATAGCCCGTCCGAACATTGGGGTGATTACCAACGTGGGAACGGCACATATTGAGTTGTTGGGTTCTGAACAAGCCATTGCCGATGCTAAATGTGAGTTATTAGCGGAAATGCCTCAGGATGGTGTAGCTATTCTCAATCAGGACAATGCCCGATTAATGGCTACGGCGCAGCAAGTTTGGTCTGGGGATGTTTTGACTTATGGTTTTTCTGGTGGCGACATCCAAGGGCTGCTTATTGATAATGAAACTATCAAAGTTGGGGAAATGCAGCTACCTTTACCTTTACCTGGTCGTCACAATGGGAGTAATTTCTTAGCAGCTTTGGCAGTGGCGCGGGTGTTGGGAATTGAGTGGTGGAGGTTGGAAGGTGGTGTAACGGTGAATATGCCCACGGGGCGATCGCAACGTTTTACTTTGCCCAATAATGTGTTAATATTGGACGAAACTTACAATGCTGCACCAGAAGCTATGACAGCATCGCTGCAATTATTGGCAGACACACCAGGAAAACGCAAAATTGCTGTGTTGGGTGCAATGAAGGAATTGGGAGAGCGATCGCTGGAATTGCACCAAAAAGTTGGTGAAACAGTGCAGAGGTTGGAATTAGACGCTTTGCTGGTGTTGGTGGATGGCAAAGATGCCGAAGCGATTGCTCAAAGTGCTGAGGGTATTCCATCGGAATGCTTTACCAGTCATGCTGATTTACTAACCAAATTAAAAACATTCGTCCAACCAGGCGATCGTCTGTTATTCAAAGCTGCTCATTCCGTGAGACTTGATAGTGTTGTTAATCAGTTTCGTGGCGAATTTGTGGAATCAATTGACTAAATTGTAGTAATTATATTGCTTTTGTTGTTAACTCCCATAATCCCGGTGTAAATAAACCGGGATTTTTGTTTTTTGAAGATAGGTTAAGAAAAATAAAGTCCGCTAACGCGGACAGAACATAAGGGCTAATTGTTACCGATATTGGCAATATTTATGTCAGATGGCATTTTTATTTTTGTTGATTAAATTCAAAAAATCAAGATAATAGAATTAAATATTTAGACATAATTCCTGAGTCGAAGCTAGAAAATTGAAGGACAAATAAATAAAGTCCGCAGGGGCGGACTTGGAAAATTGGATAAGGTTAGGTTCTTAACAAGATGGACTACAACTTGTTAGAGGTTATCTTTATTCTTGATGAGTTATCTGAAAAAATCAACCATCTCCGAGATAATCTTTAGACATAAATCCAGTAATTATGTCTTCTTATACCTGAATAAATGCTAGGGAGAAAGTATAAAAATTAGTCATTGCTCCAATTTATGCGAAAGAAAAACCTGGATTGATTCTGTTCTTGTAAATCCTCATTCTGAGGCATGGTAATTTAATTAGATATTGATATGGACAAGATGGGATGCCCGGATGGCAGTGCCGAAGGTAATGGTTCATATGCCATTGGCAATGTATGCAAGATACCTGAGTATAGTTGATAGTTAAACTTCGCAGGTTTAGAAAACTGGTGATTTGTGAAGAGTCTACAAATATAGCTTCTTAGGCTGATGTGAGAACATGAGACTTCACAGTTTATGGAATTTTTAACTAAAAATTCCATAAATTACACATTTTTTTTATGGAAACAGCAGTGTATTCTACAGGTATCTACTGCTTACCCTAGTCCAAAAATTATACCAATCAGATATGAAATTCAACCCTGAGCAAAATTGTTAAGTATGAACACTAGCCTTCTGCCATTGCCAATTACCAGCGAGGTTATACATAAGGGGATTTATGACTTGCAGATCAAACCCTGAGAGTAGCCACAATAAATGCCAAGGCATATTTTAACTTAACCTTAAGGATTTATTAACATATTCTTAATAGAATGTAATACCTTGAACCCATATTATGTTCTGGTGACATAAATTTTTACTTAAGTATGAATTTTAGCTCAGTTTAAATGGTAAAACTTTTAAGAATGAATACAACTGATATTTGTTACAGATAATAAGGAAGGCAAATGTCTATAAAATCCAGTGTCAGAAGAATCAGCAAAGGTTTAACTGGTAGTGCAACGACAGTATCTGAAAAGTTGATCAGGACTTGGGAATCATGGCATCCTGGTATGGTGGAATCCATGCCCTTTTTCATAGCTTGTGCTGTGTTTTTAAGCGTAGTTAGCTTAAATAATCCCATCCTGCTTTTTTGTTTGCTAGGGGGTAGTTTAATAGCAATAGTGATGGAACAAATAGGGCAGCAAGTGCATTTACCAAAACGATGGCTTATACTATTACAAATCTTAGCAGTATCTGTCATTCTTTCTTTATTCTGGTTAGACTATTTTGCCGCACCTGCACAGGCACAATTTTTTGGCAGAGCTGAAAATTTTTTCCGAAGTACTTTATCGGAAGGTACAGGAGGCAATAATAATAGCCAAACAACAATCAGCTTAATATTCAATGTGTTAAGGTCAATTTATTTACTTTATATTGCAGTTTCTCTAATTGGTGTGATTAATGCATTGCGTAAAGATGAGGATTGGCAAAGTATTGCTAGAATTCCCTTGTTGGTAGTTGTCGCTGTTACTATTGCTGATGTCCTCACAGGGTTTGTAATCGGTGATACAAGCAGTAGATAGTTCATCTGTGTTGAGCAGATGAGTTAAAATTCCAGTTCAAAATTTTTTATGTCTGAAGAACGAAAGCCAGAATTTCGTCCAGTTAATCAAATTCTAGGATCACAACCATCATTAGGCCCAATTCCTGCTGACCAAATTTTTCCTTGGATTGTAATTATTTTGGCTTCTTACTTTGTGGTTAATGGAGTTTTTGGGGGGGTTTTTGCAGATGATGTCCAAAGATGGTTATGGACAGTATTAATTGCAGGTTGGGGGATAGCAACTTGGTGGATATTAACTGGTGGAAGGAGTTGGCGTTTTTTAAGCAAATTTGTCGGAGTTCCCACTTGGACAAGAGGCTTTGCTCGTTATCAAAGCTTGTTAGAAGTTAACCATGAAGCAAAAAATCGGAAAACAAAGTATAGACATCGCCGGAAAAGAAAGTAGATTAACACCATTTGAGGATGCTTTACATTTGGCGACAATGCTCCACATTTCGCTTGATAGTCGTGATATTGGCGCTTACATTTTAAATAAAGAAACCCAAAAAGATAGATTTTGTTTTGTTTTTGGTTTTGATTGTAGAGGTATTCATACTACTTTACGGAATGAACAAATAGAAACAATTTTTAATAACATTGAATCAGGACTAAAAGATATTCCTGAAGGTGAGAAAATGACCATTCACATGGGGTCTTTTAGTTCAGATGAAAAACGCCAAGCAGAATTAGGGGACTTGGTAAGGAGAACACCATCACGGGATATTAAGTACTTATTAACATCGGAAAGAGCTAGGGTTCAAGAACTTACTAAATCTGGGATTCGTAAGCCTAAATTTCTGAGAATTTATGTTACATACACCATTGAACCAAGTACTACAAATACGGATGATTGGATCGAGAAACTTTTAGCAAAAACTGAATTATGGTGGTTGAAATTTAAAGGGGAACTGGGAGAGGTTCAAAACCAGCGCATTGAAACTCTGATTATTCAAGCTTACCAACAAGGTTTTTGCCGTTGGGAACAGCTTTTATCTAACAAAATGGGGTTAGATGTGAAACCTTTAAATACTGATGAATTATGGGAACATATTTGGAAGAAATTTAACGATACACCACCTATAGAAATTCCCCAGTTGCTTCATTTAGATGAAAATGGACTGCATGAGCAAGTTAATTCAGAGTTAGCCAGTACAAAATTACTGGTAGAAAATATCCACAGTACAACTTTGCTGATGGAGTCTAGTGTACCCTGTGCTGATCGTCGTTGGGTTAATGTCAAAAATTGTTATGTTGGGGTGCTGACATTTTTGGAAAAACCGGGTGGTTGGCCGAATAAATTTGCTCAAATGCGCTATTTATGGGAATTATTAGCGAGAGAGGCGGTAGTAGATACAGAAATTTTTTGCGAGTTGACAGCTGCTAATCCAGCGTTAGTCAAAACTACTTTGCAACGAGTCCTGAAGCAGTCCAATATGACAGCACTCATGGCTCAAGAAAAAAGTAAAACTATTGATGTAAACGCTCAATTAAAGTTAAAAAAATCTGTAGCGGCGCAAGAACAATTATATGAAGGGGCAGTGCCGATATATACCAGTGTAGCTATTTTTGTTCATCGTCCTACTGTGGAACAATTAGACGCAGCTAGCAGATATATTGAAAATTGTTTTCAACGACCCGCCCAGGTAATTAGAGAAGTAGAGTATGCATGGAAAATTTGGCTACAATCTTTACCCATTGTGTGGGAAGGTTTGTTGGTAAAACCTTTTAACCGTCGCCTGTTATATTTAACGAGCGAAGTTCCGGGATTAATGCCTTTAGTGTTAACGAAAGCTGGGGACAGTGAAGGCTTTGAGTTGATTGCTGAAGAAGGAGGAACTCCCATACATCTGGATTTGTTTAACCAACACAAAAATTTAGCTTTATTTGCGACAACTCGTGCTGGTAAATCGGTTTTGGTTTCGGGGATTTTAACTCAAGCTTTAGCTCATGGAATTCCTGTGGTAGCTTTGGATTTTCCTAAACCAGACGGTTCATCTACCTTTACTGACTATACAGAATTTATGGAGGGGAATGGGGCGTATTTTGATATTTCCAAACAATCCAATAATTTATTTGAGCAGCCAGATTTGCGATCGCTGAGTGCCGAAGAGCAGCGAGATCGCTGGCTTGATTATGTTGGTTTTTTAGAATCAGCTTTAATGACAATGGTTTTAGGTTCATCCAGCGAAAATCAACTTTTGTCTCAAACCGTACGTTCCCTGATTAACTTAGCTTTAGGGGCTTTCTTTGCTGATCCAGGGATTAAAGAGCGATATAAACAAGCGATCGCCGAAGGATTTGGTAGTCAAGCATGGCAGAAAACCCCTACCTTAAAAGACTTTATGATGTTCTGTTCACCAGAACACCTGCAATTAGATGCTGTCAGTGGCAGATTAGATGACGCACTCAGTCAAATTCAACTGCGTTTAAGGTTTTGGCTTTCTAGTCGGGTGGGACAATCCATTTCCGCACCATCTAGTTTTCCCACCGATGCCAAACTTTTAGTTTTTGCTTTGCGGAATCTCTCAGATAATGAAGATGCAGCGGTACTTTCTTTAAGTGCTTATTCAGCAGCTTTACGACGTGCTTTAAGTAGTCCAGCTTCTATTTTCTTTATTGATGAAGCCCCAATTTTATTTGAATTTGACCAAATATCAGATTTAGTGGGGAGAATTTGCGCTAATGGTGCAAAGGCTGGAATTAGAGTCATTCTATCAGCACAAGACCCTGATACCATTGCTAAATCTAAAGCCTCATCGAAAATTTTACAAAATCTATCAACTAGATTAATAGGTCGTATTCAACCAGTAGCAGTGGATAGTTTCGTGAATATTTTAAAATATCCCCGCGATATTATTTCTCGTAATGCTACAGAAAGCTTTTTTCCTCGCAAAGAAGGTATTTACAGCCAATGGCTATTAGATGATCACGGTATTTATACTTTCTGTCGCTACTATCCAGGGTTTGAGCAATTAGCAGTAGTAGCTAACAACCCCAATGAACAAACAGCACGGCAAAAAATTATGCTACAACACAGCGATAAATATGAAGCAATTTCTGTATTTGCCCGTCAGTTGATAGCTTCGCTACGGGGGAGTTGAAATATGATATGAATGGATCGGCAAATGCAGCCAACGGCGCAAAGGTGGAAAGAATAAAATTTGAATGCCAAAGTTAGCAAGTCTTGATCAGGTTATTTTAGGGAGAAAGATAAGATGCAACGAATTACATTTTTTACATTGGCTTTTTCCTTCTTATTAGTCTTACCAGCAACGGCGCAATTAGGTAAGGTTTGGACTGACTTTCAATTGTACTCTGTGGATATGCAAAATTATCTGAGAAATAATTTAAGTGAAACTTTAAGACCTTTAGAAGTTAGAAGTCAAAATGCTCTCAGTAATTCCACAGGAGAATTGAGTATACCTAATCCGATAGAGGCGGGAAAAATTTTCCGTCAGGATATATTGTTTAACCCAGTGACAGATAGGTTTGAAAATAATCCAGTTCTTCACTCTAATTCAGTGAGTAATGAAATGAATCGGCTTATTACTTTTGGTTCTATAGAAAGTATTATGGGCAGAACTGGACAAATACGCTTAAAAACACAACTGCAAAATACTGAAACTATCATAGATAAAATTGCCCAACTTTCTGAAGAATCCGATAATATTTTCAATCAACTTATGAATACTATTAGTGGTGTGTCTGCGGGAGCTAATCCATTAGCTCCAGTTGAGCAAGATCAAGCAAATTTACAATTAAAAACTATTAGAATCCAACAAGAACAAGCAAAACTGATGAGTGCTAATCTGGCTCAGACAATACAAACAAATCAATCACTCCAATACTCTAACTTAAATTTAGCGAATATTTCCCAGCAAATGGAAGAAATGAATCGCTTGCGTAGAATTGATTCATCTACAGAGACAGCCAGACTGTTCCGTAGTGCTGCTCAAACAGATTTATTTGGCAGAGAAAAATAATTAATAGTTCTTTGTAAGCAAATACCCTTAACTAACATGCATCTGCAAATTTTGCAAATCTTTCCGGAAATTGGTATTAATGAGACTTTCGATAGTGGTGCTGCAACTGCTAGAAGCATGGCGGAAAGTTGGGATAATCAATGGCTAGATTTATTACAAAAAAACACCAGTAATAATATATATGGGGCACTAACGAATCTGGGTGTATTTTTTGCTGTAGGTACTCTGCTATTTTTTATGATGCAATGGCTCAAAGATGTTATATACAGTGAATATTCCCGCCCGATAACAGGTTTGATTTGGCCTTTGATAGTAGTAATTTTCTTAAGTAATACTGGCAACGGTAGTATACTTTCTACTTTGACATTGGGAGTAAGGAACTTTATCAACACAGTCAATCAACAAGTAGTGACGACAGCAGATGCTGAACAAGCATATCAGCAAGCACTAAATATGAGTTTGGCAGAAGAAATAGCTGGTTCTTTACTTCGTCCTTGTCGATCATTAACTGGTGAACAGCAAACCCAGTGTTTTGCCAGAGCTAGCGAACAAATAGACAACCTTTGGCGAGAATATCGAGATTTATACGGTAATAGAATTTGGATTCAAAGACTAGAAAATCAAGTAATATCGCTGAAATTTGGCACAGGAAATTTATCAGATACTAGCTTTAATTCTTTGTTAGGAAATACAATACAAACCAGTATCAAAAACTTTTTAATTTCTTTGCAATATTCGTTTCAAAATTTAATAGAAGCTACTATGTTGCTGATAGCAGCTTTGGGTCCATTGGCCATGGGTGCATCTTTGCTACCTGTAGCAGGAAAACCTATTTATGCATGGTTTACAGGCTTTTTAGCGGCGGGAATTGCCAAAATTTCATTCAATATAATTGCTGTTGTTACTGCGTCAGTTATTATCAACGGTCCAGCAGAAAATCCTAATGCTAATCCTGACTTAATGTGGTTCATAATTTTTCTGGGAATTTTGGCACCTTTGTTATCTTTGGTTGTGGCCGGTGCAGGAGGATTTGCTGTTTTCAGTGCAATTAATAATACAAATGCCCTGGTCAAAGATAGAATATAGAATTTTTATCTATGTAATCTGGGTAAAGGAGCTTTTGTGGTTAATCAATTCTTTCGTTACTTTTATATAAACTTGCACAATAATCAATGAGGTGAAAATGAGAAAATGACGAATTTACTTCAGAAAAGAAAATCAACTGGAAATGTGTTAACTGTATTTGCGATCGCTACTTTTATCTTGCATCTATCAGTGTTATTTTTATTCATCTTGCAAGGATTAAATATTCGCCAACTTAGTCTGAGAAAACCGCCTAACTTTGTACAAATGATTGATGGTGAACCAGTAGGTGCTGTTGATGATTTAGCCAGAGATCCCGAAGTAATTCGCCAATTTATCAGTCAAACTATGACGTCTATGTTTAATTGGTCTGGAACTCTACCGCAACAAAATGTGGCAGAAGTAGAAAAACCCCAGCCAGATCCAGGAATTCAGGTGACAACACCACAAGGAGGTAGACAAAAAGTTACTACTAGCAGTTGGGTAGCTAGTTTCGCCATATCAGAAGATTTTCGTAAAGGCTTTTTAGGTGCCATCGCTCAAATGACACCACCAGAAGTTTTCTCTAATAATCCTAGTCAGGTTATATTAGCAGAATTAGTGATCCAACGGATTTATCCTCCAAAACAAATAGCTCCTGGTAAGTGGCAAGTTGGTATGGTAGCTAACCTGATTCAAAAAAAACAGGATGATGATAGAAAAACTGTAACGCCGTTTAACAAAGATTTCCTCGTGCGTGCAGTGGATTATTTTCCCTACCCTATGGTTAACACTAGTACCGACATCCAAAAAGCAATTTATAGTAATCGTGCTAAGAAATTAGAAATTTACGAGATTCGGAATTTATGTTTACTCAATGACTATAGTAGTCTGAGCGAAGGTACATCAAGCCCCTGTGGAAATGAAGGAAATTCCCAAAGTTTTATCAGATAAATTTGCTCTTGAGCAAGTAATTTCATAGTTAACATAGTTATTTATGCAATTAGTCAAGCCAGAAACCAAAAAAAGTAGCATTTTGCCACTGTTAGCTGTAGGAACATTCGGTTTACATATATTTAGTTTGCTATTACTTTTGTTTCACAGTTCTATGATTGAAAATTTAAAACAGCAGTTAACACCTCAAAGTTTAGTGCAACTTGTTGATGGTCGGGTGATTACCGTAGGTCCTCAACAAAATGATGAAAGACATCCGGAGACAATTCGCCGTTTTGTGGGTGAAACTATGACCCTCATGCTTACCTGGTCACAGCAACAACCGCCACTCACAGTCTGGGAAATTAGTTCGCAACTTTTAGCGCCTGATTTGAAATCTAGGTTTCCGTCAGAAATTACTAACTTCAATTCCGCCGGGCAGTTAAGTAATGTGAGTCGGCAAAATGAATATGTATTAGTCATAAACAAAGTCTCTCAACCAATCAAAATAGGTAATGGTCAATGGAAAATAGAAATGCTTGCTAATCACTTAAATTTTAATAGTTCCAATAATCTGGGAACTTCAACTTCGTTCAACAAACAAATCTTAGTGCGAGCCATAGATCAACCAGCTACTTCACTCCCTGTCCAACCATTGCCGTGGCATTTAGCAGCTTACCGTCTTAGTGAAGCTAAACTAGAAATTTACCAAATATGTGACATTAAAGATAAAAACTGTTCTTGAAATTAAAACCTTGAAATTAAAACTAAGTAATACACCATGACTTCTTATTCAATTCATTCAGAACTTTCTACAAGATATCTAGTTACACCAATCCCTGAAAAGCAGGAACCAGAGGTAGAGTCTTTAGATTGGGAATCGAAAATGGCTAGATTAGTTGGCTTTGAAGAAGAATCTTCACCAGACAGCATTCATGTACTACCAGCAGACTCAGCTAGCTTAGAGTCTTTGGAGTCTCAGCCACAAGAAGTACCAACTGACCAATCTCTTTCATCTAATCCCTTTGCTAAGTTAGCTTTAGTAGGCGGTGCAACTTTGGCCATAGTGGTAGTGGCTGGTGCGTTTTTGTCCCAGCTGATGAATACGCGCAACCAACAGCCAAGAAACAATCCTGTTTCTTTAACAGAACCATTACCAGCAATAGATGAATCCCCGCAGCAAAATTTAGAGGAAGAAATAGAAATTCTCAAAACAAAATTAGCTCTTGCTCAACAAGTAGAGACCGTGACAGCAGCTCAACAAAATCTCAGAAATAGAGCAGCGTCGCGGGTAGAAACTCCACAGGCGAGAACAACCATACCAACACCCGTACAAACTACTTCTACTCCTAGGGTGGTGACTGTTGAACGCATCGTTGAAAGGCCAGCTGCTTCACCAGATCCTGTCTCACCCATTGCTGTAGCTCCCGTGCTTCCGCCAGCACCTGCACCTGCACCTGCACCTCCAATTATCACCCCACAGATTCCACCTTCTCCACCAAACCCCCTGGATGAATGGATGAGGTTAGCTAAGTTAGGTAGCTACGGGGAGGTCAACGCCACCGGTCAATCTAGAGTGAATACAACTTTATCTGTACCAGAAAGTAACACAAATGCACGAGTCCAGAGAACGAACTCTAGCTTTGAACCAACGCCACCAGAGGAAGATATTCTAGTCGGCCAGACAGGCTCACAGAGCGCCAAATCTATCAAAGTAGGGAGTAGTGCTAAAGCGGTATTAGCAACAGCTGTTTTCGGGGAAACTACCAGGTCAAGAAATAATCAAACTAATGAAGACAACAACGTGTTTGTTTTGCGTTTGACAGAACCATTAAAATCAGTGGATGGTGCGATCGCTTTACCTGCCAATACTGAGTTATTGACAGAAATTACTTCTATTTCTGAACAAGGACTATTACAGTTGAATGTGGTCACAGTGGTTGCAGAAAATAACGGCGAACTCCTAGAAAGAAATTTACCCAAAAATGCAATTATAGTTCGCGCTCCCCAAGGTAAACCTTTAGTAGCAAATCAATATCCCAATCAAGGTTCATCTATAGCAGGGATGGATTTAGGACTATTTGTTTTGGGAGGTATTGGTAAAGGAGCCGAGTTGTTTAATCGTACTGAATCCCAAGTTACCATTGAGGGTAGTAGCACAGTAGTGACTAATACTAATAATAGACGTAATATCCCGGCTGGAATTTTAGAAGGTGGTTTAAGCTCTATAGTTCCGCAAATTTCCCAACGCAACCAACAGGCAATCTCTCAAATGATGCGGCAAACTAATGTTTGGTTTATACCAGCTGGCAAAGAAGTGGAAATATATGTCAATAGAACAATTCAGTTGTAATTGGTAATTCGTAATTGCTGGTATTGGTAGAGATGTGACTATTCACATCTCTACTAAATATGGTAAATATTTTTGCTCATTTATCTGTTTTTAGCTATGAAACACTTTAAGTTGATAAAAACAATACTTAAATATCCTCATGTCTTGCCTTTGACTTCTCTGATTTTCTCGGGTGCAATCTTATTATTTACAGGCGGAGCTTTGGCTAGTAATGCTGTTTTGCGTTCGATGTTTTCTTGCCAGGCTCAAGGTTTAGGCGGAGTTGTACCTACTATCAATGTTTCCTATCAGCAAGGTACAAATTTAAGCTTTTTGCCAGCTGGTGAAACAATTAAAAAAGTTTGGTTAAATGACCCGTCACAGGTAACTATGGATTTTGATGGGCCTATGTGTATACAGTTTGGTGGAGAACAAAAATTGAGTTCAGGAAATTGTGAAAAATCCTCGGCAAATGTGATTCAACTCCGGCGAATTAAAAGACTAAATATTCCTGGACTACCTAAAATGGACAATACACTTTTAACGGTGATTACTGATGACCAAGGTAGAAGTAAGCTCTATACCTTTAGAATAATATATCAAGACACTGCTCCTGGATACCACACTCTAGCTATTTATCCTGATCCCGTTTCCGGGGAAGCTGCTTGTGCGGGAAATTTTCAGTAGTAGTTTTATCTACTCATGATCAGGTACACTGTTTTCAATATCCTGCACTAAGGGGACTGTCAACCCGATTAAACCAACGAGTAACATAAACAAGGCACAAATTACATACAACAGCGCGATTCCTGCACCAGTACCAGTGCCAAATAATCCTCCTAAAAGATGAAAAAGACCACCCCCTACACTCAAAGCAGGTGCAAATACATTATCCGCCAAGGGACCTGCTATTAAGTAGGCGATGGCAGAAGCTATCTGTAAAAGTAGCGATCGCACCCCAAAAACTCTTCCTTGCAGATTAGGCGCAACTTTTGCTAACCAAATAGCATTATTTGAACTGCCATTTAAAGGAAAATGAAAAGAAGAACAAAATTGTGCCGGAATCCAAACCCAAGGAGTTCTACCCAAACCAAACACTATTTTACTGATACCAGCACCCATCATCCCCCATAAAACACCTTTGATTTTGCGTTCAAATCCACCCCAAGTGCTGACAATTATTGCACCTGTTACACCACCACAACCCGCAGCCGAAGCTAAACTTCCCAATATTAAGGTGTTATTATGAGTGTGTGATAAAATCATTGGTGCATACAAAGAATCTCCTATGTCATGGGGTAGCCAAAATAACAAGTTCACTATTAATAGTGCTAATAAACTTTTTTGGCCAGTAACGTAGCACCAACCAAAACCTAAATCTTGCCAAATGTTAGTTATTTTTTCAGTTTTTTTTGTCGGCGATGGTTGAGGAATGTTGATGAAAAATAAAGTGGAAATCGCTATAAAAAAAGTAAAAATATCAATCAACCAAACTCCCAGAAAACCAATAACTGTATAAAGAAAACCGGCGAAAGCAGGTGCAATAATTTGACTCCCATAACTTGACACAAATTCCATACTGCTAGCGCGGGTGTAATGTTCTTTAGGAATCATTAGTGCCACTGAAGCAGAATAAGCCAAATATTGAAATTGATTAAAAGTCCCGACAATAGCCCCTGTCAGGTAAAAGTGCCAAATTTGTAAATTATTGGTGAGGTACAGCAACAAAATTATAATTGTGCTGGCAACGGCAACTGTATCACCGACCATCATCAGCAGTTTGCGGTTAAAGCGGTCTACAATTACACCACTGATGGGGGTAATAATAATGCTGGGAAGTAAACTAAAAAAACCCACCAACGTTAGGGTACTGGCTTTACCTGTAATGTCCCATGCCCAAATTTCAATTGCAAAGCCGGTCATGCGGCTACCCATAGTGGAAACTAGTTGACCAAGCCAGATCATGAAAAAATTACGCATACTGGCAGAGTTTGGTTGTTGTGACATTTTGATGTGAAAGAAGTGGGTAAATTTTTTTATAGCAGTTCCCATACTCATGAGGTACAAAGTTTTTTACTTTTAGGCAATAGAGACCAGGGAACAAATTGGTGTGTACTTCATTAGCCTAGGAAAGGCTATATTAATGCGGCTATAGCAGATAAATTAAGTACAAATATCAATGGTAAAAATCTGGTGTGGCAAGCAAGATACCTGCCCTTGTCTACGTGGCTCAGATGAAATTATCTGTATGAATTTAATCAGGTTCTGTCATGTATTTTTTCATTTGGGCAATTCGTTCCTGTGGTTTTAATAAAGGACAGTTTGTGCATTTTTGATCATAAGGAGGAATCAAAGCATATAAACAACAGGTAAGACGGACCGTAGTTGTGGCGGGTAACCCAGGTTCATTAATTTGTTCGGTGCGGACTAAATTATAAAGTGGGTTAGGTCTTGGCATAACTGAATTATTCCGTTGTTCATATAAAACCAAATAATCTGTTTTTATTGATTCTGAATTTGTACATTTACTAATTTCCGCAAACTGTCTTTCTGAAGCATTTACCGCATTACCCCACATAGTTTTTTTAGAAAGTTTAGTTAAACTATGGACTCGTTCTATCATGGGTGCAAAATTGCACTGGAATAAGCTAGTAAATACTGCTTTATGTAAATTTTCTACACTATCGACTATTTTGCCTGGATAATCTTGGGGAATAGGGATAGGTAATCTTGGCGGATAAATTACTGTACCAGTTAAATCATGAAACCATAATGCCTTGGGTTCACCGTCTTCCAACACAAAACTCACATTATCAATTTCTGAATTTAACCCAATTCCCGCCCAAGTCATCAAAGCTAACACACCCGGTAATGTTTTCCAGCTATAAACTTTGTTCCAAATAGAAGCAGCAATGCGAAGATCTTGACTTTTTTGGTATATATCGCTGGTTTGCCATTGAGATAAAAGTCTATCTGGTTGTAGATAATCATTAACTGAAATCACCTCAACACCATCAGGAGGGTGAGTCAAAATTATGAGGTCTGTATAAAAACTATCTAAATTTATTTGAGCAAGAGTAAATATTTTTAGTAAAAAATCCAGCATATTATTAGCTATTTCCTGAGATGTTGACAGTGTTTGTATATTTTTAGAATCGACTATCATGATGCTTTTACTAAAAATGTAAACAAATCATCTAAAATGGCATTGGC
This sequence comes from Nostoc sp. RI_552, assembly GCA_016124525.1. Classification (GTDB taxonomy): domain Bacteria; phylum Cyanobacteriota; class Cyanobacteriia; order Cyanobacteriales; family Nostocaceae; genus Umezakia; species Umezakia ovalisporum. The sequence continues at coordinate 14,927 of WGNO01000038.1, read as the reverse complement.
TGAAATAATATTTCCAAAAATCCAGTAACTTGAATCAACAGTATAAACTCGTTGATTTTTAACTGCTTTCAGATTTTGCCATAGTTGACTATTTTGATATTTTTGCAAATTCTCTTCCGCGCCGGGATCTAAGACAATAAATAAAATATCAGCATTGATTAAATCTAGGCGTTCTAAACTAACTGAAACTAGAGGTTGATTTTCATTAGTAGTAAGTTGATTTTGAATTTCTGGTATAGGTATTCCTACCTCTGTGATTACACTGCCAGGAAATGAATATTTAGTGCGGAATTCTGTAAATTTGTTGCCAGCATAAAAGCGACTCACAGAAACAGTTTTTCCTTTGAGTTTATGACTTATAAACCTGCGTAACTTTTGAACTCGTTGGTGATATTCCTCAAGTAATTTTTGTGCTTTTTCACTTTTCCCTGTGATTTCAGCAATACGTGAGAAAGCATCTTTCCAGGCATTTTGAACATAATCAAGTGTAACTGTAGGTGCTATTTGGGACAATAATTTGTATTCCTGAGCACCCATAGAAAAACCCAAGATTAAATCTGGATTTAACTGCACCATTTTTTCTATGTTTGGTTGATTATTTTTCCCTAAAGAAACTATTCCCTCAGCTTTTTTACCCAACTTTGGTATCATACTACCTGCAATATTTGGCTGTATTGCTGCTATTGGTTTTAAGTCCAGTGCTAACAAGGCTTCCATAGAGGTTTCATCTAATGCGATGATGCGTTTCGGTTGTAAAGGAATGCAGCTTTCCCCTACAGGATGTGTGATGACTTTACATTCAGATATTGCTAATTTTGTCTGATTTGAATTTGTAATTTGATGATGATTGTCATAACAAGCCCTAACTAAAATTACGCTTATTAGGAAAATCAAGACTAATTTGATAGGGTTATATAATCTTTTTTTCATTATTTTTATGGACTTTCTAACAAATATTTAACAAGGTCGTATGACATGGCATTTGCTGATATGATTTTTCCAAAAATCCAGTAACCTGAATCAACAATATATACTCGATTATTTTTAACTACATTAAGTGTTTGCCATAAAGGACTATTTTGATATTTTTGAAAGTTTTCTTCCGCACCTGGGTCTAATGCTATAAACATAACATCTGACTCTAACAAATTTACACTTTCTAAACTCACATTGTTATAACTGACATTGGCATTATTACTAAGTTGACGTTGTGCTAGGGGTACGGATAACTTTAATTCCTGTAAAATGCTAACAGGAAATGATAATTCATTCAAAAATTGTGTAAATTGAATGGTTGTGTAAAATCGCATTACAGAAATTTCTGTATTTTTGATGTTGCGAGCAAAAGCAATTCTTAATGTTTGAATTATTTGTTGATAAAATTCTAATCTTTTTTCTGCTACTTGATTTCTTTAAAGTATTTTAGCAACCTGTAATAAAGTTTCTTTCCACCCTGTTTCTGTATAATTTATGGACACTGTTGGAGCTATCTGAGAGAATAGTTGATAATTTTCATCACTGATAAAAAAATCTAAAATCAAATCTGGATTTAACTGGATTATTTTCTCAATGTTGGGTTGACTTTCTTTGCCTAAATCAATAATTTTATCAATATTTTTTCTTAAGATATATCCTTTATTACCTACCCGGTTAGCTGTAGTTGCTGCTCTAGGTTTTAAACCCAAAGCTACTAAAATTTCTAAGCTTTCTTGGTCAGTTACAATTATGCATTGGGGATATTGAGTAAGACAACTCTCTCCTAATTCATGCTTAATAATTCGACATTCGGATTTGATTAATTGGGATTTTAAGGATAAAACTTTTTGATTACAAAAGCTATAAAAACCCTTTAAAGGTATTACAGACATGGTTATTGTTAAAAACAATTTTAGGTAATAAAACCATTTTCTAATCATTGAATAAATGGGTGATAAATTGGGTAATAAAACAGCCCTCATACCATTCAAGGGCTGTATATAAGTTGTCATCAATCTCAATCAAAGATTATCCATGAGAGCAATTTGTAAATTAAAGTTCCCAGCCCAATGTTAATTTTACTGTGCAGGGTGCACCGTAAAAAACACGTAAGCGGTTTTCAGCCATTTCAAAATATTCAGTATCAAACACATTTTGTAGGTTAAGAGCGGCTCGGAAATTATTTCGGCGATAAAATAATGCTGCATCAGTGCGTAAATAACTAGGCAATCTAAAGGTATTGTTTAAATCTCCCTCCCTTTCTCCTACATAAAAGAGTCCTAAACCAAAACCTAAACCTTGTAGATTTCCTTTTTGAATTTCATAGGTATTCCACAAACTAATAGTGTGTTCTGGCGCGTTATTAATGCGGTTTCCAACTGGAATATCATTGTCTTTAGTTACCTGTGCATCATTGTACGCATAACCACCAATTATTTTCCATCCAGGTAGTATTTCACCAACAATATCTACTTCAAAACCACGACTTCTTTGTTCCCCGGTTTGGATGGAGAAATCCGGATCTCTGGGGTCAGTAGTAAGCACATTAGAGCGTGTAATTTGATATACAGAAACTGTTGATGAAAGTTTATCTGTCCAATCAAATTTAGCTCCTAATTCATATTGTGTACCTCGCTCTGGTTGAAATAAACCTCTATCAAAAGTTGTGCCTGTTACCTGCTCAAATGAACTGCTGTAGTTAGCATACAGTGAAACTAATTTGCTTGGCTGATAAACTATACCAACGCGGGGGCTAAATGCTGTATCTTCTTGAAATAAAATCACATTTCTTTCTGAATCTTCTTGTTTTTGATTCACAATATCCAAACGCCCCCCAATTACTAATTTAAAATTGTCAGATAGGGAAATTTGGTCTTGTAAATAAAATCCTAAACCCTCTTGAGTAAATGGCTCATTGGGAAATTCAGTAAGTACATCACCGATGTTTTGTGAACCGTATACGGGATTAAATAAATCTAGAGGATTAACTTGAACACGCTGAGAAGTACCTTGAAATACCTCTCTAGATAAATCAAACCCAAATAATAGTTTATGTTTGAGATTTCCAGTATTGAAGTTACCAATCAGGTTAGTATCTAAAATGTAGCTAGTGACGGTTGCCTCAGCGATAAATAAGCCACGGTTTAAAGTGCGATTATCATTTTCTAATGATGAGGGAAAACCAGAATTTTGTAGACTATTTTGAAAGGAAGAACGAAAGCTATTTCGTATTTGCCAACTTTCGCTAAAGCGATGCTCTAAATTAGAGCCTAATCGCCAAGTATGGCGATTGTTTTTATCAATAGAAGGCTCATTCGTAAACCGATTTTTTGGTATCTTGCCGTTGGGGTTTGGTAAGATAGTACCCAGTGCTGGAATACCTCGGTCGTTACGTTGCCGTGTATCAAAATACTCTGCTTCTAAATTTAATGTTGTGTTTTGACCAATTTTCCAAGTTAAAGCAGGAGCAATAAAGTAACGTTGAATGTCAACAAAATCTACAAAGGTATTTGTACTAGAAGCAGAAGCATTGAAACGATACAATAGGGTTTTACTATCATTTAGAGGACTTGTGAAATCCACTGAACCACTATATGAACTGTAGTTACCAATTGATCCTTCTACTGAATAGAAGGGTGTTTCCAGAGGTTTTTTAGTAACAATATTGACGGTCCCCCCTGCTCCACCTTGACCAAAGAGAATCGATGCGGGACCCCTGAGAACTTCTATTTGCTCAATGTTGGCAATTCCAGAACCAGCAGTAATGTTAGTGTCATCTCTCAATCCATTACGAATGATATTACGATTGTCAAAGCCTCGAATCCTGAAACCATCAAATACATTCCGTTCTGAGGTGTTAGTAATTACACCAGCAGTATTTTTTAATGCGTCACTTAAGCGTTGTGCTTGCTGTTCTTGCAGGACTTGCTTCGGGACTACCTGAATTGCTTGAGGAATATCCCGGAGTGGAGTGTCCGTTTTTGTACCAGTGGAGGCATTAGTAATTCGGTAGGTGTCTTGCTGTCCTGTAACAACTAATTCAATAGGTGGTTCTGGTGGTGTTTCACTCGTTGGCTGTTCTGATGGCGGTGTTTCTGAGACAATAGGCGCAAACTCAAAAATCAGACCTTCACCACTATCAAATAACTGTGCTGTTGGTAAGCCTTTCTCACCCGTAACTTTTACCCGGACCGTATTAGCATCAGATTGAGTCACACTCACAGAAGTAATTCCTGCTGCGGAATTAGCAACACTAAAATCCCGACCTTCTGGTAGTGCTAAAAGAGCATTGGGAATATCTGCGACATAATTATTTTCTACACTTTTGTATACGGGTTGCAGTGCTTGTGGGTTGGCGTTTTCTAAAATCAGTTCAATACCTTTATCTGTGGTATTGACTTTAACACCTGTAATGTTGACAACAGATTGCTGTACTAATAGCAACTTTACCGCACTAGTGGAATTATGCGATTTATTCTCAGCTAAAGCTGGCTGTACAAGTAATGATGTTAGCGCCATCGCCATTGCTGCTGATGATATAATCTCCTTTAGTTGCTGATACCCCATACTCCTCACTCCACAAATATAAACTCAATATTGCTAATAATTAGCAATTATCTGTGGAAAGAGTTTATGTAATTTATACGGGGAAAGTCTATAGAGTAGACGGAGAGTTTTGAACCATAGCCGGAGAGTGTGAGCAAATTCTGACATCAACCGGGGCTACTCGCTGTTTATACAACCTTTCTTCCTAATCGACAATCTTGAGGCGTAATCCCAAATTTACGCTTAAATGCGGCGGCGAAGTGACTTTGATTAGCATAGCCAATGGTATTTACCACAGTTCTCACATTTTGCTTTTGTTCCTGTAGCAGTTTTCTCGCCACTTCTAGGCGATAGTCACGCAAATAGCCAAATACTGTAGTACCAAACACTTCACGAAAACCATACTTTAATTTGTTGTCATTAATACCAATTTGTTGCGCTAAATCCAGCAATGAGGGTGGATGTTCGTAATTTCTAATTACAATATCCCGTGCTTGATAAATTTTCTCAATATCGGCGGATTTAAGATTAATTAAGGGTTTTTTAGCTGACTCGGTGTCCATCAACTGGGCAAATTGCAAAGCCAATAATTCTAACACCTTGCCTTCGAGATACATTCGCTGTATTATCCCTTGATAAGGAACATTAATAATTTGCTGCAAGGCAGTGTGCATGGCCAGGGTAATTTTACCTAATGGACGATGAAACAGGGGTACAGAGTCACTTTCCAAAAAAGGGTGTAACTGTTTTGGTAAAGAGTCTATTCCATTAATGAAAGATTTGAGAAAATCTAAGTCTAAAGCAATTCTAATTAAATAAATGCGATGGCCTGGAAAGTTTTGCTCAATTTCTTCAATATCTGGCAGATAAAATAAGTAGTTATTTCCCGCTATTTCTTGGTAATGGTCGTTAACTCCTGCAATACCAGGAGAAATTACTCCATGATTTCCCGAAAGATAAAATTTAGATATTAGTTCATAATATCCATAGTGATTAATTTGACAATTAACTTCCTGATAATAGGTTTCATCAAAAACTTCTAAATATAATCCTGGGCGAAGTTGATTTAGTCGATAGTAACCATTACTCAATTTGCTATCCCATGTTTTTATTTGGTCACAGGATTTACTATTCTCTAAAAACTCTAATTGCTGTGTGCTTTCCTGTTCAATTTCGGCGTATTCTTGTTCAGTAAATATTTTTATCATATTTTGATAGCAATTTTTGCTGGTATCTTGCTAAAAATTATCAACTATGAAAAGTCACAAAGCCTAATTTACAATAATACTGGTGATAATTGCAATAGTAATTTTTACTATTAGTCTACAGCCTCAACTAAGACGTGGTTTTTCATGTAAGCTAAGACACTCAAAGCCAACAATACGACGGTTAGCCAATCACCCCAACGCACATATAAGGTCTGGGTTAACCGTCTGTAGATAATTTCAGTATGAGTTTCGTATGTGTTATATCCAGATATCCATAAAGTGTGGCCGTGAGGGTCTACAAAAGCTGAATATCCGGTATTAGTCGCTCGCACTGACCATCTATCGGTTTCAATGGCCCGCATCATATCCAAGGCGTGATGTTGAAATGGCATAGAGGGGCTATAGTGAGCATCGTTAGAAGAGCTGAGAATAAATTGTCCCCCCGCAGCAGCTTGACGGCGAAATATTTCCGGGAAAGCTGAGTCATAACAGATACCAACGATAGCCCGACCAAATGGAGTGTCAAATATCTGATTGGTTTTCCCTGGTACTTGGTGAGCATCCAGAGGTGATAAGCGCTGAATTATACTGCCTAAAATGCCTTCAAAGGGAATATACTCACCCAATGGGACTAATTTAGTTTTGTCGTAACGGCTGACTACTTCACCGTTACCAATGAAGGTAAATAAACTATTGGTATAACTGCGTCCCTGTTCTCCAAAAGCCCCTACCCAAGCAATTACTGCTTTTTCTCGTACTGCTTGAATTAAACTAGTGTTGGGTAGGTCGCGCTGGAAATAGGGTAAAGCGGCTTCTGGGGTGAGGACTGCATCTACGCCTTGGTCTGCTAAAGTGTAATATCCACTGGTGTAACCTGCTAAAGCCCGCCGCAAACCTTGAGGAATGAGTTTTATTTCGTTGGGGATATTACCTTGGATAATTCCTACTTTTAATGCGGCTGCTGGTGGTTGGGCTAGGGGACGAGTGTATAAGTAAAAACCCAGTATGTGTAAGGTAATGAATAGTGATGTGGCTATGGCCAAGTGTTGCTTGACCACCTGACTATGGGTGGAGAAATTTCTACTTTGGTGGTTTATCCATGCTTCTGATATTAAACCATTGACTGCAACTATGGCGGCGGTGACGGTGTTCGCTCCGGAAATTTGACCGAGGTGTAAAATTACTAGGTTGTGCGGACTTTGTGTATAAGCTAGTGAACTCCACCACAAGGGACTGGCACTCCAAAGACTTTCTAATCCGCACCATATAGCTGTAGCAAATAAAACACGTTTCCAGCTTCTTTGCCCAGGAAAACGAGCCATAGCTGCGCCCCACAGGGTCACGAGTAATCCTCCATAAAGGCTGATAAATAACCAACAAAACAGGGTAATTATTAAACTTGGCAACCAAGGCACACCTAACCAATCCATGGGATGAATACCAGTAATCCAGGATAAAGCAACACCGTGATAGCCAATGCCCCAAGTCAGGGCAAGGAGGGGAGATTTACTTTTTTTTGATTGGGCATTAGTAACAATTAATACCCACACAGGGGCTATAGCAATCCATGCCAAAAACCATGCATTTACAGGGGCTACGGTTAGCCCCATGAATACACCACTGGTTAAGGAGATGGAATAAGGGAGTAAAGCTATGAGCATCTCCCTAGGTTTTTTACTCAGCTTCTTCGACATCTACGGCATCAGGAGGAACTATGGCTACACCGTTAATGGCATCATCTTCATCGAGACGCTGCACTCTTACGCCAGTTGCGGAGCGGGATTGTATGGAAATGGCGTTGACCGCTTGACGTATGATGATACCGCGATTTGTGACCATCATGATTTCATCATTATCATTATTAACAATGCGTAAGGTGGCTAATTTGTCTTGGCTTTTGCGGTTTTTGAATTTGGTAGCCATTAAACCCTGACCTGCACGGTTTTGGAGTCGGAATTGGGCAACTGGTACGCGCTTGCCATATCCGCCCATTGTAATGATTAACACCCAAGGTCCTGTACTGCCGTTACTGGGTAGTTCTAAGGATTCTTCCTGAGTTTCTATTTCTAAGGTTTCGTCTCCGATTTCTGCTTCATCTGTATTTAAGGTGTTGAGAATGGCGGCTGGAAGTATATCCATCCCTACTAGTTCATCTCCACCCTTCAGTTTCATGGCTCTTACTCCACGAGTCGCTCTACCTAAAGGACGCAACTGTTCGTGGGTACATCTAAAATGAATGGCCATACCTTGACGGGAACCAACTAGTATGCTGTCCTCCACTCTGGCACGTCGCACCCACCGGAGTTGGTCGCCTTCTTCTAAAGAAATGGCAATTAAGCCGTTGGCTCTGATGTTACTAAATGCTGATAGTTCGGTTTTCTTAATATTGCCACCTTTGGTGAGCATGACTAGATATTCTTGGTCGCTAAACTCGTCTACGGGGACAATAGAGGTAATTTTTTCTTCTTTAGGAATGGGAAGCATTTGCACAATGGGCGTACCGCGACTGGTACGGGAACCCACGGGAATTTGATAGGCTTTTAGGCAGTAAACGACACCGCGATCGCTAAAGAATAAAACACTGTCATGATCGCAGCAAGTTAAGAAATGCTCAATGGTATCATCATCTTTGACCTTGGCGGCAGCTTTACCTCTGGTGGCGCGGCTTTGGGCTTCAAAGGTGTTAACAGGCATTCGTTTGATGTAACCTTGCTCTGTAAGGAGAATGATGACTTTTTCATTGGCAATCAGGTCACGCTCATCTATTTCTCCTTCTACAGGTAAAATTACTGTGCGCCGGGGTGTAGCAAAGTTTTGTTTGATCTGGGTGATTTCGGTTTCAATGATTTCTAAAATTCTTTCTCGCCTTGCCAGAATATCTTGCAAATCGGCAATTTGCTTTTGTAAGTCTTCGTGTTCTTGACGAATTTTATCTGCTTCTAAAGCAGTTAAACGCCGCAGCTGCATTTGTAAAATCGCGTCTGCTTGCAGTTCTGAGAGTCCGTAAGTTGTAATTAACTCTGTTTTAGCTGTGGGTGCATCCGGTGCATGACGAATTAAAACAATAATTGCATCTAAATGGGATAAAGCAATTAATAAGCCTTGTAGGATATGGTCACGTGCTTCGGCTTTTCCGAGTTCGTAACGAGTACGCCTGGTAATTGCTTCCACACGGAAATCTAGGAATACTTCTAAGAATTTTTTGAGGGTGAGAATTTCCGGTTTACCATTGACCAAGGCGAGCATATTCGCCCCAAAGTTGCTTTGTAGTGGCGTTTGCTTGTAGAGGTTGTTGAGCACTACCCGGGGGTAAGCATCCCGCTTGAGTTCAATCACAATTCTCATCCCGTCGCGATCGCTTTCGTCCCGGATATCTGCAATTCCCTCTAGACGCTTCTCGTTCACCATGTCGGCGATTTTTTCAATCAATCCTGCTTTGTTAGTTTGGTAGGGTAACTCAGTAATAATGATTGCTTCTCTACTTGGCCGACCTCGTTGTTCGATGGTTTCAATGTTGGCGACTCCACGCATGGTAATGGAACCGCGTCCAGTGGTGTAGGCTTCGCGAATGGCAGATGTTCCCAAAATCTGTGCTCCTGTGGGAAAGTCTGGCCCCTGAATATGGTCTATTAACTCCAGATCGCTGATTTCTGGGTTGTGAATCAGCGCCACTAAACCATCTATTAATTCTCCTAGGTTATGGGGAGGAATATTAGTTGCCATTCCTACGGCAATACCCGAGGAACCATTCAACAGCAATTGGGGGATGCGTGATGGCAATACTGTGGGTTCTTGTTGGGAACCGTCGAAGTTATCAATAAAATCTACGGTTTCTGATTCAATATCTTGCAGTAGCGACAAACTGGTTAAAGCTTGCAAACGACACTCTGTGTATCGCATTGCCGCCGGGGGATCGTTGTCTATTGAACCAAAGTTGCCATGTCCGTTAATGAGGGGCGATCGCATGGAAAAGTCCTGTGCCATCCGCACCAAAGCATCATACACTGCTGTGTCGCCGTGGGGGTGATATTTACCCAACACTTCCCCGACTACACGGGCGCATTTCCGAAACGGGCGATCATGAGTTAGCCCCAGCTCGTGCATTGCGTAGAGGATGCGACGATGCACAGGTTTCAGACCATCCCTAGCATCTGGCAGCGCCCGACCCACAATCACACTCATGGCGTATTCCAGATAAGACTGGGACATTTCATTCCGCAAGTCTGTTGGGATAATCCTCTCCTGTGAGGTTGTCATAACCTAAAAAACTCCAAAAAATGTAGATTTTAGCCCTTAAGCTGAACCAATAATTGCCAAATTATTCTGAATTAATCTTGAATAATTGCCATATTTTGTCACCATTCTAACATATAGACTGGTATTTTGCCGAGGAACTAACTAGCTACAAGATTTGATGTAAAAATTTTCATGACTGGGTTTTATGGATAAAGTTTTTGTCAATTTTTTGTGAATTTTTTTCAAAAATAATTTAATAAATTCTTGTTTAATATTTATTAATTAAATTCTCGACATAAATCTGTTTATCGCTGCTATATTGGTCAGTAAATCTTAATTAAATTACTAAAAATATGATTTTTACTCATATAAAATCCTACCAATTATATGTGAGTAAGTTTGCTTGATACCCCTATAGTAATTAATGCTACTTGCTGACAAAAAACCCTTGATTATAGGCTCATGAAGTTGATGAATTTACAAGTAATCAAATTCTCAAAAATATCTCTATCAGGGTTCGGCAAAAGGCATATTTTCATCCTACTGTTGAACAATGCCTCGAAATGGCTATTTAAGTCTGAAGATAGTTTACCCCTGGCCATAACATCTCTTAAGCTGAGGACTAGCAGTTACAGTAAATTTCCATGAATCGGGAAAACAATCATTCAAAAGATCCTGGATCTCAACTTAGTCCAGAGACCCTGGACATGATTAAACATCCTCCCAAAATGGATGATGTGATCCGAGGACAATCCCCACCTGAACCTGGGGGGAATCAAGCTTTAGTACCAGAGATGCTGGAGCAACCAATTGTTGAAAGGCTTGATAATGATTAACAAATGCCGTAAGTTTTTGTCCCTGGAACTCAAGATAAAATGACTTAGTGTTTTGCTACCAAAATTTTTCGCCTTATGCTACCAGTCATCTATTCCCAGGAGTTTCTAGAGCACAAAACCGGAAGATACCATCCTGAAAAACCAGAACGGTTGACGGCCATTGTTAATGCGCTCAAGCAAGCAGCCTTTGCAGAAAAAATCACTTGGCAATCCCCTACCTCCGCATCACACCAGCCATCCCTCATGTCTGTACTCCTGAAAGCACATGATCCCGCCTACATCAACAAAGTTAAGGAAATTGCTACCACTGGTGGCGGTTATTTAGATGGTGATACACCCATTTCTCCCCGGAGTTATGATGTGGCGTTGTTAGCAGTTAGTGCTTGGTTGGATGGAGTTAATGCAGTGCTGACATCGGCGAACCCGGCCTTTGTGTTAGCACGTCCTCCAGGACATCATGCTGAAAGTGGTGCTGGTATGGGCTTTTGCTTATTTTCTCATGCAGCCATCGCGGCTTTATATGCGTTAGAACAACCGGGAGTTAACAAAGTCGCCATTCTAGACTGGGATGTACATCATGGCAACGGTACTCAGTCCATCGTAGAAACTTATGCTCAAATTGCCTACTGTTCTTTACATCAGTATCCCTGCTATCCCGGTAGTGGGAAAGCTTCTGAACAAGGATTTTATGATAATGTCTTAAATTTACCTGTAGCTGCTGGTAGTGATATTACTGTGTATCAGCCATTAATAGAAAACAAGGTCATACCCTTTTTAGCTAAGTTTAAGGCGGATTTGCTAATTGTTAGCGCTGGTTATGATGCCAATCAGTCAGACCCTTTGGCCAGTATTAATTTAAAACCAGAAGATTATGGCTTATTTACTGATTCTTGTTTGGGATTAACCCGCAAAATTCTTTTTGGTTTGGAAGGAGGTTATGACTTTACATCACTTTCCCAATCTGTATTAGCTACTATTGAACGCTGCTTTATTTAGGCAGCAGCTATGGCTAAAATCGGCTGATTTGTCCCAATAACCACTAAAATTTGTCATTTAAGTCCAAAAACAAAGTATTTACTTTCTACAACCTCAGTAGAGATGTATAATGCCATGTCTCTAGATTCTTCTCAGAGATGAATAATTGATGGTTAATTACAGCATTTACTTAATTCTTAATTCGTACAATTATACGTTAAAAACTATTCAGTATTGTATATGACAAAAAGCTAATAAAGTTTATCTAATTTTCAGAAAAAAAATTGCAAGTGCTGTTATGAATGAGCTAAAGTTTTGTTAAGATTCTAATGCAAGTAGTTTTTTCGCCGGGATTCTGAAGTCAGTACCTGGAAAAATAAACACATTAGCAGCACAGAGTTCAACAGGTGAAGCAATGACCACCTATATGTTTTTTGAAGATGCCCTTCGGATGTTTGCCAACGCCTATTTACTATCAGCAATCATGCTAATAGCGGCTTCTGGTATTGGTTTAGCAGTGATAGAAACGATTGAAAAAACAGGAGAACGTTAAATTAGACCTGGGTGGAATGCTTCTTGTCAACAGATATTGGGTGAAAGTGTTCCCTTTGACATATTCCCCACCCCAGAGGTGTGGGGATTCTGGGGTCAAAAACCAACCGCTGGAATTGTCAAATGGATTCAATATTCGTGGTAAAACTTAATCTAACTCTCTGCGACCTTCCAAGGCTCTTGCCAGTGTTATTTCATCGGCATATTCCAAATCACCACCCACAGGTAGACCAAAGGCAATACGTGTCACCATGGTAAATGGTTTAAGTAGCTGACCAATATATAGGGTTGTTGTCTCCCCTTCTATACTTGGACTAATTGCCATAATCACTTCTTGAATTTTGTCTTGACTCACCCTTCGCACCAAAGCTTGAATAGTTAGTTGTTCCGGGCCAATACCATCCATTGGGGAAATCACCCCGCCCAAAACATGATACTTGCCTTTATATTCACGGGTTTTTTCTAACGCAATCACATCACGAGAATCCGCTACCACACAAATACAAGTATTATCACGGTGGGGATGACGACAAATTTCACAAATAGGATCGGCAGATAGGTGAAAGCAGACAGAACACAAGCCTATCTGCTTTTTGGCATCAATTAAGGCTTGGGCTAAGGCTTCTACTTCTGTTTCTGGGCGTTTCAAGATATGCAAAGCCAGTCGTTGAGCTGATTTAGGACCAACTCCTGGTAGCCGTTGCAATTGCTCGATTAATCGTGCTAAAGGACGTGGGTAAACCGTAGTCTTATCTCCAGAATCTTTTCATCATTAACTATGATGACATTTTTCCAGGTGTCAATTTGTCAGAGCATTATAAACATTTAGACGACCATTAGTTACAGTCTTTCTGTTCAGGGAAGACGTAAAAACCGCACTATTTAAAATGGCACTTCTCATCTGGGATGCAGTGGCTTGGGGATGGGCTGCACTATAAAGAGCCACTCCGCCAGTGACATGGGGCGCAGCCATTGATGTCCCATTATAATAGGCGTATCCACCCGGCACTGTTGACAGGATACTAGAACCCGGACCGCCGATATGTACGGTTTTAGCACCGTAGTTAGAAAAGTTCGATAAGACACCAGTGCTAGTGATGGAAGCTACTGCAATCACTGAGTTATAACTGGCTGCTAACTCCGTTCTTGTCCCTTTGCTGGTGTCGTAATTAGATGGGTAATTAGCTTTTTTATCGTTGTTGTTACTTGAGTTACCAGCAGCAGCTACAAAGAGAATATCTGCCTTGGCAGCCCGAATAATGGCATCGTGGAGTGCTTGGGAATACCCGCCACCTCCCCAGGAGTTATTAGTGGCGACAATATTCAGTCCCTGACGAGTTTTTAAGTCGGTAATGTAGTTAATAGCCTTGATGGCGTTAGCCAATGTACCACCATTAGGTCCCAAAAATTTGGCTGTAATAAATTTGACGTTCCAAGTAACCCCGGCTACACCTAAGCCGTTACCACCTTTAGCCCCAATCGTTCCAGCTACATGAGTGCCATGGGCATCTTCATTACCATCATAAACAGTGTTATTGTTACCATTAAAGTCCCAGCCGTTGATGTCATCAACATAGCCATTACCATCATCGTCAATATTATTGATGGGGTCATTGGCATTCGTCCAGACATTATCAATTAACTCTGAGTGTCCTATTTGTACCCCCGTATCAATCACCCCCACATATACAGTATCACTGCCCGTATATCCACTTGCCCAAGCCTGGCCAGCTTGACTACCAAATTGATTAGGAGGATTTGTTACACTGCCATACATTCCCCAGAGGTTCCCATTAGTATAGAAAGGGTCGTTTGATGTGGCGTAGTGCTGATAGATCAAGTTTGGTTCCGCAAACTCTACGGATGGATCTTTTTGGATTTCTGCGATCGCCGCTTCGGGGGGTAGATTAGGTCTGGGTACATAGTCAACTAAAACCAAATCTCCTTTTGGAGATTTTCCATGAGCTGCAACCACTATTTCTAAGGCTCGCCCATTAATACGTTCATAAGCACGTCCCCGTCCTTGCTCACTAGTATCTTTTTTGAACTGTACTAATAGTTCTCCAGGAACTGATTCTACTTCATTAATTCTCTCAGGGCTGTTTCCAGGAATCTGAGCTAGTGAAGGCAAGAGAGTAAATGCACCAATACTGAGTGTAAAGATGAGTAAAAATGTGATTAATCTTTTCCTCATAGGATCTTGCCTGAAAAAATACTTAATTAATAGTCAGAACACTGATTGTACTTTACTTAAGTAAATCTACGAAAAAAAATAATTATTTGTAATCTGTGAAAAACAAAAAAACGCCCCCCATTCCTGAGAGGCGCTTTTTGTTTCAGTCTTATTTAACTGAGCTTAGAAATTAAGCCTTGAAATTAACCGTTGATTGCAGGAGCAGTCAAAGCAACAGGAGCAACTTCACCAGCAGCCAAGTCTAAGGGGAAGTTGTGAGCGTTACGCTCGTGCATTACTTCCATACCCAGGTTAGCGCGGTTGATTACATCAGCCCAGGTAGCGATGACGCGACCTTGGGAGTCAATTACTGATTGGTTAAAGTTGAAACCGTTCAAGTTGAACGCCATGGTGCTTACACCCAGT
>WGNO01000037.1 GCA_016124525.1 Nostoc sp. RI_552 | reverse complement strand
AGCCCCGCCGGAAAGGGTCACCGCCCAGTTGACGCTACTTGTAACTGTGGTGTCGCCGCTACGGGTGACGGTGAAGGTGAAGGGGGTTGTGCCTGTGTCGCCTTCTCCTTGCACTGCGTTAAGAGGGGCAATGTCTAGGGTAGGAGGTGGTGCATCATCATTGAGAATAGTTCCCTCTGCGGTGTTTGTGTTGATGATGGCGCCCACAGGATTAGATAAGGTCACACGGAATGCTTCATCAGCTTCATAACTAATGTCACCACTCACGGAGACTGTAATTTGCTTAGTGGTTTGCCCTGCTGTAAAGGTAACTGTACCTGATGGTAGTGTTCCCCCAAAGTCAGCACCAGTAGCAGGGTTGTCACCCATACCTGTCACCGACCAGTTGACGGTACTTGTACCTGTGGTGTTGCCGCTACGGGTGACGGTGAAGGTGAAGGGGGTTGTGCCTGTGTTGCCTTCTCCTTGCACTGGGTTAATAGGGAGAATGTTTACTGCTGTTACGCCATTATTTTCATAAATTCTCAAATTACGGAATTGACCATTACCAGTAGGTGATGTCACATCATGGTCGTTGCTAAAGATGAGATACCGAAAGTTGCCTGTGAAGAAATTTCCCACTGGAATCTTGTAAGTTTTCCACCCGGAACCTGTGACGTAGTTATCAAAGTTTCCTAATCCAAGATGATCCTGGGTTCCACTGAGGCGGAATAGCCAATTCAGGCTCACTGAATTATCGTTATCAAGCCCAATGCCGTGAATTTCTCCCTCGATGGTGCTTTGGAAGTCAAATTCTAGGATCGTATTTGCGGTAATGGTATAATTGTTTAGGAAATCGACTTTTTTCCAAGTGTTACCTTTGAGTTCTAATTGGGTTTGATTTTGTGTAATCGCAAACCCATTAGGGGTAACATCTTGAGCCGGGTCGTAGGAGGAAAGGAGGTACTGACTGCCAATACCGTTTCTTTGTACAAAGAGGTTGTTGATTTGAGACATCTTACTTAATAACTTAATAATTCAAGTGTTTGATTGTGACAACAAAAACTAAAGCAATTTTCGCCCTCTAGATTTAGGCTTTGATAACGCTTGTGGCTCTTTC
Organism: Nostoc sp. RI_552; assembly: GCA_016124525.1. Lineage (GTDB taxonomy): Bacteria > Cyanobacteriota > Cyanobacteriia > Cyanobacteriales > Nostocaceae > Umezakia > Umezakia ovalisporum. Next base: position 36,059 of record WGNO01000037.1, on the reverse strand, counting down.
GGAATCAAAAAAACAATCAACTTCTGGACATGTTGGGCATTTTGACACTCCCCACCCCTAGAATATGGGGGATTCTTAACTCGTTGGGAATCCAAGGACTTTACCCTCATTAAGGATCTTGACGATGCTTTCCGAGTGTTCCTTTGGACAAAACAACTAAACTCAAATCCTCTAAAAAGATAATTTGAGCAGTATCACAAAGTTGATATGCTATTTTCCGATGAGAGTACTTCCTACTATTAGCAATATGTTCATGGAATTCTGCCACCTTTCTTTGTTGCACCAATCTAGGGTTGGGTTGGAGGTCTACAAAAAACTAAGGATATTGAGCACACAGTCCATTAGAAGTAGCAACAAAAATCATTAATTCCACATCTAAACTGATTGCTTCTCCTTAGTAAGGTTAACGACATTGATTAAACAACATTTTCGAGTAGCAATTAACATCATAACCGAAAACTCCGTATTTACACATTCACATTTTTTATGTTTAATAAAATTCATACAATAGCGATTAAAATCCACTGTGTAAGTACATGATGGCAACGAATATAAAAAGAAATAGATAAGAATATATTATGTTAATTATGTTTAAGTTACTGAATGCTTGTGTTTCCTTTGCTGGTTGGGGGGTGTTTTCCCTATTACTCGCCGAGGTTTTCAGAGACACTTACCATGTTTTGTGTCACGAAATCAAATGGCTCTCTAAATGGCACAACAAACATCATCAAGTATATCGTCGGGATTTATCCATAGTTTCCCTGCAAGCTTACCAAGATTCCCAGCTTTATCACGATATTGTTGAGTCAATTTTACTAGTTACTGTTTTAACCATTATTGCCCTAGTTTTTCACCACATGGGGTTATGGTTGGGCGTAGTCTACGGCTGTACCTTTTTGTATGGCGCTGCCCTGCGATATCTATCCGGTAAAATTGATACAGACTACAATCATTTACCCGGACCTTTACAAATTATTCCCTCCGTGTGGTGGGTAAATAGAACTTACCACTGGCGACATCATTTTGATGATGTTAATGCCTACTACAGTGGTGTCTTTCCTCTAGTGGATAAACTACTGGGTACCAGTTTATCCCTCAAAGGTAAAACCGTCGCTCTGACAGGAGCATCCGGCGCTCTCGGTCAAGCACTGGCGGCTGAACTCCTCAGGCATAATGCTAAAGTAGTGGCACTAACAACTAACCCAGAAAAATTAGCACCGCAGACAAACTTAAAAATCCTTTCCTGGGAATTAGGTAATGAAGCTGAACTCAGAGATAGTTTAGCAAAAATTGATATTTTGATTATCAATCATGGTGTCAATGTATACAGTAGCCGCACACCCCAAGCCATCGCCGCTTCTTATGAGGTGAATACTTTCTCCGTATTGCGGTTAATGGATATCTTTTTAACTACCGTCACCGGACCACAAGCCAAGGCCACTAAAGAAATTTGGGTTAATACTTCTGAGGCTGAGGTGTCCCCGGCTTTAAGTCCCCTTTATGAATTGAGTAAACGCACATTAGGAAACATTGTCACCCTCAAGCGCTTAGAAGGAAATTGTGTAATTCGCAAATTAATACTAGGACCCTTTAAAAGTCAACTCAACCCTTATGGAATCATGTCGGCACAGCAAGTAGCTCGTGGTATTTTATTTTTAGCACGACGCGACTACCGCAATATTATTGTGACCATAAATCCCCTCACATATCTGGTTTTTCCCCTCAAGGAAGCTACTACATGGTTATACTACCGCACTTTTAGCAATACGTCTCAGTATTAATCCTTGTTAATCCTTAGACATCTTCCACAAAAAATCTAGGGTTGACACTCTTATCTGTTATTTCAGCAAATCTTATGATAACTTAATAAATATCGAATGTTCGATATAGAAAACGCCCAAAATAGAAAATGCCCAAAATAGTTGACCATGACCAATACCGTAAAGAACTACTCGGCAAATGCTTTAATTTATTTGCTCAAAAAGGTTACGCTTCCCTCACCATGAGACAAATTTCTGAGAGTTTAAATGTTTCCACTGGTACTCTATATCACTATTTTCCGAACAAACAATCTTTGTTTGAACAATTAGTAGAAGAGATCAGTCAGCATGATATAAGTTCAGCATTAGCGGAAATCAAAGGAGCGCAAACACTCTCAGAAAAAATGACTGCTATAGGCAAATTTTTAGTTAAAAACGAAGATTACTTTATTAATCAAACTTACATATTAGTTGATTTTTATCAGCATCAAGACAAGGAAACAATCTACAATAATCCTGTTTTTGAAAGTGTTAATCAAAGTTATCAGCAAGCAGTTTTTGATTTTTTAGGTGTTGAAGATCCAGTTTTAACTTCCTTTGTCTTGAGCTTTATTAATGGTTTAATTTTAGGCAAATTATACTGTGATAAAACAATTGATTTTAATGAACAATGTGCCTTAATAGGTAAAATATTGACCCAGTATTTACAAAATCAAAATACATAAGTGAGGAGTAGCTGAAAATATGTTATTGTCAAAAACTAGCAATCAAAAATTAATTTTTTTCGGATTAGCCGCTACGGCTATCACAAGTGCAATTGTTTTTTATGGTATTTCTCAGTCTAGTTTACTTGGTGAAAAAACTTCATCTGAACTTGTAAAAACTGAGCCAATTCTAGCAAAAGTCAGCGCCTTAGGCAGACTAGAACCAGAAACAGAAGTAATTAAGCTCTCTGCACCATTAGAATTAGACGGCGATCGCCTTGCAGAAATATTAGTCAAAGAAGGTGATCAAGTCAAACCTGGTCAAGTGGTGGCAATTTTAGACTCACGAACTCGTCTGAAAACTTCTGTACTCCAAGCAGAAAAACAAGTAAAAGTTGCTCAAGCTAAACTTGCTCAAGTTCAAGCCGGAGCTAAAGCAGGAGCAATTGAAGCCCAACAAGCAACCATTGAACGCCTACAAGCCCAATTACAAGCTGATCAAATAGCTCAACAACAAGCCATAGATCGCACAGAAGCACAATGGTTAGGAGACAGAACAGCACAACAAGCCACAATTCAAAAACTCACAGCAGAATTAAATAATGCTCAAGCCGAATACGAACGTTATCAAAAACTATCTTTTCAAGGTGCAATTTCTAGTTCTTTATTTGATAGTAAACGCTTGAGTTTAGAAACCGCGAAACAGCAACTCAAAGAAGCCCAAGCAGTTCTCAACCGCATTAATGCTACCGCCAGCAAAGAACTAGCCCAAGCCAAAGTTGCACTCACCCGAATTAACTCCACAAGTAACAAGCAAATCCGTGAAGCTCAAGCCACACTTAACAGTATTGCCGAAATTCGCCCAGTAGATATAGAAGCAGCAAAAAGTGAAGTTGACAATGCCATCGCTGCACTCAAACAAACCCAAACTAACTTAGAAGCGACTTATGTTAAAGCACCAATACCAGGTCAAATTCTCAAAATTCACACCCGAGTGGGAGAAAAAATTAGTAATTCTGGTATTGCAGATTTAGGACAAACCGCCCAAATGATTGTAATTGCAGAAGTATATCAAAGCGATATTAGTAAAATCAAACTAGGACAGCCAGCAGTCATTACCAGCCAAGGATTTACCGGTCAATTGCGAGGAACAGTTTCTCAAATTGGTTTACAGGTAAACCGACAAAATGTTTTTAGCAACCAACCAGGAGAAAACCTAGACCGCCGCGTCATAGATGTGAAAATTCGTTTGCATCCGGAACACAGTAAACAAGTAGCAAGCCTAACTAACTTACAAGTAGAAACAGTAATTGAACTATAAAAAGTAGCTCTATCCCCAGACAAAATTCCTTTAATTATGCTTTTTAAACTATTTCGTAAAACTCCCCTAGCATGGCGACAGTTAATCAAAGAAAAAACTCGTCTGTTAATTGCAGTAGCAGGAATTTCTTTTGCTGATATGCTCATGTTCATTCAACTAGGTTTTGAAGGTGCATTGTTTGATGGAGCCATCCAACCTCACCGGAACTTACAGGCAGATTTAATCTTGATTAATCCCCAATTTCAAACTCTATTTTCCGTCAAAAGCTTTTCTAGAGAAAGACTGTATCAAACATTAAGTTATGAAGGTATACAATCAGTTAACTCTGTCTACATTGCCACTGGACAATGGCGAAATCCCGAAACACGTATTGATCGCTCTATCTTAGTTTGGGGGATTGATCCAGTGAAACCTGCATTCAAAATTCCCGCAGTACAACAAAATCAGCATCATCTTAAACAATTATATCAAGTGCTGTTTGATCAAGCCAGTCGTCCAGAATATGGGGCTGTGAGTCAGATATTGGAAAAAACAGGCAACTTTCACACAGAATTAAACAATAAAGCTATCAGCGTAAGAGGCGTATTTATTAATGGTGCTTCTTTTGCTGCTGACGGTAACGTGATTACTAGTGATTCTACCTTTTTACAACTCTTTCCAGAACGTCAAAGCCATCACATAGAACTAGGATTAATTACACTCAAACCCGACGCAAACCCAGAAAAAGTGCGATCGCAGCTCATCGCAGGTTTACCCAATGATGTTAGAGTATTGACACCAGAGGATTTTGCTCAAGTAGAAAAAGAATACTGGGCAACCGTCACTGGTATTGGTTTTATTTTCGGTTTAGGAGCAGTAGTCGGCTTTATTGTCGGTATCGTCATTGTTTACCAAATTCTCTACTCCAACGTTTCCGAACACCTACCAGAATACGCCACTCTCAAAGCAATGGGTTATGGCGATGGCTATTTGTTAGGAGTCTTACTACAAGAATGTTTATTTTTAGCTGTGTTAGGTTATATACCTGCTTTTTTCCTTGCCATTGGCATATATCAGCTTACCCTAGCTGCCACAATGCTACCCATAGCCATGAAATTAGAACGGGCGATAAGTGTATTTATTCTCACATTAACAATGTGCAGTATCTCAGGAGCCATCGCTATGCAGAAGTTACGCACAGCAGACCCCGCAGATATTTTTTAACTTGCACCCAGCCAAAATATTACCATCAAAACATCTCATGTTGCAAAACTCTGTAACGCTGAATAACCCCTCAAATATTCCTGGAGAAGAACCAATAATTGCTGTGCAAAACCTGAATCACTACTTTGGTGAAGGTAACCTGCGTAAACAAGTTTTATTTGATATTAATTTACAAATCAAAGCCGGTGAAATTGTGATTATGACGGGACCATCCGGATCGGGAAAAACAACTCTGTTAACCCTCATGGGTGGACTGCGTTCTGCCCAAGAAGGTAGTCTAAAAATCCTAGGACAGCAAATTTGTGGAACCAGCAAAGCAAAGTTAACTAAACTTCGTCGTCACATTGGCTATATTTTCCAATCACATAACTTAATGACTTTTCTAACAGCTAAAGACAATGTGAGAATGTCCCTAGAGTTGCATAACGAATTTTTAAACCAGGATGTTAACGCCAAAGCCATGGCCATGCTAGAAAATGTGGGTTTAGGAGATCATGTTAACTACTATCCAGAGAATCTCTCCGTAGGACAAAAACAAAGAGTAGCCATCGCTCGTGCCTTAGTCAGCCACCCAAAAATTGTTTTAGCAGATGAACCCACTGCTGCACTTGACAAAAAATCTGGGCGTGATGTTGTGGAATTAATGCAGAAATTAGCCCAAGAACAAGCTTGTACAATCTTGCTGGTTACCCATGACAACCGCATTCTTGATATTGCTGACCGAATTATTTACATGGAAGATGGTCAATTGAAAACTAATAATATCGATGTTGAGACCAAAATGTACTAAGTATAGACAATTGATTCCGTCTCTCCAAATCCTTTTTGTAGGGTGTGTTGTCCCCCAGCGCCACCATTCTTGATGTTCCCTGGGTTAAGACCTTACCAAATTGAATCCCCACTGCTGAAATTATTCTAAAATCACCAAGGAAATCTCCTATGACAATTTGGGTAAACGAACAAATCGATCCTTGTGGCATGATTTATGCTTGTATTGCTTGTTGCGATGAATCACAAGCCAAAGATTGTCATGAATCCTTTCAAAAAAACTTGACCGATAGCCAAAAATCTGCCGGCTGGGTAGCAAAATTGCGAATAGTTAATTCTTGGGATGAAGTACCTGTGAATGCGCTGAAACTTGATTAATCATGTATGAATCTAATAAACCAAAAAACTACTGCAATTTATTCTCAAATACCCATAAAATTTCGGTATTAAAAGTAGTCATTTTTTCCAGTATAGGCGAATAAACCATCAAAATGCCCTGAAAAAATCGGCATTTATTGCTAAAAACTTTCCCATCACCTCACTTATTATCAAAATTTGATGAGTTTTAGGAAGTCTTAAGAGTTATCATCATAGCAATAATCAAATGTAAAACTTGCAAACACCGAATTAACATAGTGAACTATCCACAAGTTTACACTTCGGAGCAAGGCTGTCCCATTAAATTAGTTGGCAAAACAGGACAAGCGGTTCAAATTTCCATTCACTCACCCAGTCAGTATATCTGTGCCAACTGCGAACAGATATTACCAGATTGGAAACACCAACCTTGTTTATGGGTTGTAATTGTCTTACAGCAATCACGTTATCAACTACTAAAAAGTACCACAGAAACAGAAACAGAGAAAGAACGCCTGCGAGAAAAATTTATGCGGTTTGGCTGTGACCTGGCCTTTAAATTGCGCGATGGCGGTTATTTAACAGACCTAATTGATCCTCGAACTGGCTATCCCTTACTTTCTCGTCCCGGTGCAATCCCCCACAATGACACAGCAGTTGTCAAAGACTTACTCAACTATCCAAGGATCAAAAACAAATGTTGTGTCTTGATTCATCCTCTTTGGGGTGCAGCAGTTTATCCCAGTATTTTAATCTCAGTAGCACCGCCAATCATTATCGAAACTGTCACCAAAGATATCGCACCTTTACACGGATGGAATCAACAGTCAACAGTCAATAATGAACACTTCCTATAATCCAGATTCCTGGGATCTTCCCATATTTCTGGGTCGTTGCCGTTTTTGAGAATTAATGGGCATGAGAATTTGGTTCAAATTACGCAACTGTTCAGAAGTACCCATACAAATTAGCGTATCTCCTGGTAATAAAACAGCATCACCAGAGGGGCCACCAATCAGGTGGCCATCAGCGCGGCGAATAGCGATGACTAATGCTCCAGATTGCGATCGCAACTTAGCTTGTTTTAAACTATTACCCACAAGAGGACACACCAACGGGTCTACTAAAAATTCTTCCATATAAAACTGGCGGTCTTGACCCGAAATAAAACCATCCACAAAATCCAGTACTTGGGGTCTCAGGGCCGCAGCTGCCATGCGCTTACCACCAGTAATGTAAGGTGAAACCACAATATCAGCACCGCCACGTTGTAATTTTTTTACAGATTCTTCTGTACTTGCCCGTGCGATGGCGCGAATTGCTGGATTCAGTGTTTTTGCTGTTAACACAGTATATAAATTTTCCGCATCAGAAGGTAATGCAGCCACTATACAAATTGCTCGTTGAACAGCAACTTTTAATAATGTATCATCCAGAGTCACATCACCTTGGTATGCTATGTAGTTTTTTGCTTGTGCCTGTTCCACCGAGTCTGGGTCTGAATCAACCACCACAAAAGGTACCCCTTCCGCCTCAAATTCCTTGGCAATTTGACGACCCGTGCGACTAAATCCACAGATAATGTAATGTTGTGTAAGTGATTCCATTAACCTTTTCTGTTGCCTTAGTCTAATTCCTTCTTGAAAGTAGCCTTGAATCACCGCTTCTGTAAATCGGTTGACAATGTAACCGATATTGATTACACCTAACATAATCAAAGCAATTGTAAACAATCGTCCTCGGCTACTCAACGGATTAGTCTCCCCATAGCCCACAGTAGTTAAAGTGATAACTGTCATGTAAGCCGCTTCTTCCCATGACCAACCCTCCATGAACTTGTACCACAAAGTGCCCACCAGGAAAACACCACCTAGGGAAATAACCCCTATGGTTAGTTCTTGTTGGAGTCGTCGATATTTTTTCTCAAGTGCGGAATACAAAGTTTTATCACTACTAGGATTTTTTCCAGGACATGAACCCTTGGGTTAAAAAAAAAGTATCAGATTTAATAAATAAAATGTTATTTTTAATAATTTCTAGGAAACTAGTAAGTGAGTATTAAAGTTAAAGACTTATCAGGAGGCGCGGTCGTGAGCATAGAAACTTTAATTGAGCAAGCTACCATCCCCCCAAAATCAAGTTCTATGTCATCCAGCCCTTTTGCAGCTGAGAGCTTCAATCAAGCCGTGATGTCAACCTATAGCCGTTTTTCCCTAGCCCTAGACCGGGGTGCTGGCTGTCGGGTTTGGGACACCCAGGGACGTGAATATCTGGACTTTGTAGCCGGAATTGCCACCTGCACCCTAGGACACGCCCACCCAGTTATGGTAGAAGCGGTGACACGCCAAATTCAGAAACTCCATCATGTTTCTAATTTGTACTATATTCCAGAACAAGGTCAACTAGCCCAATGGATAGTTGAACATTCCTGTGCTGATCGTGTATTTTTCTGTAACTCTGGAGCAGAAGCTAACGAAGCAGCAATTAAACTGGCTCGGAAATATGCCCACACAGTTTTAGACATTGACAAGCCCATTATCTTAACAGCCAATGCTAGTTTCCACGGCCGAACCTTGGCAACAGTTACTGCTACAGGACAACCCAAGTATCAAAAATACTTTGACCCTTTAGTACCGGGTTTTGAATATGTACCCTATAACGATATTAACGCCATAGAAGCAGCAATTAGTGAATTAGACGAGGGTGATTATCGCGTAGCCGCAATTCTCATTGAACCTTTGCAAGGAGAAGGTGGTGTCCGTCCCGGTGACATGGCTTACTTCCGCAAGCTGCGCCAAATTTGCGACGAAACAGGCATTTTGTTGATATTCGACGAAGTGCAAGTTGGTATGGGACGCAGTGGTAAGTTATGGGGCTATGAACATCTTGGTGTAGAACCAGATATCTTTACCAGCGCCAAAGGTTTGGGTGGCGGTATCCCCATTGGAGCAATGATGAGCAAGAAATTCTGCGATGTCTTTCAACCAGGAGAACACGCCAGCACTTTCGGCGGGAATCCCTTTGTTTGTGGTGTAGCCCTAGCTGTTTGTCAGACTTTAGCAAAAGAAAATATTTTGCAGAATGTCGAAGAACGAGGTAGACAGTTGCGAAATGGATTAAACCTCATCGCCGCTAAATATCCCAGTTACATTACTGAAGTCCGGGGTTGGGGTTTAATCAATGGCTTAGAGTTACAAGCCGATATAGAGCTGACCGCAGCCGATATTGTCAAAGCTGCCATGGACAAGGGCCTATTACTAGTACCAGCAGGACCCAAGGTTGTCAGATTTGTACCACCTTTGATTGTTACCGAAGCGGAAATCAATTTAGCATTGTCGGCTCTTGAACAAGCGATCGCTTCTCTTACCACTTAGTTTATACCAGCGAGGATGGGTGTTTGTGCCTGTCCCTCGCTTTTTTCACCCTCCAGGAAAGCACAACTAAAAAAAATAACAGCAGTTTACACTTCCACAGGATGCTGCCCATAATATGGTAGAGCCTCGAACCAATCAGGACGTTTACCTTCTTGCCAATCCAAATAAGCCAATGCCAAAATACTGCCAACAGTCCCAGCCAAACCAGATGTAGCTTTAATTAAACTATATTCACCATGCCAATTAGCTAAAGTTTCCTGCCAAACTTCTGGTGTAAATACAGCATCTGGTAACAACACCCTCATGCTTTCCTCATCAACAAACAATTGATAAATAGCACCAAAAACCCTTCCCCGTTGTCCCGGCATTTCTACAGCCACAACCACCGATGTTTCTTGATTTTTCCCTTTTTCAGCCCAAGCCACTGCTGCTAAAGTCGAAATAGCAAACACCGGTATATTTAACTGTTGCCCCAAAGTCCGGGCAATAACAACACCAATGCGAGTACCCGTAAAACCACCAGGACCTCTAGCCACTGCAACAAAAGCTATATCCCTCCAAGTTTGGGGTTTAATAAATTCTATTAAGTATTGATGTACATAACTAGATAAATCATACCCCAAATCCCAAATATGAGAGCGAGTTTCACCAGCAAAATTACCAATAGCCAACCCCAGTTCGCGAGTTGTAGTGTGTAGAGATAAAGCGTATTTTTTGGCTGCAAACTGTTCAAGTTCCTGAGTCAAGGTTAATTAAAAAATTTATTATTTCAAGGTTATTTATTTATTCAACCATATAATCCCTAGTTTATGTTGAATATCAAACCCACGACTACTACAGAAAAAAGTAGTAGCCGTTTATAATATCGAGTAATTATCTTTAATCACGTAGGTAATAGTTCACCAGGACGCAATTTTGACCATTTACCCATTTCCTCCTTAAAGCTCACACAACCGACCACATCCCATTCCATTTCAATCACATCCTCTTTTGTGCGGATGTTCACATTAATGGAAGGTTCATTCGGGTTAAAAGTAGGATTTCCAGTTAAGTGGGGCTGTTGATGCTGTGCTTCTACAGCGTGGTAAGTCTCACAACGATCTACATAGTGGCAGTTCACACAAATACACATAATAGAACTGACTCCAAGAACCTTTCTTTATTGTTAATCTAACTTAAGCCCAACTTTTATTCACTAGTTGTTGGGTTGATTTTTATGACAATCCACGGTTTGATATATCCTACTCTACTTCCCCAAAATTGGCCCTTTAGCTTAGAATGGTTGCCACAACCTGCTTATATGGTGGGTGGTGCAGTAAGAGATGCCCTTCTCAGCAGAACTCGCGAATACTTAGACCTAGATTTTATAATACCATCTGATGCCGTGCAGGTAGCTCAGTCCATCGCCCATCATTATCATGTTGGCTTTGTCCTACTCGATCCCCAAAGGCAAATTGCCCGTGTCGTATTTCCCCAAGCTACAGCCGATTTCGCCCAGCAGGAAGGAGGGAGTCTAGAAGCTGACTTACACAGAAGAGATTTTACAATTAATGCCATCGCTTATGACCCCCATACCCAACAAATCATCGACCCTTTACAAGGCCAAATTGATTTAGAACAGGGTATACTGAGGATGGTATCACCAGCAAACCTCAAAGACGACCCTCTGCGATTAATGCGCGCATATCGTCAAGCAGCCCAACTTGGTTTTACCATTGAGCCAACCACCCAGGCAACAATCAATACCTTAGCATCACACATCACACAAGTCGCCCCCGAACGAGTACGGGTAGAAATTAATTATTTATTAACAAATTCTCAGGGGACATTTTGGCTAATCAAAGCCGCAGAGAATAATTTACTTGCCCCCTTCTTCAAAAATGCTACCCCCACAAGCTGGAAAAAACTAGCACAAGTGGACACAGTAGCCGCCTTAATTGCCCAAAATTGGTTCCCACTGCATCTAGAACTACAACAGTGTATACGCGAAACAGTCAAAACTACTTGGTTAGCTACTGCTAAACTTGCTTGTCTTGTTCACCCCCAACCACAACAAGCTAAAAAAGAACTCAAAGCACTAACCTACAGCGATGCGGAAGTTAAAGCCGTTACCACTGCTCTTAAACTCCTTCCGAAGCTAAAATCAGCCCATATGTCTGTGCGAGAACAGTATTTTTTTTTCCAAGCAGCAGGGAATGTATTTGCAGCCACAGTAATTTTAGCTTTAGTAGATAATATTTTGCTATCTGCCATACCTGAGGAGCAGTGGCTACGCGCCTACACACCATTAATTAGCCGCTACCTGAACCCCAATGATTTAGTTGCTCATCCCACCAAACTCGTAAGTGGTGAGGACTTGATTGTAGCATTGGACATTCCACCTTCGCCAAAATTGGGCGAATTATTAAGAGAAATTGCCGTAGCTCAAGCTGAAGGAACAATTTCCACCTTGGAAGAGGCCATAGCCTTAGCGAAGCAGTTATTGCTACTCTAGTTACAAAGTCTACTGAAATTACTGTAATCAATCCTCTTGTCATGCTGGCATTTTGCCCGCGCAACTTTGACAATACAGATTCAACTATTCCATTTTCAGAAGCATTTTTCTTGATAATTGCCTAAAAATAAAGATTTTACCTGACCATCCCCACTTGGTATTTGTGCTGATTTTGAGATTTGTAACGCTGTTAACTGTCAGTTTAAAACATCTTCACAAAATTTACTTTCTCTCATATCTTTCAATAGTTTCTATTCTCTTATCCATTCGTCAATTAGCAAAATAGAATCATTCAGATTACTATCCAAATGTCAGCAAAAGCTAAAAGATAGAGTTTCCATAAATAAAGTCAACTTCCATAAATTTAGCCATGACTGTGGGCTAAAATATAAGTATAACTGATGCCAATATTTTATATATTCATTTATATGAACCCATCAATAAATCAACATATCTCATCCAATAACAAATAGCTATAAAAAGTTTATTTCGCAAAAATCACCTTAAAAAACTAGAGTTTTGGCTAATGAAAAATCAAGAAAATTACCACGAGCCAAAGGTTGCTGACTTATCATTGCGAGAAGCTATTACTGAGTTTTTAAGATTACATACACCTATGGATTATTCCCAGGCACAAAAAATCAAATTAACAGAAAGTCAAAAACGAAAGTTAGTAATTAGAGATACAGAAGAAGAGGGAATAATTTTTCAACTAGCCGATACAACCATACAAGGATGTAATTCTGTAGCCGAGAAAATTCTAGGCTATCCTCAGCAACAAATACTTGGCAAAACTTTTTTTGAACCACCTTGGCAAATGATTCATGAAGACGGGTCACTTGTCACACCAGCAACTCATCCCCCTATAGTTGCTCTACAAACCAAGCAGCCATGTCAAAATATTGTTATCGGCTTTTATCAACCAACTGGCAAGCTAAGTTGGTTATTGTTAAACTGCCAACCTTTATTTTCAGGTAATCAAACTAATCCCTATGCTGTTGTAATTACATTTATCGATATTACTGAAATCAAGCTCCAACAATTGAGCAGTGATAGCTCTATTAAAATAAATAAAAAATTATTAATAACTGACAACCGCAGTCAAAATTATCAAGAATTATCAGCAAGTGATTTTTTAAATTTTTCCCTTGACTTATTATGTATTACGAACTTAGATGGGCAATTTCATCAAATAAACTCTGCTTTTAGTCAAACCCTCGGTTATTCATTTGCAAAACTAATTACTTACTCTTGGATCGATTTAATTCATCCAGATGATCAAGCTGCAACTCAAGCACAAATAAATAAACTAACAACAGGTATACACAGTATTTTTTTGGAAAATCGTTACCGTTGTCAAGATGGGTCTTACAAATGGCTGAGTTGGACATTAACTAAACTTCAAGAAGCACAACTTATATATCTCATCGGACGGGATATTAGTGCTTATAAGCCAGAGAGCAAACAACAGGTTGTAGAATGTACAGCACAAATACTACCAGCCAATGCCATCTTAGCTGAACGAGAAGTACTTTACCGCACCCTCATGGAGCATATCCCCAATGGTGCTGCTTACTTATTTGACCATAATTTCCGCTACTTGGTATGTGAAGGTACAGAATTAGCCGTAATAGGACTAGAAGCCAATTCTATGGTCGGCAAAACCCTCCGGGAAATCTTTCCTCAGGAAACTTGCCAAGTCATAGAACCTTTATATCGTGCTGCTTTATCAGGCAAAACCACAGTTCAAGAAATTACTTATCAAAATCAAATCTACAAAACTCACACTGTTCCTGTGCGAAACCAGGAAGGAAAAATTTTTGCCGGTATGCACATACAGCAGAATGTCACTAATTACAAGCAAAACGCAGCTATTTTGTCCTTACAAAATCATATTTTAGAACTTATTGCCAAAGGTGTATCTCTCCATGAAGTATTGCTAACTTTAGCTCACTCCATAGAAGCTAGGTTAAATCAAGTTTTTTGCTCCATCATGTTACTAGATAAATCGCAAACCAAATTACATCTTGCTGTTGGCCCTAGCCTACCAGAGAAATATATTCAGGCATTAGCAGACGGTGTACCTGTAGGTCCAGAAATCGGCAGTTGCGGCACAGCTGCCCATAGCAAACAAACAGTAATTGTCTCAGATATCGCTCAAGATGTGAAATGGGTAAAATACCGCGATCTAGCCTTGGATAGCAATCTCCAAGCTTGTTGGTCTGCCCCTATTTTAGATAGCCAAAACAATGTCTTAGGAACCTTTGCACTATACTACTCCACACCCCGCACTCCCCAACAATCAGAACAACAATTGATTGAAAATGCATCTCACCTTGCAGGAGTAGCCATCGAGCGTCATCGCTCAGAACAAGCATTGCAACACAGTGAATATCAATTGCGCTTAATCACCGAAACTATTCCCCAACACGTGTGGACGGCACTACCTAATGGTACACTAGACTACTATAACAAAAGGTGGCGCGATTTTACAGGTAAGACACTGGCACAAATGGAATCTGATGGGTGGTATGATATTGTTCATCCAGAAGACTTACCACGAGTGAAAAAACTGTGGAACCAGTCTGTGCAAACGGGCAGCGAATATCAAGCAGAAGCACGCTTACTTTTTCACACTGGAGAATATCGTTGGATTTTAGGACAAGCACTACCTTTACGTGACCAAAAGGGAAATATAGTTAAATGGTACGGCACTAACACTGACATTACGGATCATATCCAAGCCAGGGAAGCTTTCAAACAAAGTGACTTAAATTTCCGCACTTTAGCAGACACCATGCCACAAATTATTTGGACTGCCAGGCCTGATGGTTGGTTAGACTACTATAATCAGCGTTGGTTTGACTATACAGGCATGACTTGGGAGCAAACACAAGGTTGGGGCTGGCAACCTGTACTCCATCCCGACGATGTGCAAATGTGCGTAGATATTTGGCAGCAATCCGTTAGTACAGGTAAAAATTATGAAGTAGAATACCGCTTCCGTCGTGCCAGTGATGGACAATATCGCTGGCATCTGGGAAGAGCTTTTCCTTTACGTAATCACAAGGGAGAAATTATCAAATGGTTTGGTTCTTGTACGGATATTGATGATCACAAGCGGGCAGAATCAGCTTTGTTAAATGCCTTGCAACAGCAACAAATCGCCCGTGCAGAAGCGGAAAAAGCCAATCGCATTAAAGACGAATTTCTCGCCGTTCTTTCCCATGAACTCCGGACACCACTTAACCCCATTCTTGGTTGGATTCAGCTGTTGAAAACCGGCAGGCTGGAGAAAGCTAAAACTAATCAAGCAATAGAAACCATTGAACGCAATGCTAAATTACAAGTAGAACTAATTGAAGATTTGCTAGATGTATCACGCATTCTGCAAGGCAAACTGACCTTAAATGTTTCCAGGGTCAATTTAGCCAAGATTATTTCCGCAGCATTAGAAACTGTGAGTGTGGCAGCTGCTGCCAAAGAAATTACCATTGACACTCTGTTGCAAGAGAATATAGGGCAAATTACAGGTGACCCAGCTCGCTTACAACAAATTGTCTGGAATCTTTTATCTAATGCCGTTAAATTTACTTCTCCTGGGGGACGAGTGGAAGTACGCCTAGAGAAATGTGATTCCATGGCTCAAATCCAAGTCACTGACACAGGCAAAGGTATCAGCCCGGAATTTATGCCGTTCATATTTGATTACTTTCGTCAAGAAGATAGTTCAATTACCAGAAAATTTGGAGGTCTAGGCTTAGGACTAGCAATTGTCCGGCACTTAGTAGAATTACATGGGGGTACTGTTCAGGCTCTAAGTTTAGGTGAAGCACAGGGAGCAACTTTCACTGTCAAACTACCATTACCTAAACCCATAACAACTTTCAACCAGATATCCCCTCAATCAACACTACTAACAAACAATGGGTCACCATCAGGAAGTTTGAATTTAAGTAGGATGAAAATCCTAGTTGTCGATGATGATCCTGATTCGCGAGATTTTATCGGCCTTGTACTCACAATTTATGGTGCAGAAGTCACCAAAGCAGCATCAGCATGGGAAGCATTACAAATCATAGTGGAATCCCAGCCAGATGTTTTAGTCACTGATATAGGTATGCCTTATATGGATGGCTATGAATTATTACAGAAACTTCGCGCCTTACCAAAAGAAATAGGTGGACAAGTTCCCGCCATCGCTTTAACAGCATTTGCAGCAGAGTTTGACCAACAACAAGCCATCGCCGCAGGTTTTCAAATGCACATACCTAAACCAGTGCAACCCGAAACCTTAGCCGCAGCAGTAGTGCAATTAAGGTTTGTTCAATAAAACTCCTCAGAGCCAACCATAGCCTCAGCTTAGTTGCAATAATTCATACAATCACTCCTTCCAACTGTTCATCCGTTAAATCATATAACTGGCGTAACTTATCTAACTTATCTTCATCCCCCTGCCATAAACCCCGCCCATGGGCCTCCAACATTCTGCCCAAAATATTACGAAAAGCTTCAGGATTTGCCTTACGTAACTTCTCTGCCATTTCCGCATCTAAAGCATAAGTATCAGCAGCTTGGTCATAAACCCAATTATCTTGAAAATCAGCAGTACCACCCCAACCAATTAACGCCGTCATTCGTTGGGAAATTTCAAACGCACCACCAGAACCTTGATTCGCCATTGCTTGCGCCCACTTAGGATTAACTAATTTGCTGCGGTACTCCATTCTGAGCAAATCCTCTAAATTGCGGGGTGTCGTATCCTTCGAGAAACTTTCCACAAAACTAGTAGCCACCTTTTTACCGCGTTGCTTTTCTGCTGCCTTTTTCAACCCGCCAGTATTAGCGTAATATTCCTGAATATCAGTTAAACCATATTCCACAGAATCGATTTCTTGGACAATGCCATCGCTTGTTCTTAATAAAGTATTTAAAACCTCTGGCCTAGCTTTACCCTTATCTTCCCTACCATAGCTAAAAACATTCCGACCTTGCCAAGTATCACCCAATTCTTCCCCAGATTCCCAATTACCATCAACCACTTGATCATTAACCAAAGAACCAAAATCGCCAGCAGGATTAGAAAATAATCTTGCCGAACTATTTTCTACACCCTGAGCTTGCAAAGCTAAAGCGTGCTTTCTAATAAAATTCTGGTCTTCTGATTCATCAACATTAGCTGCCCGTTGAAACAAATCATCCAATAACTCAATAATATTCACAAAACTATCGCGAAAAATCCCCGACATATTCCCCAAAATATCAATACGGGGATGTCCTACCTCAGCCAAAGGCTTCAACTCATAACGGACAATGCGCCCAGTACCCTCCTTCACAGGTTCCGCCCCCACCAACTCCAACAAAATACCCAAAGACTCACCCTTAGTTTTAATCGCATCCAAACCCCATAACATCACCGCCACCGTTTCCGGATACCTCCCATGTTCCGCTAAATGCTGGGCAATAATTTTCTCACCAATTTCCCGTCCCCGGGCAAAAGCAGCAGGAGAAGGCATTCGATAAGGATCTAAAGCGTGAATATTTCTCCCCGTAGGTAACACCCCAGCACCATCCCGCAACAAATCACCACCAGGCCCAGGCAGAATATACTCACCATTCAAACCCCGCAACAAATTCTTTAACTCATCACCACATTGCATCAACAAATCAGTCACTAGCCCCTCTTCCTCTCTGCACCTCTGGGATTCCTCGCCAAAATAAGCCTGCAAATACGAAGCCAACTCCTCCTCATTTGGCGCTTCCCCCAAAATATGCAACCCAGAAGAAAACAACCGACTTTCCAAAACTTGCAGATATTCGTACAAATCCAGCAAATACTCATCAAAAGCATGAGCGCTAAACATTTTCACATTCTCAGGACTAAAACCAATCCCCAAACGTTTAGCATCAGTAAATGGACAATCAGCATCTAAACCAGTATCAACAATCTTTTTACAAATCACCTCCTTCACAGCATAATTCCTCTGGGGATCTTCGCGATACTCTGAGATCAAATCCCGCAAAGACATTAACTCTTTATACAAACCAGCCCGACCATAAGGCGGGACATTGTGAGAAATTAACACCCCGTAACCGCGACGCTTCGCCAAAATCGACTCAGAAGGATTATTCGCCGCATATACATATAGGTTAGGTAAATTACCCAATAAAATATCAGACCAACAATAACCAGTATTACCTAACGGCGAACCCGGTAACCATTCCACCGTCCCGTGCATACCAAAATGAACCACAGCATCCGCTGCCCATTCATTTTGTAGCCATTTATAAAAAGCCGCATACTGGGGATGAGGAGTTAAATCTCGTTCAAACATTAACCGCATCGGGTCCCCTTGTATACCTAAAGGAGGTTGTACACCAATCCAAACATTACCTAACTGCACACCCCCAATATGTAATTCCTCCCCATAGGTTTTAATTCCAGTTCCTCTCAGAGATTGCCATTGTTTTTCAATCCGGGAAGTTCGCAGATATCCCAACCATTTTTCCAACTTACGGACATGAACAGTATTAGCAGATGCGGGAAAAGATTTATTTTTTGCCCATGTTTCCATTTCTTCATCTGCTACTTTCACCCGACGAATCAACTCTTCCCCATCTTCGGGAATATCCCCCACTTCATAACCTTGGTCTTTGAGGGCCTGGAGAAATTTAACCAAGCTACGGGGAACATTCAATAAAGCCGCAGTCCCCACAGCACCATAACCAGGGGGAAATCCATATAAAATAATTGCTACTTTCCGTTGGGATGGGGACTTTTGACGTAAATTAATCCAACTTTTCACTCTCCCAATTAACCGCTCTACTCGTTCAGGAACTAAATAAATTTTTTCCCCCACCAACCCCCCCAGGGGAATAGTATCAATAGCTCCATCGAGTTCAGGTAAAGCATATAGTACTACACTTTGCAATCCACCAATACCTTGACGCGTCCATGAGTAAATATCTTGAATCAGCAGTGGTGCAGCCACAATGTACGGTACATTCTTAGCTGCAAGGATCCGTTTTGCTACTTCCACTTGACGGCCTGCTTCCATTGAACCAGCCGGTCCACCCACCAGAGGAAAGCCAATGGTAGAAACAATTGCCTCTACCTCCACCGCCTCATCCCTCAGTGAGGGAGTTTCGATATTACCTTGCTGTCGTTGCTGGGTTTCATAATCGCTTGTCATCCAATCCCGTACCGCTACGTGTCCTTCTACACCGTTAATGAAAATCGGTAAGGGAATTAAACCCCCAGCCTCAAAACAACGAATAAGTTGGGAAATGTATCCTTGTTTAGTGATAACATGTTTGCGGTATAATAAAATTCCCACCACCGGAAGCTGAGAAATTTTACTCTTGTTCTGATTTTTATACCACTTTAAATACTCACGGGGAGATGTGAAAAATCCTTCGTACTCGGGATGAAGTAACCCCATATTCGGCGTTTCTTGTGGTGGGGGAATATCCCCCACCTTTAAGTTTAAATATTTTTCTGCTAATACCCAGAATAAAGCGGCAACGTTTTCCGAACCGCTAGCGTTCCAGTATCCATAGATAATTAACCAGTTACGTAAATCTTGGACTTTTTGCACTGGCACAAATTTCAGCAGTTTAGGTCCGATTTTTAAGAAACTAATATAACCAGCAAGTTTGTCCTCTTCCCGTCCATTGCTAAATTTGTCGAGGATAAACTTAACTGGTTTCGGTATCCCTTTAGGTTGATCCCCAATGGCAAAGTTACCCAACTTGGTTAAACTCATCAATTCTAAAGCTGACTCAAACACCAGACGGATGGGAATTTGGGCAATGCGATCGCGTAGCCATAAAACCTGATCATAATCAAATAATAAGCTACCGAAAAACACATCAGCCTCCTCAAGAGCTGCTTCAACCACGGCGCGCTGACTGGTAATATTACCATCGCTAAACACCCGAATATCTAAATCAGGACAGCGTGATTTAGCCAACTCAGCTCCTTTCCTGTACAAGTCAGCATTAAATGATTCAAACCCAGCAATCAAGACAATGCGTTTCATCTCACAGCTACGAAATATCTTTTTACTAACGATCTTAAACTTGGTTTCAGTTAAATGAGCCCTTCTCAAAAACTAATTCCGTAATCCACCAAAAGACTGAAAATTATTAGCGACAAACAACTATTTGCCAAATTGGCACCTTTTCTCATTGTTAAGCTGCTATTCTCAGATTCGTGAATATCTTTGTGCGACAATACCGACTTGCAGAATCCCTCCGTTAGCTGGCTAGTTACTGGGGGTCTTTTTTTTAACATCAATTCAGCCCTGGCAATTATAAATCCCGCTTTTTTATACTTTTTGTGACTGATAAACCTTAAGTTTCCTCTTATTGTTATTAATCATCAAGCAAATTATCACAACCAAGCTGAGTTTTTCAACAATCACATACAAGCCTTATATATTGTTATTTCTGACAAAAAACTAATTAATAAAATGATATCTAATTGATAAAAATTACATTCAAATATTAGTGCTAAATATCACCACACAAATATACAAAGATTAGCTTAATGAAGGATTTTTCAATAGAGATGTACAATAAAAATAAGTGCCGAAGGCTGACCTTTACTTCTATCTTAACAGGAAGCTACTTTCACCCAATTTATTGCCTCCTGTCATCAACCTATATAGATGAGAAGCAGGTAAAGAACAGCATACTCTAGGCAAAAGAAAAATTGCGTAAAACCTTCATTAACAAGAGTTAATCACTCTTTAAGTCTTTATATTTCGGAATCTCCACAATTATCACAATTTTAGTGTATTTGCGGCTATTAACCCTAACCAGAAGTCAAAATCTAAAACCTGCCTTGGTTTTAGGATTTGAACTTTTGTTAATGGTATCTTTGTTTACGCCCTACTCTACTAGGCTAATCCAGCCGCTAAAACGACCTACTGACAATTTAGCCAACAGCACTTCCACATTTAAAATCTAGAGGAGTCAATGAGTACCAATAATTTTACCAAAGCAGAAAATGTCTATCAACACCCAGAGCAAGAACCAGATTTACCAAGAAAAAACTTGATAAAACATAGTACAAAACATGAAAATCTTCATAAACGTCAGCCTTTATCCGATAGTTCCTTTTGCAAAGATGAAAATCGTGGTCGAGTAGCCATTTTTATTGATGGCGTCAGTCTATTTCATACAGCTTTACAACTCTGTATTGAAATCGACTATCTCAAATTGCTTTGTCATTTAACAGGAGGTTCTCGATTATTGCGTGCTTTCTTTTACACTGCTATCGATACCTCACGACCAAATGCTACACGTCAACGCCCCAATGAAAAGCAACAAGGTTTTCTCTTTTGGATGCGTCGCAATGGCTATCGTGTAGTTACCAAAGAAGTTCAACTAGCAGACCATACCAAAAAACACAATTTGAATGTAGAAATTGCCGTAGATATGATTACCTTAGCTCCTTACTATGATACAGCTATCTTAGTAAGTGGAGATGGAGATTTAGCTTATGCTGTTAATGCTGTCACTAGCACAGGTTCTCGTGTTGAAGTTGTGAGTTTACGTACTATGACGAGCGACAGTTTAATTGATGTTGCTGATGAATTCCTTGACCTTGATAGAATTAAACAATACATTCAAAAAGATTCCCATCTCGGCTATAGTTATCGCGCCCTTTCCAATTCCAAGCTCTAAATTCAGAGCGTCAATTGAGCGAACTTCACGTTGATTCTTGCTTACCTACTTGTTGCACAATCCTGGAACAGGATAGTAAACTAGGGAATTACTCTGCGTATTTTTGTATTGCTAATTATTGAGAATCAAATATAAATTTCTTAGTTATTCCCAAATTTTCCACACCAAAAAAGTTTTTCCTGTCCTATTAGCCTTTATGGTATCAACACTTTCCATTTACAATTCTCTCAATGTCTACTGTTTTCTGAATACATTGTTAATTAGTTTACCGCCTACTTATTTTGTGATTATCATTGTAAATTAGCTGTTACTTGCATCAATCAAGCATTAACACATCACAGTAAATTTTTGTATGGCTAGTTACTAGGGGTTTAACCCCTGCGACAATCACCAACAAGATGAATTAATGTAAATGAGTTCAACTAAAAATTTGTTATAATTGCCACTAAGCTAATTTTTAGCTGAAATTAACACTAATATCACTTCTGTATGAAAATGCGCCAACCTATATAAGTAACTTACAGTGATAACTGGCATATCCAGTCATAGGAATTTCTCCGGACACCCCAAAGTATACAAATAAATTCGGCGTAGTTCCTCATCAACAAATGGTATTAGCACCAATTTATGTCTTTGTTGTATTCCTATGATATTTATCCGACGCAAGTATATTAGGTTAACATCAAACATAAAAGAATCCAGATTAGTACATACATCTGGATTATTGGTCATAAAAATTGTAGATTAATCATAAGGAGTGTAAAAATGAATCAGATGAAATTAACTATCCTAGTTAGCTATTTACTCATGACCGCTTATTTCTTCACAAATTGGTTAAAATTCAGCTTGCGTCATCCTACTAACAGTCCAGAAGATAAATTTTTGTCTTTCGTCATGTTTGTCATCACAACTATTTTTTGGCCTGTAGTTATTGTGATGTCTTTATGGGAAATACTCAATACACGTAAACTCGAATTTAGGACTGTGATTCCTGTCATGTTAGCCATGTTTGCCATGAGTATTTCATACTATTTGGCTTATCTATATGAACGTGGTTTTTGCTATAACCAATTATTCTGCTCATTTCCATCTTAAGTTTGACTAAGATCACCACACAACCACTGCATAATATTTTTAAACTTTTTAGTCTGGAATTGTCGCTTAAATCTCATATAAAAGTCAAGTATTACCTGACCACCACAGAATTACAAAAACAGAAAAATATACTTTATATTGAATCAAACAAACTTTTACCAAAATTGTCCCAAAAACTATAAAAATTACCCCTTTCCCTCAGACTTTTTGTTTAGGTTGGGTTCTTGTTCAACTTCTCGTAGTGCTGTTCAATAATTATTTAAAGGAATTCTGTTGATTTTCACTTCTTTTGGCAAATCCATCCAGTTTTGAATTAAAATTTTATTTTCAACTTGAACTAACTATCTCAAACTTTAATTGATGACTTTGGAGAAAATCATGAGTAAAATGATCCACCACATTAGTATCAGCAAGTTCTAAATTATAAAAATCCACAACTTCATGCTCAAAATAAGGTCCGGCGTGCCAAGTACCCTCATTTAATTTGATAAAACAGTTTCCCGGTATGCGGAAAGCAGCAATTTCTGCTAACAACGGTTCACTCGAATTATTATCAGGGGGACAAACTGCAATTAACCAATCTTTTCCTGCTAAAGAACCTAAACATTGAGTACATTGCAAATGACGAGTAATTTTGTGAAACTTTCTTCCGCGCTTTTTTAGCCTCATAATATAAAATCGCGGTGTCCCATTTCTTAAGTTTAATTTGGCATCCTCAGCATCAAAATTCTTACCATCTTCACTGGCAAAAATTACCTGTCCATAGCACTGAAATCTTTCTGGTGTTATCCATTCAGCCTGTAATTGTTGCACTGTTTGTGATGTACTCATAAATCTGACTACTTATGCTTGTATTCATATGAAGATAATTCTAGGATATGATATTTTTTTGTCCACTTCTACCTATACCTACTCAGAAGTTAACCTATGTCCATCCATGTATATTGGGGTGAGGACGATTTTGCCATTGAACAAGCGGTTACAACACTACGCCATCGCATCCTTGATCCTCTCTGGACAAGTTTTAACTATACATCTTTATCCCCAGATCAACCAGATACAGTAATTACCGCTTTAAATCAAGTGATGACACCACCCTTTGGCGCTGGTGGACGTTTAGTCTGGCTTATTAATACTACCCTATGTCAGCATTGCCCAGAAAATGTTTTAGCAGAACTAACCCGCACCCTGTCAGTCATTCCGGACAACTCTTGCTTATTACTTACTAGCCGTAACAAACCAGATGAACGCCTTAAATCCACAAAATTACTGAAAAAATACGCCACTGAATTTCAGGAATTTTCCCTTATCCCACCTTGGAAAACAGAATTGCTGGTACAGTCTGTCAATCAAGTTGCTCAAGCTGTGGGAGTAAAATTGACTGCCCAAGCCGCCGAAATTTTAGCAGAGGCTGTAGGCAATGATACACGACTTTTGTACAACGAAATGAAAAAACTACACCTTTACACATCCAATCACAATCAGCCTTTAGATGTAGACAGCATTACCCAATTAGTCAGAAATACAACACAAAATAGTTTACAACTGGCAGCAGCAATTAGAATAGGAGAAACAGCTAAAGCATTAACCATTTTGACTGATCTCATCAATGCTGCCGAACCGGGATTGCGGATAGTTGCCACTCTCATAGGTCAATTTCGTACCTGGTTACTAGTCAAGACCGCCATGGAAAATGGGGAACGCAATCCCCAAGAGATCGCCAAATTTGCCGAAATTAGTAACCCCAAACGTATTTACTTTTTGCAGCAAGAAGTAAAATTACTTTCTGTCCAGCAACTAATTTCCTGCTTACCACTACTACTAGAGTTAGAAGTCAGCCTTAAGCAAGGAGCTACGGAAGTATCTGCACTTCAGACTCAAGTAATAAGACTTTGTCAACTGTGCCAACGAGGTGGACATTAAATATAAAAATTTAATTGATAAACACTTCTGTGGAACTTCTTACTACTAAAATAATTCAAAGCTATTAACATATCCCTACTATACTGCTGTATCATACACTTTATGAAAAGTCTTCTTAATATATTCTTTCCAGGTAGCTTACAACATATATTTTCCCGAAGTGTAGTTTTGTCCATCATCACCACTGCTAGTTTAGTTAGCAGCAGTCTCATCCTCACTTCCCGCTCCAATGCTCAAACACCTACCGTTAATAATCAAGTTAAGAATACCGACATTATTAACTACGCCCAAGCTGTTTTAGCAATGGAAACACCTCGTCAACAAGCATTTGCAGAGATTAAAAAACTAATTGGGGGTGGAGACATACCCAAAATTATTTGTAACGATCCAAGTAGCATTAACATCCTACCACGACAGGTTCAAAATATCGCAATTACTTACTGCGAAAACTCGAAAAAAATAGTTGAAGATAACGGTTTAAGTATTGATAGATTTAACACAATTACCGTGGAACTACAAAATAACACCAATTTGAAAAGACAAGTTTACAACACATTGATACGCCTGCAAAAGCCTCCAGAATCTCGGTAGAACCAATTTACAAAAGTACCCCAGATTAAGCCAAAAGCGACCATTAGTTACGACAAATTTTGGCTGTCCCTAGTTCACAGCAAAGAAAGGGTACTATCCTTATCTGCCACAATCTTCGATTTTGAATTTCTGCATGCGATCGCATCATTTCCCACAGCTTGAGAATTTCCCAACAACCGCACCAAAACAGGCGGTTACCACAACAATGACCTAAATTAATAGTTTTTAACACTACGTTACAATAAATTCATAATTAAAGA
The DNA here is from genome assembly GCA_016124525.1 of Nostoc sp. RI_552. Lineage (GTDB taxonomy): Bacteria > Cyanobacteriota > Cyanobacteriia > Cyanobacteriales > Nostocaceae > Umezakia > Umezakia ovalisporum. The sequence continues at coordinate 10,516 of WGNO01000037.1, read as the reverse complement.
GAAAAGCTCAAGCACGTCTCTCACAGATAAATCTCAAGGTGTACGGCATGAATGGTACAATTCGCGTTGGCAATCTCTTCGGAATTCCGTTCTATATCCATCCGTCGTGGTTTCTAGTTCTAAGCTTAGTAACTTGGAATTACAGCAGTGGACTGACAGCACAATTTCCCTGGTTATCCGGGGGATCAGCTTTACTATTGGGACTGATGACAGCGTTGTTATTGTTCGCCTCTGTCGTCGCCCATGAATTAGGACATAGCTTTGTAGCAATTCGCCAAGGAATTGACGTTAAATCCATCACACTATTTATGTTTGGTGGCTTGGCAAGGTTAGAAAAAGAATCGCCAACCCCAGTCCAAGCATTTTGGGTAGCGATGGCTGGACCCTTAGTTAGCCTCCTCCTCTGTGGTATCTTTACAATCATTGGTCTAGCTACCGCAGCCACAGGTACAGCAGCAGCTATCCTTAGTGTTACAGCTTCTGTTAACTTGGCATTAGCATTATTTAACCTCATTCCGGGCTTGCCCTTAGACGGTGGTAATATCCTAAAAGCCGCCGTGTGGAAAATTACAGGTAACCCTTATAAAGGAATATCTTTTGCCAGCCGAGTAGGACAAATATTTGGTTGGCTAGCCATCACTTCTGGTTTAATTCCACTGCTATTATTTGGTAGCTTCGCTAACTTTTGGAACTTATTAATCGGTTTCTTCTTGCTACAAAATGCAGGTAAAGCAGCACAATTTGCTCAAGTGCAGGAAAAATTCACAGGTTTGACAGCAGCAGATGCTGTTACCGACAATAGCCCCATCGTATCTGTCAACATTAGCCTCAGAGAATTTGCCGATCAACTAATTTTCAGCCATCAACACTGGCAAAAATTCTTAGTAACAGATGAAGACGGAAAACTAGTAGGTGCAATTGACCTTCATAATTTGCGAAATGTTCCGACAACACAATGGACAGAAACTCCAGTCAGCGCAGTTATGAAGTCCATTGAGCAATCAACCACAGTGAAATTAGACCAACCTTTGTTAGAAGTATTACAGCTACTCGAACAACAAAAGTTATCTACACTTTCTGTCATTCGTGAGAACGGTGTACTCGTGGGAATATTAGAAAAAACCGCCATTATTCAGCTACTACAAAATAAAACCCACCCCACCCCTGTATAATTGTCTACAAAAATAGAATGCCTTCAAAACTCCCTCAGAATTTCTGGGGGATTCTTAATTGAATAAGAATTTATCAAGCTACGCCCCACTTCACTCATCAGCAGCCCAAAAGTTAAAATAAGACTTTATACTAAAATTCGGTCACCCATGTTTGAAAAACAACCAGACAATTTACAGCAAAAGGTCAAACAATTAGCTACCCAAGCCATACAACAATCAAATCCCACTGGATGGTTTGATGTTTTATACAGCCAATCTCAGGGAGATGTCACACAAATTCCTTGGGCAAAATTAACCTGTCACCCTTATCTACAAGATTGGTTGACTACTCATCACCTGAGAGGAGAGGGACATTCCGCCCTAGTAATTGGGTGTGGCTTGGGAGATGATGCAGAAGCTTTAGCAAACAGGGGATTTCAAGTAACTGCTTTTGATATTTCCCCCACAGCTATTAATTGGTGTCAGCAAAGATTTCCTGATTCTTCTGTCAATTATGTAATAGCAGACTTATTAACTTTGCCTTCACAATGGCAATGGCATCAAGCATTTGACTTAGTTGTAGAAATCAGGAATATCCAAGCTTTACCCTTAAGTATCCGCTCAACCGTGATTAAGTCAGTTGCTTCTCTAGTTGCAGCTCCAGGAACTTTATTAGTAATTAATCGTTTGCGAGAAACCGAACTAGAACCTGATGGGCCTCCCTGGCCTTTGTCTAATTCGGAACTAGCCCAATTTGAAGAATTAGGTTTGCAAGAAGTAAACCGAATTATATTCTGTGAGCCTGAACGAGTTGGTATAAAGCAAGTACGGATACAATATCAAAAATTTACCCCCCAAGTTTAAAATCACTGTAGCAATGCTACAAAATGTTACTAAAATTTAACATCAGAACTAGTGTAAAGATTTTTGAGTAAATAACCTCAATTTCCCAACGACAAATTTTTCCAACAGCATATTTACCTACCAAGGCAAAATTTATCATACATCGAGCCTTGATGGAATTAATTCTACCCCGAACACTTCCGCAAAACACCGAGCTATATGAGGACTTACTTCTTCGCAAGTAATACCCGGAATCCACTCCGCTAAACTGCTGACAGGCTTATCACTAATGCCACAAGGAATAATATGTTCAAAGCCTGACAGATCAGGACAAACATTTAATGCAAAACCGTGCATAGTAATCCAACGACTGACTTTAATACCGATAGCAGCAACTTTTCGCCCTTCTAGCCAAACACCAGTAAAACCCACAAGGCGATAGCCCGATAACCCATAAACTGCCAATACCAGAATTAATACTTCTTCCAATTGACGTAAATACCAGTGCAGGTCTTTACGATAATATTGCAGATTTAAAATTGGATACCCCACCACTTGACCCGGGCAATGGTAAGTCACCTCTCCACCACGTTCAACTCTATGAACATCCAATTTACTTTGATTCAAGTCAAATTTGAGAAATTCCACATTGCTTCCCTGCCCCAAAGTATAGACAGGCGGATGCTCTAGCAAGATTAACACATCATCCAGACTCGGACGATGAATGCGCTCATTCACAAGCGATCGCTGCCATAAGAGAGCATCTGCGTATGCCATCAATCCTGGATTAAACAAATAACAAGTCCTGTAATTAGTTTCCCTACTTTCTCTACTACGTATCATGCCAAAAATCAACTAGTTTATTCAGCAAATATATTTCAACTTACAGATATTGAGTCAATAAATGTCAAGCTATGCAAAGGATTTTAAAGGAAAGTCAACGGAACCTGCATTAGAGAATACAAAGTGCTACGTTGAATATATAACCTCAATGATGGTAGGAGGAACTCTCTACAACGAGCATCACGCCAAACACAATCAGAACTAATGCACTGGCTGATGATTTTTATATTGTTTGCATCTCGAACCGGATAAAAAATCCAACTGAGAGAAAACCCATAAGCAGTACATTAAAATCGTTCAAAATTTGTTTTGGCGGTAGTGAAAGACCTTACCGCGACTTCCTCTCATACAAAACAAATTCACATTAAATATATCAGTGGGAGAGTTTACATGAAGCTTGTCATCCACGGCAAAAATATTGAAATCACCGATGCGATTCGGGAATATGTACATCAAAAAATTGCAAAAGCAGTAAGTCACTTTCAAAACATCACTCATGAAGTAGATGTGCATCTTAGCGTAGCCCGCAATCCCCGAATTAGCCCCAAGCAAGCGGCTGAAGTCACCATTTATGCAAATGGTAACGTCATCCGTGCCGAGGAAAGCAGCGAAAACTTATACGCCAGCATTGACTTAGTAGCAGATAAAATTGCTCGTCAACTGCGTAAATATAAAGAAAAACTTCAAGATCAAAAAACTAATGCCATACCAACAAATCAAGTATTAGTTCCCGAACCAGTGGCAGCAGATTTAATCGGCGATCGCACCCCTGAATTACCCAATGAGGTTGTCCGTACAAAATACTTTTCCATGCCCCCCATGACCATTGCAGAAGCCGCAGAACATCTGCAACTTGTGGGACACGACTTTTATATGTTCCGCAACTGTGAAACTGGCGAAATCAACGTCATTTACGAACGGAACCACGGCGGCTATGGAGTGATTCAACCCCGTAATGGTAACGGTCATACCAACGGTAAGAATGGCAATTCAGCCCACAATAATCACGCAGTCGCAGAAAAACCGCACTTACACAAGTGAACATCAGCTCTCCTTGATGTCAATCCCAACCATGCTCTAGATTACCTCTCCTGACTCAGGAGAGGATCTGGGGCCAGGTTCTTTTATTTCATTGTTAACTGCTGCAAAGTTTTCAGAGCTTCCTGAACGTGACCTTGAAAATTAAACATGGAATCAAACATCAACCGCACAACCCCATCTTTGTCAATCACATAAGTCACACGACCAGGAATTAAACCAAAAGCCGTAGTTGCGCCATATTGCTTCCGCAATTGATCACCTTTGTCACTCACAAGAATAAAAGGTAAATTGTACTTGGTAGCAAATTTCTGGTGAGATTCCTTAGAGTCACCACTCACACCAATCACCTCAGCACCACCAGTTTTAAAAACTTCATACTGATCGCGAAAAGCACAGGATTCAGCTGTACATCCCGGTGTATCATCCTTCGGATAAAAGTACAGGACAACAGCTTGTTTACCACGAAAATCTCCGAGACTGACTGTAGAGCCATTTTGGGCTGGTAAAGTGAAATCAGGAGCAATATCCCCAACTTTAACTGACATATTATTTTCTGAAAGATTTTGTTAAGAGTCCATTTCAGCTAATTCTAACCAGCGTTCTGTGGCCTCATCAATCCATTGTTTCAGAGTTTCCACTTGTTCGTAAAGTTTTTGTACCTGGGTGTAATTCCCAGGAGAAACATTGATCAAAGCTGTTTCCGCTGCTGCTTTCTCAATTTCCAACTGAGCAATTTTTCCTTCCAACTCCTCAAATTCCCGCTTTTCCCAATTTGATAGCCTGCGACGCTTTTTATTTTCGCTGTTCACAGATGAAGATGCAACTGGTGTATCTGCTTTTGATTTTTCATGACTACTAACAGCTTGCTGTTGCTTTTCCACCTCTTCTTCTGCTTTCTTGTAATCTACGTAAACAGAGTAGTTACCCGGATATTGTCGCAGATAACCACCCTCTTCCAAAGCAAAAATAGTATCTACAGTGCGATCTAAAAAGTAGCGATCATGAGAAACTACAATTACACACCCAGAAAAATCTTCTAAATAATCCTCTAATACCGCCAATGTCTGCACATCTAAATCATTGGTAGGTTCATCTAAAATTAACACATTGGGCGCACCAATCAAAATCCGCAGCAAAAACAAACGGCGTTTTTCTCCACCAGATAATTTATGAATTGGTGCATACTGTTGGTTTCCTGGAAACAGAAATCGCTCCAACATTTGGGAAGCAGAAATTTGAGTACCATCAGAAATCTTGACAAATTCTCCCTCTTCCTTAATGTAGTCAATCACGCGCTGATTTTCGTCTAAAGCTGTAAGCAACTCCTCAGAATGCTGGTCAAAATAGCCAATGTGAATAGTACTACCAATTTCCACACTCCCAGAATCTGGCTGTACCCGTCCGGTAATCATATCCATTAAAGTCGATTTACCAGCACCATTCCCACCAATAATGCCAATGCGGTCTTCTGGACTAAATTCGTAGCTGAAATCCTTAATTAAAATACGTCCATTATAGCCTTTAGATATATTATTTAACTCAATAACTTTTTTGCCAATACGACGGCCAACAGTGGAAATATCAACTTTACCCTGAGCTTGTTTAAACTCAGTTTCCCTCATAGCTTGAATGCGTTGAATTCGAGCTTTTTGTTTCGTACTTCTAGCTTTTGGCCCTTGTTTTAACCATTCCAATTCTCGCCGGAGTACACCGTGATGCTTGCGTTGGCTACTAATTGCCGATTCCTCAGCTAAAGCTTTCTTTTCTAGATAATATGAATAACTACCCGTGTAGGTGTAAATATCTCCTCGGTCAATTTCAATAATCCGATTTGTCACCTGATCGAGAAAGTAGCGATCATGAGTTATCAGCAAAAGTGCGCCACGAAACCGATTTAAATAACTTTGCAGCCATTCCACAGAAACTGCATCCAGATGGTTAGTAGGCTCATCCATCAATAAAACATCTGGTTCTGATAACAAAGCTGTTGCTAAGGCGATGCGCTTGCGATAGCCTCCTGACAAAGTACCGATGACAGCATCAAAGTCAGAAATCCCTAACTTACTTAAGATAATTTTGGCGTTGGTTTCCAATTCCCATCCGCCAGTAATTTCCAAGCGTTGCATTACCCCAGCCAATCTGGACATTAACTGACTATCTTCTGGATACTGTACAAGTTTTTGAGATAGTTCTTCATACTCACGCACCAAAGTCAGATGCTCGCCACTATCAGCAAAAATTTGTTCTAAAACAGTGCGATTTTCATCTAAGTCTGGCTGCTGTGGTAAGTAAATTACTTTTGCACCAGAACTAAAAATAATTTGTCCGCCATCAATTGATTCTAATCCAGCAATCATTTTTAATAAAGTTGATTTACCAGAACCGTTAGTACCAATTAAGCCAACTTTATCAGTAGCATCTAAGCTAAAACTGGCATCTTTTAAAATTTCCTTGATACCAAAATCTTTTTGAACAGATTGTAGTGTAATCATACTCATAAAAATTAGTCATTAAAACATCTAGTCTGACCGAGAAGGGAACATTCCAAATAATTTACTTTTTTCATCTTTTAGGGTAAATTATCATCTCTTTATTTGGAATGCTCCCACCGAGACTGGCGAATTTTAGACAAATAAATCCAGGGGTAAGTGTCCATACATTTCGTTGATTCCCCCTTCATTATAAGACTGGCAAGAAATTAATACTCCCCGATGATGTCCCGCATAGGAATCCAGATAACATAAACCATTTTTGCCATTTAATTTGATGTAAACTGACCCTTCTGGTGTAGGTAAATTAGTGGGAACTTCATAACCAAAAGCATGAGAGTAAGTTCTCATAGCCAGTATCCCTTCTTCTGCTGTATCAGCACAAATCCCTAATATTTGGTAATCAGAAAGACGACTTACCAAAATTAAAGCCCGACGCACTAAAACTTTTTCTGAGGGTTTGAGGATCGGCGCTATGTCTAAGCAATTGAACTTGTTGAGAATTTTTTTGGCTTCTGAGACCGTGAGATTCTGATGATTGGGAGTTGACATAAATTAGTTTGTTATCTTCTGAGTTTTGCTACTTTGATTGAGGTGGGAATAACCCACCCCATAGGCATTATTGACCTAAATTATGATTAGTCCGAAACATTCCCCAGGTTGAAAATAAAGGGTACACTGCCCTTGGCTTCACCACCCATAACTAAAACTTTGGGCATTTGAGCGCCGCCAGTCTTCCAAGCTTCAATTGCTTCTTTTTGCAGAACCAACTCTCCCCCTTGGGCTTTGAGAGTTTCTGCCAGTAGTCTTTGAGCCTCTGCTTTACCTTTAGCGCGATTCACTTCAGCTTGTGCTTCTTGTTCGGCTTCTCGTGCTACGTAAACGGCTCTTTGTGCACGTTGTTCAGCTATTTGTTTTTCTTCTACAGCCCTTGCAAACTCCGGTGAAAAAGTCAAATCAACTACACTAGTATCTAAGACAATTATCCCATATTTAGCCAAGCGAGCACCTAAAGCAAAATCAAAGTCTTCCTTTAATTCACTCCTTTTGGTAATTGCTTCTTCTACCGTTCTTCTAGCAGCCGCTATTTTAAATGCCTCCTGTGTCTGAGGAGCAATGATTTTTGACACAATATTTGCTAAACTTCCTTGCTTCCTTCTCACCTCAACTATCCGGGCAGGATCAAGGCGGAAGTTAATAGCAAATCTCGCTGATAAAGTTTGCAAATCTTTAGTAGAACTTTCCGCCGGTACTTCAAATTTTTGAACAGTAACATCATATACATCAATCACTGAAACAAGGGGTGGTTTCAAGTGAATACCTTCTACTAGCGCACCATCTCTAGCTTTACCTAAGATGCTGATTACTCCCGCTTGCCCTGGGTTGATAATAACAAAAGAATTTAATCCGACGAAAACAATGAGTGTTAATACAATTCCCAAAACTGTAGCTTGCCAACTCCCTAATTGCTGACTTTTCAAGGTTCCATCTCCTTTTGCATCTCTAGGTAACTCCTGTACTATGGTGACATGTCCCCTGCTCATTTACCGAAGAATTAGAATAGGAAAGCCAGATGCTTTGTTCTCTCCTATCGTGGTAATATCAGTTTCATGCAACGGTAAATAACTGTGGCCATAGCATTTAAATCTCATCAGGCATCCAAAAAACTTAGGCATTCAGTACATCCCCTTCAGCGATTGCTGGATTACGGACATGAGTATCGTCAGCAAATTTGGCTAGCAACCGGCTGTTCTATCCTCAACAAGCTTTTTGACCTAGCACCGCCAGCATTAATTGGAATCGCAGTGGATGTGGTAGTTAAGCAGCAAGACTCTATCATTGCTCAGTTCGGTGTTAAAAATATCTTTGGGCAATTTTTGATTCTTTCTCTACTCACAGTTATCACCTGGGTTTTAGAATCATTTTTTGAATATCGCTATAAGTTATTGTGGCGCAACTTAGCGCAAAAAATTCAGCACAATTTACGTTTAGATGCATATAAACACTTGCAAGAGTTGGAGTTAGTTTATTTTGAAGAACGCAGCACTGGCGGTTTGATGTCTATCCTCAGTGATGATGTGAACCAATTAGAGCGTTTTTTGGATGTGGGAGCAAATGACATCATTCACGTAGCCACAACTATTGTAATTATTGGCGGTGCATTTTTTATTTTGGCTCCTAGTATAGCTTGGATGGCAATTTTACCCATGCCCTTTATTCTCTGGGGTTCACTAGCTTTTCAGAAATTGCTAGCACCCCGCTATGCTGACGTACGCGAAAAGGTTGGTTTACTGAACGGACGTTTATCCAACAATCTTAGCGGTATGACTACAATCAAGAGTTTCACTGCCGAAGAGTATGAAGTAAGTCGTTTAGAAAAAGAAAGCATAGCTTATAAACAGAGTAACTCCAAAGCCATCGCTTTGTCTGCTGCCTTTATTCCCCTGATTCGGATGTTGATTTTAATCAGTTTTACAGCCTTACTACTATTCGGCGGAATAGAAGCAGTAGCCGGCAGAATCTCTGTAGGTACTTACAGTGTCCTCATCTTTTTAGTACAGCGTTTACTTTGGCCTTTAACTCGGTTAGGCGATACCTTTGATTTATTTCAAAGAGCCATGGCTTCTACTAATCGCGTCATGAATTTGTTGGATACTCCCATAACAATTCATCCAGGGAATATTGCTTTATCTGTAGATGCTGCACCCGGGGAAGTAGAATTCCATAATGTGAGTTTCGCCTACAAAGATAGATTACCAGTAATTGAAAATCTCTCTTTGCGAGTTCCAGCCGGCAAAACAATTGCTATTGTTGGTTCAACCGGTTCCGGGAAAAGCACTTTAGTTAAACTGCTATTACGGTTATATGAAGTCAAATTGGGGAAAATTACCCTAGATGGAATTAAATTACAAGATTTAAACTTGCGAAGTTTGCGCCGCTGCATTGGTTTGGTGAGTCAGGATGTATTTTTGTTTCATGGTACCGTCGCAGAAAATATCACCTATGGCACCTTTAATGCTAAAGAATCCGAAATAATCACTGCAGCTAAAGTAGCTGAAGCACATGAATTTATTACCCATCTGCCCCAAGGGTATGACACAATCATCGGAGAACGAGGTCAAAAGTTATCCGGTGGACAAAGACAAAGAATTGCCATCGCTCGTGCAGTATTAAAAAACCCACCTATTTTGATTTTAGATGAAGCTACTTCGGCGGTAGATAATGAAACAGAAGCAGCGATTCAGCGATCTCTAGAACGAATCACAGTAGATAGAACTACAATCGCTATTGCTCATCGTCTCTCTACTATCCGTAACGCTGATTGTATTTATGTAATGGAACATGGCAAATTAATAGAATCAGGAACCCATGAGCAATTACTGGATCAAAACGGTGTGTATGCCAATCTCTGGCGTGTGCAAAGTGGCTTAAGATAAATCCCATACCTAGAATTACAAATTATTATTGATGATGTTTGGCACTAATCAGCCGTTCTCGGAAAATAGCAAGTGGCGTATCGAGCTGGATAAATTTGTTAAGGAAAATCAGCGCGATTTGGCGGCGCTGTTTTGGGGGTTATGGTTAGCTAATGGTAATAGTCAAGGTACTGTGGGTATTGATTTACAACCCAATCCCCATTTTGTTTATTGTCCTCAAGCGGCCATAGAATATCTAAATGAAAAAGTGGAAAATCGTCTTCAGGAAATTCTGGGAATTATCGCTCATTATCAGCCTGATACAGAAGTAGTGATGATTGCCATTGGTAAGGGTGAAATTAAGTTGATTCAGTTTGCCCCTCAACCTCCTCCGCCGATTTGTTTTCAGCAGGCGGGAAAAGATGTTGATGCCTTGTTGGACTTGTTGGAAGGAAAGTTGAGTGAAGTAGTTTTTCTTAACCCTGAGTCACCCTGAAGTCAGCGCCAAGCTAATTTGAAGAGTTTTGTTTATGTGGGTTCTGAATATTTAAATAGGTAACCCACTACAAATGCAGATAAATAAATTATTAACTTACGCCTAATGTGAATTAGGAAAAAGGCGGGAGAAGTAAGAAGATGAAAGTTACCAGCTTTTCAAATCAGACTTCCCCCATGAATAGCATAGACCTAGGAACGTTAATTACAACAATCTTTGTACTGGTAGATGATTGGT
>WGNO01000019.1 GCA_016124525.1 Nostoc sp. RI_552 | reverse complement strand
TTCTGTAACTGTGAGGGTAAAGCTGTCGGAGACACTTTCACCTGATGTGTCTGTAGCAGTGAGGGTGATATCAAAAGTACCGACATCTTCATTACCTGGGGTACCGCTAAAGGTGCGAGTAACGGGATTGAAGGTTAACCAACTGGGTGTGGTAGCTGTGTAAGTGAGGTTATCTCCAGTATCTATGTCGTTGAAGGTGCTTTCTGGGAAGGTGAAGTTAAAGCTTTCATCTTCTGGGGTGGTGATGTCGTCTAGGGGGTTAACTAAGGTTGGGGTATCATTGACAGAATTAATGGTAACTGTAAAGGTATCATTCACAAGTTTACCGTTAGATGTTCCCCCAATGGTGATGTTAGCAGTGCCGAACTCATTGGTTTGATAAGTGAGGGTTAATTGATTCTCAACTATGGTTGCAGTGACTAAGTTGGTATTATCGTTAACCAACACAGATTTAACAATTAACTCCACATCATTGTCAACATCAGTAAACACATTACTTAGGTCAATGATAGTGTTTTCTGCATCTTCATCAACAGTAATATCACTAATGGGATTCAAGACAGTGGGGGGTTCATCGGCAATAATTTGATTACCAAAATCAATATCTGTGGCAATTTCTCCTGATGTGAGGGTGACAGTGTGAACTAAACTTAGAGTGTTGGTAGCAACATTATAATTATCATTACTACTATTGCCTGGGTTGCTAGTGTCTGGGGCTGTGGGGTTGAGGTTGAGAATACCTTCAGCTAGACCTAACATATTAATCCGAGGATAGGCAATGCCTGTGTTATTGACATTATCATTCTCGTCATCGCCATCAATGATTAAATCGCTGGTGGTGTCTAGTAAGGTGCGGAATTCTGTGAATGTTAATTCCCTCTCTAAGTAGGTGTGAGCTATTTCCTGGGCTAGGGTGGCAATTCCGGTAATGTAGGGAGCAGCTTGAGATGTTCCCCCCATGGTTATAGTACCGCCAGTGGCATTGGCACCTGTAATGAGGATACCAGGGGCAAACACATCTAGGAGGGGGTGACGTTGGGAGAAGCTGGCAATGTAATCTGCCCCTGTGGTGTAGTTTATCGCTCCATTACCGAGGGTGTGAGTGCCAAAGTCATCGGCCCACACCGCACCCACGGAAATCACATTGGGGTCAATGGCGGGGTAGGCCAGTCCGGGATTACTATTGAAGTTGTGGAAACCATTGCCCGCCGCAGCAGAAATGATGACATTTTGGTTAGCTATGGCGGCTAATTCATCTCCAATTCCATAACGTCCTGTGGTTGTATTCCAGTTTTGATTATCTCCTAAAGAAAGGTTGACAGATGCAATATTATATGTATCAGCGTTGCTGTTGACCCATTGTAAGGCTGCTTCTAAGTCTGAGAAGTAACCAGAACCGCTATCTCTAAAGACTTTGAGGATAATTAGATTAGTATCTGGGGCGATGGATGTGGCGATACTAGCGACGTGGGAACCGTGGTTATTTTTATCGCTGGCGTTATCATCCCTATCAGCAAAATCATACTGGTAAATAATTCGGTCGGCAATGCCATCGTTATTGTTGTCTGCACCGAATAAGGGATGATTTAAATCAATACCCGTGTCAATGATCACGGTGCTGTAACCCTGACCCTTGATGTTAGTAAAGCGGGTGTCTGCCCAGAATTCATGGAGGTTAATTAAACTTAATGGTTGAGAATTATCCCAAGAGACAAGTTGTGTATTGGGAGTGATGACAATATCACTAGGAGATTCATCATCAATAATTGTCACTGTAGCTGTACCTTGACTCCCAATTGATGCGCCCCCGGTGGGATTGGTCAACTTAATAGTCAAGTATTCATTCCCTTCAACCTGACTATCATTACGGATGCGGATGGCCTTGGGATTACCTAGCACAGCATTTTCTACAGTGATAACTTTGGTAGTTTCGTTTTCCGTGAAGGTAATAGTGATGGGAATATTATGGAAATCATGATTAACTGAACTAGGACCACAACCACAGCCTTGAGCAGTCTCATCCATAAAAGTAATTGTTGCACCCACCACTCCTGCAAGATTACCACTGCGGGTGACCACAATTTGCGTCAAGGCGATGCCATCTTCTGTAACAATGTAATCGGGAGAACTAAAGTTAAGTTGCGCCGTATCACTTGTAGTTAGAGGCAAAGTAGGAATAAATAGGGGAATATCCGCAGCGGTGGTACTAACATTCACAATGGGGTAAGTTTGTTGCCAACCCTCTGGGAGAACTTGAGCCACCTGATAAGTACCAGGACGCAGATCATTAAAAGTATAATTACCATCTGCATCTGTAGTAGTAAAAACCTCACCCTCATCTAGTTGACTATTATTATTGCCATCTAAATAAACCGTCCAATTTTCCAGGCTAGGCTCATTTTCATCTCTAGCAGTATTACCATTGACATCATGCCAAACCCTACCTGTAATTTCTGCATCATTGTCTGTGATGGTGACATTCACCGTGGGCAGAGTTAAGCTGTTGTATTCAGAGTCCCCACTACTAATACTGTGGGTAATACTATCATTGTGTGTTCCTTCGGTAACAGCATCATCCACCGCCGTCACCGTCACTAGTTGGGCAATGTTCCAATTAGCAGGGGTAAAAATGAGAGTATTGGTATTAGTAGTGATTTGATTCCCTGGACTCAAGGTAATGGTAACGTCAGCAGTAGGCTGGGTTTTTAAGGAAATAGTATAAGTGTCAGTATTTCCACCTTCTGTAACCATGGTACTACCACCAGTGGGAATTAAATTAATTCCCGGTGTCGGGGGTGGTGTGACTGTGAAGGTAGTGGTTTTTGCTTCACTCCCACTATTACCAGCGTTGTCTTGGATGGTGGTAGCATCAACTTGTAAGCTGTAAGTTCCCGGGGTTGCTGTTAAGTTTTCTAATTCGTTAATTCTGTAGGTAGTATCAGATACATAACTAACATTCACGCTTTCCGGAATGGTAAGGAGAACACCATCACGGGTGAGAGTAATATCAGCTTTGTCAAAGGTGTTAATATCAATGAGTTCAGAGAATTGAACATCAATGAATGGCAATGAGTTGGGGCTAGAAGTAGGAACATTGAGAAATTGAGTGATAATTGGGGTAATTACATCGGCAAACAGGCTTAAAGTCGTGTTTGTAGTATTTCCCGCTGCATCTTCTAGTCTAATGCCTAATTCTCTAGCCCCGGGAGCGGGTAATTGAACATTACCAGTAAATTCAGTTCCTGTAACGGTTCCCTGTTGTAAGAGTTGGTTAGTAAGTTCATCGTAGAAGAAGACCTTTAAACCTGTTTCTCCTAATTCACCACTAATGGTAGGGGTAGTGGTGTTGGTGCGCTGCTGTCCGGATACTGTTAAAGGTTGTAAGGATGCTAAACTCAAACCTCCTGGGAGGAGAGGATTGGTGACAGTAATATTAGTGGGTAAAGCTGGAGCAATGGTATCCATTACCCAGGTTTCTGACTGTATACCGATTCCCAGGTTCCCTGCTAGGTCTTGAATATTCGCAGTATTGACTGTCAGGGTATATGTTCCGTCAATTGCCGTTAACCCACTGAGTCCATTAATCCGGTAGGTGGTATCATCAATGGCAGTGATGGTGACGGAATTATTAATTAAGTTAGTACCACCATCGCGGGTAAGGGTAATATCTGACCAAGTTAAGGTACTGAGGTCAATCTTTTCGGAAAAGATGACATTAATACCGGATACTGGTTGGTTACGGGGGTTAATGAGCAGATTAACAACATCCACTATTTCCGGTGCGGTGGTGTCTGCGTTGCCGGTGGGACTTTTTACCCAGGTTTCACTGAGGGAGTCAATGCCTACTTTACCTGTGGTATCTTGGATGCCATTGGCATTGACTGTGAGAGTATATTCCCCATCTTCTCTGGTGAGGTTGTTTAACCCCGTGATTTGGTAGCGGGTGGGAGATAAAGCAATGGTGGTAACAGTGTTATCAATCAGGTTACTACCACCATTGAGAGTCAGGCTTAAGTCGGTGTATTCAAAGGTATGGCCTTGAATGGGTTCCGAAAATTCTACCGTAATCGCATTGACGGCGGTGGCGATGGCCTCGGTACCAACCTTACTAATGTTAGTGACCCTAGGACTGCCGGGAGTATAAATAACGGTGTAGTTAGTATTGCCGGCACTGGTATCATCCAGGAAGTGCAGAATGTTTTCGTAAGTGGGGCGTCCTGTACCTGGGAAGGTGCGATCTGTTGTCCAAATATTTTCCGGGTTAATTTGTGTACCGTCAGCCCGGAGGATTTGCACAATATCAAATTGACTATCACTGGGTTCAGGAAGGCGGAAATATGTCCACCCGTCTTCTACTGCGGCGCTAATTTGTACGGTTAAATCATTGATGCTGGGAGCAGCGTCAATGGTGGCATTTTTAACAGCGTTTACTGTGGCGGTACCACCGCTACTAAAGTAAAGAATATCGGGGGTAAATTCCGCGTCAAAGGTACCGTTAACTAGGAAGTCTGGTAAGTTATCTGGTTGAGGATGGTCAACTTCAACTATGCGGATGAGTTCGTGTATGGTGACTTCTTTGATTAAGGATAGTTCTGGTTTACCCAAGCTGTTAATGTGTTCAAAGGTGGCGCTGTACTCGATGAATTTCCCTTGTAAGGAAGACTTGAGCAGCCAGTTAGCCACGGCGGTATCCCCGGCGGGGATGTTACCAAAGTCTACAGTGAGGGAGGGATTAACTCCTGTACCATTGACTTCTGAGCCGATGATTTGGAAGTCAATTAATAATCCCTTCTCATTTTCGATGATTTTGGGCTGACCGGAGGTGATTTTTAGGTTTTTAGCTTCGCCTTTTCCTTCGTTACGAACTAGAACACCGAGGGAGTAGGGTACTGAGATTTCTATTTTATCGGTGAAGGGATCATCGGCGAAAACATCTCTTTGATGGAAATAGTCTAAATATAATTCAGCTTGGGGGAAAACGGTGATGGGGGCAGAAAGGAGGGGTACGGTGATGTTAGCGCCATTCTCCAGGTAGGAGAGAACTCCACCTATGTTGTATTCTGTGGGTACTTCCAGGGCGGCGAGGTTAGTAGGGATAAATGTCCACTGGGCGGTACCAATGCCTTCATTTTGGGGGGTATTGGGGTCGTTTCCTGTGAGGATACCAGTACCGTCTACAGCGCTGATGTTCTGGAGAATGGGGGCGGTGATGCCAAAGAGTTGGTTAACTATGTTTCCTTGGGCGTCTTTGACTTCCAGGATAACTGAGAGGTTTTCTATATTGGTGGAATTACCATTTTCTATTTCTAGGGTTCCCAGGAAGGCTGCACGAGTCATTACTGCTTCTTGGTCGATGCGGAGTCTGACTGTGGCGCATACTCCCCCGTCTCCTTCTAGGGCTGTCTGCAATTCGTTGACTACATCTAATGTTGCTTCGGTTAAGTCCTCATAACCTGCTGTTTCCAACTCACTGAGGATGGAGTCTATATCAGTACCAATTGCTCGGAGTTGATCCTGGGCTAAAAAGTCAGTATTTTCTCCTGGTGGAACATCTTCGACAGTGTAAATGCCTTGGCTGTAGTAGTCAATGGTTCTATTCCAACGGTCTATAAACTTATTAACGTTGGCATCGGTTAATACATTGGGAAGTGCTAAGGTAAGTAATTCTGCTCTCTCTGTATCTGAGATTTTTACCTCTGCTGATGTTGAACCTTGAGTATTGTTACTAAAGGCTGTCATCCAGGTATTGAGTAGCTCCTGGTTTTGAGAGCTTGCTTCTAACCAGGCGGAATCGCCATAGTAGAGTAAATAAAAATCTTGCAGTGTTTGCCAGTATTCCAAATAACTCGTTAATTGAGCCAGTCCGGCATTAATTGTACCGGAAGTATTAGCTGTAGTGATGTCATTGGATAGAAAGTCATAACAAATACTAATCAGACAATCAGTAATGGAAGAAGTACAACCAATTGGACCAGGAATGCAACCTCCATCACCAAAGGTAAGTTCCCCATCTCCCAAGGCAATAATACAAGCAATGACAGTAGCAGCAGTACTCAGGGGGTTAGGAATACAACCAAGGGTAGCCAGGGATAAACAACCAAGTGCCTGTATATTCTTTTCCTTACAAGGGTCGCAGTCGCTAGACTGTATGTTAACTGTCACAGGGGTGATACGTCCACCGCCGCCACCGCCGCCGCCAAATCCACCACCACCAAATCCACCGCTACCCGCGCTAACACAATTACCTTGAACATTCAAGAAAGGAATGGGGATGGCTCGTTTAATTTGTTCCCCTGCACATTCATAGTAGTAATCTAACCCTGCTGAAATACTACAAGGAACCGAGGGGGTAGATTGTAAGGCTAATTCTCCCCCAGAAGTGCTTAAACTGTCAAAGTCGGCAATGCGAGTAATGCGAACTGGTACTGTAATGGAACTCTTGGCGGCTAATGTATCGATGTTATTAATTAGCGGCTCAATTGTATAGAAAGGATGTGTACCGAAAAATAGGTTAATATCTTCAGCGGCAATTAAACCATGATTAGTGGCTGTAATATCAATTTGCATGACTTGACCGACGACTTGCAACCGTTCCAAGTTAATAAATGTCGGTTCAATGACTACTGTGGGAATGGGGACATCAGTTTCAAAAACGCTTTCGATGGTGATTGTATATCTGTCTTCGATTTCCGTGGGGACTACAGTCCAGGTATATTTAACTGTCTGACGGGAAAGGAAAGCTTGAACGTTGTTGGTTTCTCCTGCACCTATGTAGATATTGCGCTCATAGGTATCATGGCTGTCGGCTGTAACTCTGAGTTTATAATACCCTTCTGTTAGGTCATTCTTTAATAACAGTCCGTCGGCATCGGTTTCTGAGAAAATCACTCTACCAGTAAAGGGATCAACAAGGGTGATGGTGGCATTTTCTAACCTGGGTGAACCTTCGGCAAAGAAAAATAGTTCATTGACGACACTAATATTTAAGTTACCTGTAGCTTCTGATATGGCGCGGAAGCTAAAGGGAAGTCGTAATGATGCTTCATCCCCAGCAATGACTACATCTCCGTTATAAACTGTTAATTCCTCGGTGGCTGATGGTTGCAATAACAGGGAGACTTGGGTTGATTCCCCAGGACTGAGGGAAGGTAGGCTTAAGGATGATGCTGACTTGAGCCAGGTTGTTTCTGGGAGGCGAATTTCTAAGGAACCAGAGGGGATTTCTCCTTGGTTAGTGATTGTAAATTTTACTATGTTTTGTTCTCCCCTGAGCATACTGGCTTGGAGGCTGTTGGTATCTGCAATCAACCGGGGTAAGAGTCTGGCTACATCTACCCGCACTGGTAAGGTGGCGCTTACACCTTCTGTGGTGTTTAAGTTGAGGCCAAAGTTATAATATTGCCATTGGTCGTCGGGAACGTAGATGCTGTAGTCGATGGCAATTTCTTCGTTACCCAGTAGGTTGGTTTTTTCGGGTGTTAGTGATACTGTCCAGTTACTGGGTGCGCCAATGACACTGGCTGTTATGCCTGTTAAGTCAATGTTACTCAGGTTTTGGAGGTTGACTATGCCATTAAAGGTTGTTCCTTCTGTGATGCGGTGGGATAGTTGAGTTAATGATTGATTATTGCGCTCAAATCCCATCCCCAGGATAGTAAATTGGTCTTCTGGGCTACTATCTTCTTGGGGATAATTGGGGAAGTAGGCATTAATATTGTATGTTCCCCCTTCCCTGGGTAAGGGGTTAAACTGGCGACTAAAGTTACCATTAGCATCAGTGAAGGCATCTAGGCGGCGAATGTTGCCGTTGTTTTCTATTTGAATGGTGACAAATTCAAAGGGTACGGGGACATCATTACTGTTGCTGATGGCTTGTCCCCGCAGGACTATCGGTGTACCTGGTGGGGTTATTTCTGTGTCTGTATATACAGTGGCTCTGTATGCAGGGTTGATGGTAATGGGTGTAATGGTAGTGTTGTTGTTTTCCCCGATACCAATTCCTTCATTAATATTATTTTCTTTGTCCGTGATACCAATTAAGTAATATTGTCCAGGGGTACGGGGGGTAAAGTAGGTAACTGTACGGCTGTAGGAGCTTCCAGGTAGGAGGTCGGCGGGATTTTCCTGGCTGCCTAGGGGGAATTCTCCCAGTAGCAGGTCACTAGCATCTATTCGGTCATCTGTAGATAAGTATACTGTATCTTGCCAGTTGTTAGTGGCGCTGATGATGCCGTTATTACTAACTGTATAGGTAAATTGGGCTTGTTGACCTGTGTAGGTGGTTTCTACTGCGCCTAGTTGTGTGATTACTAAGTCGGGTATGTCTATGTCGGTGATTTGCAGGTTGGCTGTACCGCTATTTAGTCCGGGGGCGATCGCAGTGATGATGACTGTTTGACTACCATCGTTAATGCTATCGTCAACACCTGCAATGGTGAAGGTGACGGAATTTTCTCCAGCGGGAATGGTTACTGTGTCGGGTACTGTTGCCTCTGTGGTATCACTACTGATAACTGTAATGGCTAGTGCCTCTGTTGTATCTGTATTGCGAGTAATGGTCCCTGTGGCTGTTCCTGTTTCACTGATGATGTCTCTGTCCAGGGTCAGGCTCAAGCTGGGACTTTCATCATCCACAATGTTAATATTGACAGTGGCAAATCCCAAGGGTAAGGGGGTATTTGTGCCTGTATAGGTAGGTGTAGCGGTAACTGTTACTGTTTTTATGCCATCAAGAATGTCATTGTCTACCGCTGAGACTTCAAAGGTGGCGGAAGCTTGATTAGCCGCAATCGTCACATTATTAGGGACAATGGCTTTACTCCTATCACTAGTACTCAGTTGCACTAGTAAGGGAGTATTAGTGACTACATCACGACTAACAGAGGCGATCGCTTTACCTCTGTTCTCGTTAATACTATCTGTATCCAGGCTTAAGGATAATGTCATGCGATCGTTATCGAGAACCGAAACGTTAGCTAAACCACTAATAAATCCTTGTGCAGTGGCAATAACTGCATAACTTCTAGTAGGTTCAATTAAGGTGTCATCAATAGCGGTGAGGTTAAAAGTTGTGGAAGTCGCCCCAGCAGGGATGATTACGCTGCTAGGAATGGTAATTTGATCGCTGTTACTATTAGATAAGGTGACGGTTAAAGGTTGGGTGGTATCTGTATTCCGGGTAATTGTACCCTCAAGGGTATTTCCCTCAGTTACTTGATTGTTGGCAAAATTAACCGTCAAGGTAGGTTTAAAGTCGTCATCTATAATGGTTAAAACCGCTTGGTTGTTAGTGCCTAAAGTTGCTCCCCCAGTGGGATTAACCAGAGTTAAATTGATTGTTTCCTCTGGTTCCACCAATCCATCATTAATAATGGGAACATTAATTATTTTACTGGTTTCGCCATTGGCAAAGTTAAGTAAAATTGCTGTGGCAATGTAATCACTACCAGCACTGGCTGTACCATTAGTTAACCTCAGAGTGACGCTGACATTTCCATTACTTCCCTCCGTGCGGTTAATGGTGACGGGAATTACAGGGGTTCCATCTTCATTGAGGCTAAAATTAGCGGCGGAAAAGGATAAAACACCAGGTACTGCATCATTATCTATGATATTGAGGATAGCAGACCTGGTTGTACCTAATCTTGCGCCACCTGTGGGGTTAGAAAGGGTCAGGTTGACAGTTTCTGTGGCTTCATAAATACTATCATCCACTATGGGGATGGTGACTGTCTTCAAGATTTCTCCATCACCAAAGGTAACAGTGATGGGAGTATTGTCATAGTCATTAGGAGCGATCGCGTTTTCATCAGTCAGTTCAACGGTGACGCTGACAACACCTGTACTACCATTGGTACGTTGAATCCTGACAGTATTGATGGGGGTTCCATCTTCATTCACACTAAAGGTAGAGGATGTGAAAGATAATAGCCCAGCGACATTATTAACTAAGATTGTAATTGTAATGTTACGCTCATAAGATAAACCGCTGTTGTCTGTGGTTTTCACCCGTATTGTGTGCTGGGTAGCATTTTCGTAGTCTAACAGTGCACCATCAGCTACTACGAGTTGATTACCTACAATGGCAAATCGCCCACCGGCATTATCCGATAATGTATATGTATGGGTGTCATTGGTGTTGTTATCTTCCGAAGTAAACACCCCAACTACAGTATTATTGGCACTATTTTCTCTAATGGCGTTATTACTGAGGTAAATATTAGTTGGCGCACTATCAACAATGGTTAACCCAAAGGTTTCACTTGCAGAATCATCACTTTGATCTGTGGCTGTCACCCTAATTTCATATTCTCCCGTACTACCAATAATAGGGTTAGCCGTAAAAGTTCTATCACTAAAAGTCAACCAGTCCGGTAAAGGACTACCATCAGCTAAGGTAGCAGAATAAGTAAGAGAGTCGCCTATATCAACATCTTGAAAGGTATTGGCGGGAATAGAAAAAGTAGACAGGCGGTTACTAAATATCCTGCGGTCAGAAATTGGGTTACCTAGGAAGGGAGAATCATTTACCGAGTTGATAGTTAAGGTTACGGACGAAGAGTCAACAGCATAGGTTGTGCCATCGGAACCAACCCAGGTAAAGCCCACAGTGCCGTTAAAATTGACATTGGGAAGGAAGGTGAGACGATCTAAATCAGAAGCGAGAATTTCCTGATTGGCTGTAACCAAATTCTCCCCTAGCTTTAAAACTCCATTGCTAGGTAGCAGTAAAATTTTCACTGAAACTAAGCTTAAACCACCACTACCAGCAAACACATCTGCAAAGTCTGTAGCACTGAAGTTAATTATTTCGTCTTCATTTGAAGACTTCTCAATATTACCAACAGTGTTACTAACAACTACATCCACAGCCCACAGTTCTAAACCCCGCGTCCCATCATCGGCGGTAAAATACAACTTGCCATTGCTATATGTGAGATTACCAGGATTAGAACCACTGCTACCTTCTTGAATATCTTTGAGCAATATGGGAGTATCAGTGGTGGAATCTAGTTTCCATAACCCTCGACCGTTAGCTGAATTAGAAGCGGTAAAATAAAGAGTCCCATTCACATTAGTTAAATTACTGGGACTGGAACTACTGCTACCTGTGCGAATATCAATGACCGTGGGGGTTCCCGTGGTAGGGTCTATTTTCCAGAGTTCTGTACCTGTGGTAGAAGTGAAAGCTGTAAAATACAGCGTTCCATTCACAGCGGTTAAATTACTGGGATTGGAACTACTGCTACCTGTGCGAATATCAATGACCGTGGGGGTTCCCGTGGTAGGGTCTATTTTCCAGAGTTCTGTACCTGTGGTAGGACTAGAAGCTGTAAAGTAGAAATCACCATTAATTTTGATAAAATTACCAAAGTTAGAACTTCCCCCAGGATTAGTTTCTAGTAGGGTTACTTCTCCCGTATTCGGGTGTGCTTTCCACAGTTTTGTACCATTAATGTCATCATTGGCTGTGAAGTATAGTACTCCACCAATATTGATAAAATTGCCGGGATTGGA
>WGNO01000020.1 GCA_016124525.1 Nostoc sp. RI_552 | reverse complement strand
TGAATTAACAAAAGCACAAAGAGAACTGGAGGAAATTAATGTTACCAGTCTTGTGGAACAAGCAAGATTAATTTTGCAGGATGTAAATAATGTCAGAGCAGAATCCCAGAATATTTTACTAACAACACAAAATTATTTACAGCAATCTCAACAAATTCAGCAAGAAAATCTGGCAATATATGCCGCTATTGACAGATATAATGAAAATATTGACAATGCCACAACTATTTTAACACAACTTGAGTCTATTAAGAGTGAAATAGACAGTATAGGAGGTTTAGAAGAAGTTAGAAACCTACTGCAACAGGTAGATAATACCCGCGCAGATTTAAGGAATTCAAACGCTCAATTGTCATTCTTGCAAAGGGAAATAAGCCAGATCCAATATTTAGAGAACTATTTACAAGATTTTGGCAGGGTTCGTAATCATAAACAACTGAGGCAGTTTTTAACACAGGAGTTAGGATTTATAGGACTGATAGTTTACGTCCTTCACTTACTAACTCCCAACAGAAAAAGATAGATGGTAAAGATCAGGTTTTGGGGGTAATTTCCCTCTGGTTGTCTTCATATACACAAAACAATCACAGCGCTACTACCCCCATATATAATCACTCCAACTCAAAAAAATTACGACTCAGTAGCCAGTTCAGTGTTACCACGTTGACGACGACGGGTGAGACTATTAAACAACATCACACCGATGGACTTGATCAAATTCCCTTCCAATTCCTCAAACATCTTCATATTCATCCCAAAGGCGGCGTTAGCCTCATCCACAACGCGATGGACTCTAGCATCATCAATGGGTAATTCATCCAAACTTTGGCGGTATTTGGCTTTAAATGCCTTCTCGTCACTAATATCCGTAAACTCATAGAAAGCAGTACCTTGACCATCAGACAAGTTCATCGCTGTGACAGCAATGTTCTTGAGGATTTGACCCCCTGATAAATCACCCAAGTAACGAGTATAAGAATGGGCGATTAATAACTCTGGTTCAGTTTGGGAAATTTCGCGGATGCGTTGCACATAAGCTTCACCTGCTGGTGACAGTTTAATTTGTTCCCGCCAGTTAGCACCAAAATAGTAACTCAAGTCTTGCTCTAAGGTTTGCTTGCGGTGGAGTTGGGGAAAGTTAATTTTACTCACAATGGGGTGCTGACAGTGCTTTTCCATCTCCTCTTCCATGGCCGAGTAGATAAAGTAAAAGTTAGCAACTAGTTTGCGGTAAGAGTTTTTTTCCACTACTCCTTTTAAAAAACATTTGACAAAACCGACATTTTCTGCCATTGTATGGGCTTTTTTAGTACCTACACGTAATTTGCTGGCTAAATTGCTGGTCATAGTAAATTTCTCAACTTAAAAGGTTAACTCGTGAAGTTTCAATTTTATGAATGGCTAACAATACCATCAAAACGTTACATTAAAGCTATTTGATGAGAATTTATATTAAAATTTTTTAAGTATCCTGAATTCTGCTGTGCTCAAATTCCGAAACAGCCATTAATCACTATGGCGGAAAGATTACAGTAATATATAAATAACTTTACATAAAAATATTAACGACTCAAACAAACTCAGTAAGTTTACTGAAAATGTAGAAGTAAGCTGATTTGTAAAATAAAAACAAGTATATATTACAGATAAACAGTTATCTCGGTTGAGATGGCTAAATTAACCTGCAAAGTAATATTTTCCGTCATGGTGTGAGGAGTTAAAACTGATGGTGACATCTATAAATAGAACCCAAGAGGACATTCGCAGTAGCTCTAAGTCGGAATCTCACAAAACAGGAAAAGGTTTAGATGGCAATTTTGCCCTTAACCATGTGTCACTACCGACCACTGCCTTATTTGGCACTGACGGCATTCGGGGACAAGTAGGAGAATTACTCAATGCCCCATTAGCATTACAAGTAGGTTTTTGGACAGGTGTGGTTTTGAAAAATCACAGTTGTCAAACAGGGCCAGTCATCCTGGGGCAAGATTCCAGAAACTCCAGCGATATGCTAGCAATGGCTTTAAGTGCAGGGTTAACAGCAGCCGGAGTAGAGGTTTGGTATTTGGGATTATGTCCCACTCCCACTGTTGCTCATCTCACCAGCATCAGTGAAGCCATCGGTGGAGTGATGATTTCTGCCAGCCATAACCCACCAGAAGACAACGGGATTAAGATTTTTAACAGCAATGGTGCTAAGTTATCTCCAGCATTACAAACAGAAATTGAGTCAGGACTACGGGGACATACAGTTACCGATAAAGTTAGTAATTGTGGACGGCATTATTCACGCGGGGAACTGGTAAATCAGTATGGCAAAACTTTAAAACAATCCTTAGAGAAAAGAGGGAATCTCCAAGGGCTGAAAATAGTTTTAGACTTAGCCTGGGGTGCTGCGGTTAGTTTAGCACCCCAGGTATTTATAGAAATGGGAGCAGAGGTAATTTGCTTACATAATCAAGCTGATGGCCATCGCATCAACGTCAATTGCGGTTCCACTCACCTAGCAACTTTGCAAGCCACAGTTAAAGAACATGATGCAGACTTAGGCTTTGCCTTTGATGGCGATGCTGACCGTGTTTTAGCTGTAGATCACACTGGTAGGAAAGTAGATGGTGACTACATTCTTTACCTGTGGGGAAGACATCTACAACAACAGCAACAACTCCCAGATCACCTCATTGTTTCTACTGTCATGGCCAATTTAGGCTTTGAAAAAGCTTGGCAAAAACAAGGTGGAAAGTTAATTCGTACCGCCGTAGGTGATCAATATGTACAGGCAGAAATGATCAGAACAGGGGGAATGTTAGGCGGTGAACAATCTGGTCATATTCTTTGCCGCCATTACGCCATTACTGGTGATGGACTGTTAACAGCTTTACACATAGCAGCTTTAGTCAAAGAAGCTGGTGTTCCCCTCAGCGAATTGATAGATCAAAGTTTTCAGACCTATCCCCAACTATTGCGAAATGTCCGAGTTCTGGACCGCGATCGCCGCTTGAATTGGCAAGATTGTCAACCTTTACAACAGGCCATCGCTTTAGCTGAAGCCGCAATGGGTGATGCAGGCAGAATTTTAGTCCGGGCTTCTGGTACAGAACCAGTGATCAGAGTCATGGTAGAAGCTGCTAATACTGAATTGGCTAACCATTGGACAGATGAATTAGTATTCCAAGTCCAGCAACACCTGATAGAGTAACCTTTTAATTAAAATACTTTCTTGATCACTGCTTCTGCATTTGAATGCAGAAGCAGTAAAATTTTAGGCTCAGAAATTTGCTCCTACTTATACAATGACAGTTGATGCACATGACTGTATAAATTAAAAATTATCGTACTTAATTAACCAACACCTTGATTGTAATCAATGCTATATAAACAAAGGTTATAAATATCGAAAATAAAGTCAATATATTTACATTAAAAGAAGCAATTTTTATAAAATCTGACGGACTGGCAATATTCTTAGATATAATTTCAAAAATTTGCCAAAAAATCCACAATAAAATCTTGGCTATATTTACTATAAATAATATATAGACCATGCCAAATTCAGAAATATTCTAGCTGACAAGTCCCAACCTCCCAAACCATTACCATTTGGGTTGCAATTTATATCCTAAAAACAGTAGAAAATCCTCATGATGATTCTACCAAATTAGGACTCAGTATTTTCATGGAAAATTATTAAATCAATTAAAGATGACTTTGGCTTATACAATTTGTCAACTATATAAACTCGGGCGTTGCCATGCCGAAATTAAAGTCAAAATCTCAGAAATCGAAAAAATCAAAAAAGCAGGATACGAAGGAAACTTCTACCCTTAGCCTCAAAGAAAATTTAGCACAAAAACGTAAAACAACTCAAGGGCGTAAAAAATTTACCACCCTACTTACCGCCGCTGGCTTTACCAGTGTTTTGTTTGGTATTCTACTTTTTTTAGTGGGTGGAATTAAAGTAGCAGCTCCTGGCATTTTGGCAATTCTCATCATTTCCTTTTCCTACAAATACCCCCGTTCTGCCTTATATGCTTTTCTGATTTATATGCCATTTGGGGGTACTATTACTTATTACATCAGCAACAGTCCCATTCTCCAACTCGCTAAAGATTCTTTCTATGTTCCCGCTTTGATTGCATGTTGGCAAACTTGCCGTAAGCAAAGGCTACCCTTCATACTACCCAAAGATATTAAAACCCCGCTATTTATTTTGTTGGGTTTTTGCCTTCTAACCCTGATATTTATCAATGGTGGACAACAGCTCAATCCTCCCACCGTGGCACTCATGGAAAAACAATCCAACGAAATGCCCCTCGCTATGGGTCTCTTAGGACTAAAAGTACTTTTAGGCTATATACCCTTAATTACTTGTGCTTACTATTTAATCCGCAATAAAAAAGACTTTCTATTTCTATCCCGCCTACAGGTTGCCATCATACTTATCTGCTGCACCCTGGGAATTATTCAATACATATTACTACTAACCGGAGTATGTGAAGGTACAAGAAACGCCTCAGGGATAGATTTATTTAAAGCAACACTAGACGCTCGGTGTTATTTTGGTGGTTCTCTACTCTATAGCCCTAACCAAGGAGTAATTCGCCTACCAGGAACCTTTGTAGCCCCTTGGCAATGGGCATGGTTTTTAATTTCTAGCACATTTTTTGCCTTTGCCACAGGTTTCACTGACCCGGCAATTATTTGGCGGCTACTCAGTTTAGGTTCCTTGGCAACAGTTTTTATCAATGCAGTCATCTCTGGACAGAGAATTGCGTTAGGGTTAGTACCCCTGTGCTTCGTAATTTTGCTAATAGTTACCGGTCAAATTCGTAATTTTAAACGCTTTATTCCTATGGGACTAGGACTAGTCTTAATTCTGGGAATTGCTATGGTAGCTAACCCGGAAATTGTGGAAGAACGGACAAATAGTTTTATAGGTCGCGTCGAAGCTGCGCCACCTCAAGAGTTTGTCCTTCAGCAGTTTGAAGAAAATTTAAGAAATGTAGCTAGCCCCATTGGTAGTGGTTTAGGTAGAGCCACTAACTCCGCTAGAGCATTGGGTAGAACCAAGCTCGTAGAAACATACTACCCCAAAGTCATATGGGAAATAGGCATTGTCGGGGTACTAGGATTTCTAGCTTTAGTAACAACCTTGACAATAAGTGCTTTTAAAGCATATCGTGCCATAAAAGACCCTAGTTTACGCATTTATGCTGCTAGTTTATGGCTTTTTATACTTCTTATTAGTTATAACACATACTATTATCCTTTAGATGTTGATCCAGTGGCTGTATACTACTGGTTTTGTGCAGGAGTACTGTTTAAATTGCCAGTATTGGATCAAGAAAAACACGTTTCTGAGCCAGTTGCAACCACAAAGAAGAAATCTGCGACTATCAAAGGACAAAACTTTAATTGGTTTTACTCCCATCGCCGACACAATAAAACCCGAAATAAAAATTTCAGCAGACAATTTCATAATCAAACAGCAAGTTGATTTAAATCCCAAAACAGATGAATAATTTGCCTTTGATTTCAGTAATCATCCCCACCTATAGAAGAGAAGAAATGCTGCGGGATAGTATTGTCGATATTTTAAATCAGGACTATCCCTACTTTGAGGTTTTGGTAGTAGACCAATCTCCAACCCACCAACCAGAAATACAAGCTTACCTAGAAGAAATTTCAGCAGCAGGTAAAATTCAATGGTTTCGCCTCCACTGGGCGAGCTTACCAGGGGCCCGTAACTATGGAGTACGACGAGCCCAAGGTAAAATTATTTTATTTATTGATGATGATGTCAAAATCACCTCGCAATTTTTGGCAGCCCATGCTAAAAACTATATGCAAAATCCAGAGGTAGGGGCTGTAGCTGGGCGAGTATTCGACAGAGGTAAATTAAGTGATTCCAATGGGGAGTTGCAAATTGAATATTTACCTCCCCAAGCAATGAACCCCGCAATTGCTTGGTATCACCTTGATTTAGTACACACTATCAAACCCCAGCAAGTACTAACAGCTAGGGGTTGCAATATGTCTTTCCGCCGGGAAATTTTCACTCAACACAAATTGAACTTTGACGAGAGGTTTCGCGGTAGCGCAGTGCGAGAAGAATCAGACTTTTGTTTGCGACTCCGTAAAACAGGATACAAAATCTGGTATGACCCAGACGCTTATTTAATACATTTAGGCCAAGAAACCGGGGGTTGTCATGATATTAGTATGCGATCGCCGAAGTATCAACTCACCTTCTACCACAATCATTTCCTAATGGGGCTAAAAAACCTCAATGCCATTCAATCTATACGTCTATTTGCTGCTTTATTTAACTGTCACGTGCTAGGAAACCCGCCCTGTAACAAAAGTCGTTCCCCCATCAAAATTGCAACTCGCGCTGTTTTCTACACTTTGGGTTTTCTCAAAGCCTTGGGTACTGTCATTCAATCAATATGGAATAATGGTCAAACTTATAGTCGCCTAGATCAACAATTTTAGTGACTCGCCATTAGGTAGAACAATTTGATTTTACATCTGACTATTAATAAATACCCAGAAAATATGAAAATTTTAGTTGCCAGTCACTCCTATATTGTAGACCTTAACTGTGAAAAATTACGCGCTCTAGCACATTTAAAACCAGGCATTGAAGTAACAGTTGTCGTCCCCAAAACCTGGAAACCTGGTGGTGTACAAAACAAAATTATTACCACTCAATATCGTAATGAAGGCAACTTTAAAATTGTCCCCATCTCCAATTTTAGTCAAAATCATCAAGGTCTTCTTACCTTTGGCATTGACTTAATTTCTTTATTAAGAGAATTTCGACCCCAAATTATACAGGTGGAACAAGGATCTAAAGCATTAGCATATACTCAAATGATTGTGCTCAATCAGCTATTAAAACTCAAGGCAAAAAATATATTTTTTACATGGTGGAATTTGCCCTACGAACTCAAATTTCCTGTTACTTTTTTAGAAAAATACAATCTTAACCATAGTGACGGCATCATTACTGGTAATCAAGACGGTGCAAAAGTTATTAGACAACGAGGATATCAAGGACCAATTCAAGTAATGCCACAACTAGGTATTAATCAAAGCCTATTTACTCCCCAAACACAACCAGAATTGGCAAGTCAGTTAGGCATTACATCTGAGGATTTTGTAGTGGGATTTGTCGGGCGGTTTGTTCCAGAGAAAGGTTTATTAACACTTTTGCAAGCTTTATTAGCCATACCAAATAAACCTTGGAAATTATTACTACTGGGCCGGGGATATCTCCAAGCAGAATTAATTAAAATTAGCACAGAAAATAATCTTAAAGACCGAGTAATTATTACAGAAAGTGTTCCTCATAATCAAGTAGCCAATTATATCAACTTAATGAACACCTTAATTTTACCTTCAGAAACCACCTATAAATTTAAAACCTTAACTACTGTTGGCTGGAAAGAACAATTTGGTCATGTATTGATTGAGGCTATGGCTTGCAAAGTTCCCGTCATTGGTTCCGATTCCGGAGAAATTCCCCACGTAATTGGTGATGCTGGTTTAGTATTTCCTGAAGGTAATATTGCAGCTTTAGCTAATTGCTTAGTTCAATTAATAGAAAAACCAGATATGGCTAAAAGCATTGGTCAAAAAGGTCATCAAAAAGCAATGCATAAATATACAAATCAGGCTTTAGCACAGCAGCAATTCGCCTTTTATCAAGAACTAGTTAATAGTTAATCAAATAAATATTTAATTTGGGTGCTGTCTAAACAAGAACATAAAATCATGAAAATTTTACAAATTATCCCGTCAATCTCTTTGATTTATGGCGGACCTAGCCAAATGGTCATCAACCTGGCTTCTACCTTAGCAAAAGAGCAACTAGAAATAACCATTCTGACAACTGATAGTAATGGTGATACTGGACAACAACCTCTCCATGTTCCTTTAAATCATCCAGTGCAACAAGATGGTTATCAAATTATTTATTTTCGTTGCAGCCCATTTCGTCGCTATAAATTTTCCCTTAATTTACTCAAATGGCTCAAAATTCACGCTTGTGAGTTTGACCTAGCACATATTCATGCTTTATTTTCTCCTGTAAGTACTGCTGCAGCGAGAGTATGTCGTCAGCAAAAACTACCTTACATTTTGCGTCCTTTGGGCACCCTTGACCCGGCCGATTTACGCAAAAAAAAGCAATTAAAACAGCTTTATGTTCAACTGATGGAACGTCGTAACATAGCTGGTGCAGCAGCAATTCATTTTACTAGCAATCAAGAAGCCAAAATATCAGAACGCTTTGGCGTAGCAACGCGAGATTTGGTGATTCCTTTAGGTGTGATTCCCCCTAAACCAATTCCAGATGCAGGGAATATAGTACGCAATCAATTCAAAATACCGCCAGATTTTCCTTTAGTCCTGTTTATGTCCCGA
Organism: Nostoc sp. RI_552; assembly: GCA_016124525.1. Taxonomy (GTDB): domain Bacteria; phylum Cyanobacteriota; class Cyanobacteriia; order Cyanobacteriales; family Nostocaceae; genus Umezakia; species Umezakia ovalisporum. Next base: position 100,686 of record WGNO01000020.1, on the reverse strand, counting down.
ATTGACCAAAAAAAAGGTTTAAATTTGTTGCTTCCAGCCCTAGAAAAGCTTTTAGCTTCTCAGTTTAACTTTCACTTTGTTTTAGCTGGAACAAACTCTCAAGACCCAGATTATGAGCAAAAGATTAAATCTCACATTGCCAATTCACCACTGCGATCGCACACTACCATTACGGGCTTTGTTAGTGGTGAGTTAAAAGCTAGTTTACTACAAGCTGCTGATTTATTTGTTTTACCCTCTTACTATGAAAACTTTGGCATTGCCGTAGCCGAAGCAATGGTAGCAGGTATACCTGTAGTTATTTCAGACCATGTGCATATTTGGCAACAAGTGCATGACAGCAAATCAGGCTGGATAGGTAAAACAGAAGTGGAAACTTTTGTCGAGTTAATCAAAGAAGCTTTGCAAAATCCTCAACAACGTCAGCAACGGGGCTTAAATGCCCAACAATATGCTTTACAACATTTCAGTTGGAGCGCCATCGCTCGTCAAACGATCCAAGCCTACCAACAAATTATCACAAAATAAGCAATTTTTTGTCATTTTTCTGGATTGAATAGACAAAGGTTACACAAGAGTTTCTCCTAGAGAGAATAATTAATTCACATAATTCACAGATGAGAAGACAATAAGATTATTAACTTTTGATGAAGTTGTTTTTTTCTATGCGCCAAAAATTAAAAATTTATTACAAACTGCTAAACACCGATGGGGAAACCGTGTTTTATGTCATGATGGCAATGTAAAATACATAAGCCTTTCTAAACTACAGGGAACCTCTTATGGCTCTTCATCTTGGTGATATAGTACCCAACTTTACACAAGCTTCTACACACGGCGATATCAACTTTTACGAATGGGCGGGTGACAGCTGGGTAGTGCTGTTTTCTCACCCTGCTGACTTTACGCCTGTTTGCACCACAGAATTAGGCACAGTGGCCAAACTAAAGCCAGAATTTGACAAGCGCAATGTCAAAGCAATCGCACTTAGCGTTGATGATGTTGAATCTCATACAGGATGGGTAGGAGATATCGAAGAAACTCAAAACACCACCCTCAACTACCCCATTCTTGCTGATGCAGACAAGAAGGTTTCTGAGCTTTATGATATGATTCACCCCAACGCAGCTGCAAACATCACAGTGCGCTCCGTATTCGTTATCGACCCCAGCAAAAAACTGCGTCTTACCTTAACCTATCCTCCCAGCACAGGACGGAACTTTGAGGAACTATTGCGAGTAATTGACTCACTGCAATTAACTGATAACTACAGCGTAGCAACCCCAGTTGACTGGAAAGATGGAGACGACTGCTTGATTGTTCCATCATTGAAAGATCCCGAAGTTCTCAAAGAGAAATTCCCCAAAGGTTACACAGAAATCAAACCTTACTTGCGAGTGACCCCTCAGCCTAACAGGTAACTTTGATTGATACCAATATTTAGTACATTACTGGCATATTCCTGGTAGACTGGCAAGGTTAAAATAGTGCAACAGACAAAACTCTTGTGGCATGGGCATTCTGTCCATAAAAAGCATCTTCCCTATTCCACAGTAAAATTATAATGTAACATTTTAGTCTTGCCAGTCCAGTACTGTGGTTGACCCACCTTTTCGTATAACCTCTCGTTGACTACCACAGCAGAAGTACATTAGGTTAAGGAAAAAACCTAACCATAAAAATATATATATTTCATTACAACTATTGATGCAGGCATAATATTAGCCAAAGGGTAACCCACTATTGAAGTTCTTATATTTACTTGAAAACCTTTCACCGCAAACAATCGAGCCATTTAGGTAGAAGAACCAGAATGATATCACCGTCAGGTGACCATAATTTCACAATAAAATCCCCGAAAGGCACGGAAGCCACTTCGCTTCAGGTAGTGGAGGAAGTCCCGGGGAGGGGATTTATTCCCTCCCCATAACTAATGGTTTCAAGATTAAAGCACACTGTATTGATATTGGTGGAATCCCCAGGGGCTGTTTAAGTCAGCCTCAGAAAGTTCCTTTATGGACTCTTCGGAAATCCTCGGTTTAGAAAACCGAGGAAGCTTAATTATATGAGAATCCATGTGGTGTATTAGCATTTTGGTGGCAGAATCCGTCAATATTACCACCCCTATAGTCCAAAATTTTCATAGACCAGAACTCAGGAAAATCAAAATGGATATCAAAAATGGATTTGTCGGTAGCATTGGTAACACACCACTAATTCGCTTAAACAGCTTTAGTCAAGAAACAGGTTGCGAAATCCTTGGTAAAGCAGAATTTCTAAATCCTGGTGGTTCCGTCAAAGACCGCGCTGCACTTTATATTATTGAAGATGCAGAAAAAAAAGGTCTACTCAAACCCGGTGGTACCGTAGTTGAAGGAACAGCTGGGAACACAGGCATTGGTTTAGCACATATTTGCAACGCCAAAGGCTATAAATGCCTAATTATCATTCCCAATACCCAATCCCAAGAAAAAATTGACGCCCTAACAACCCTAGGTGCAGAAGTACGTCCCGTTCCGGCTGTCCCCTATAAAGACCCCAATAACTACGTCAAACTATCTGGCAGAATAGCCGCTGAGTTAGATAATGCTATTTGGGCAAATCAATTTGATAATTTAGCCAACCGCCTTGCCCACTACGAAACCACGGGTCCGGAAATTTGGACACAAACAAACGGTAAAATTGATGCTTGGACAGCTGCAACTGGTACTGGTGGCACTTTTGCAGGTGTATCTTTATATCTCAAATCACAAAATCCGGCTGTTAAATGCGTAATTGCCGACCCTATGGGTAGTGGATTGTATAGCTATGTCAAAACCAGTGAAATCAAAATAGAAGGCAATTCTATCACCGAAGGCATTGGTAATAGCCGCATCACTGCCAACATGGAAGGCGCACCAATTGACGACGCTATCCAAATAGATGACACAGAAGCTTTGCGGATAGTTTATCAACTTTTGCGGAAAGATGGGCTATTAATGGGTGGTTCTACAGGTATTAATGTTGCTGCTGCTGTGGCTCTAGCAAAGCAAATGGGGCCAGGACATACCATTGTTACCATTTTATGTGATAACGGTTCCCGCTATCAGTCACGCATCTTTAACCGCCAATGGTTAGCCTCCAAAGGATTAGTTATTAGTGATTAGTCACTAATCATGGGGTATGGGTACTATCCCATCTCCCTGATCCACTTAATTCCCAATTGCCTTATACAAATGTCAAAAATAACTCAACTATCCAACTCTCCCAACCCAAACCCAAACTCTGCTACAAGGTGTGTGCGGGTCTGCCAAAGTCGCACCTGTAAAAAGCAAGGTGCAGCGAAAGTATTAGCGGCCTTTACAGCTTTGCCAGTTCCTGATGTGATAGTAACCGCTAGCGGCTGTTTAGGACAATGTGGTAACGGGCCAATGGTACTAATTCTACCCGATATGGTTTGGTATAGCGGCGTTATACCCAATGAAGTACTTCTATTGGTAGAACAACATTTGTTGGGTGGCCAAAAGGTGAAACGAATGCTCTATCATCGGTTTCATCCCCAGGGATAAACAAATAAAAATGTAAAATACCACTCAATTGCTGACCGAAGCGAGGGATCTATGAATATTCACCAGCTACGTCAATCTGTAAAAACTAAGTGGCTGAGGTACTACAAACAAAATCGTTCTTGGCTAGTCAAAATCAGGGTTTGGGGTACTTACAATGGTCTGCGCCGTCCTTCATCTGGGTTTATTTTGGCTACTTTGTCAGTTTTAGAGCCACAGTTTGATCAGCTTATCTCTTTTGTCCTGGATCTAAATGACAATCCCGATGAAATAGTCTCAGCTTTAGGTCTTAACTTTAATCCTGATCAAGAGTTAACTTTAACACAGTCTGAATATTCTACAACCACAACCGACGTTGAAAGCCAATCTTTGCACGAACAGTCTACACAAAGCAAAACTCCACCCTTAGTTGCAGTTGCTTCTCAGATTTCTGACGCTAAAACACTACACTGTGAAAAACTTTATACTGAACTACCACACTCAAATAAAACTCTGTCATCATCTCCAAAAAAATCTGGGAGCATTGACAAGCATAACCTAATACCCTTGCTTCCAGTAACCACTCACATTCCCCCATGTTCTTATCCTAAAACATTCACTTTTCATGCATCAGAGTCACATCAACCCCTGTTTCCACATACAAGAAATTCTAAGAATATTCCCAGACAAAAAGTTCCTTCTTCGGTTGCACTAGCTACTCAGGTTGCCTCTCGGCCTTCTACAAAAATGTCACACTCCCCCAAACCACCCTCCGCTTTACCACCTCAGCACGAACCATCGCCCCTGGCAAATACTATTAACATGAGGAAAGCGAAAAATATCCCAGCCCCAAAACCCAGGGATTGGCGGTTTTATCATCTACCCATCAAGTTTTGGTCACTTTTGCTGCAAACAAATTGTTTAACTGGTATTTTATTTTTATGCCAGTGCCTTAAATCACCATTTCCAGGCAATGACAACATTGGTAAAATTTCCCCACAAGGAAAGGACTCTTACCGTCAACTGCAACCCTTAACCACTAAAAATGGCTCCAGTTTAGCTTCTTGGGTAGATGAGTTTTGTCAGGGTAGGGAATACGACCCAGAAACTAATTCCCTTTAACTTTCAAAAATAACAACCCCTAGTGTATCACAGTTAAGGTAAATGCTTCTTTGGCTCTACATCTGATCAATCAGTGAAGCAATAGGTAGCGCCACTACGACACAGCCTCCTTTTTTCAAACAACTTTTCCATTTCCTCACCCTATGAAAAGAACCAGAAAGTCTTTGCTGCTAGCCTTGGGATGGGTATTGCTTTCATTAGCCACGACGCTTTTAGTTATCTTGATGCAATTAATAACAACTGTCACCGCACAACAAACTCCTGGGTCTATTATTGTTGAGAGTACCAGTACACCCCCACAAGGCTCCGCTGATGAAGGTGAATCGCAACACTCACAGTCCTCAAGACTCAGTCCAGAGGAAATTGCTCGTCAGCAAACACTCATCAAAGCAGATCAGCTTTTTCTCACCGGAAAAATCTCTGAAGCAGAAAAACTATATCGAGAGGTCAAAGAACCCTTTACTGCAAAACTCACAAACCAAGAACCCAAAGCAGCCATACTAGACCCAGAGCAACTTTCTCCAGCAGGTAAAGTATATTGGCGAGAATCTACGGCAGGAATTGCTCATAATCTGCAAACTAGAACTTTAGTACCTCTGCAATTATTGGTTGAACAGTATCCAGAATTTATCCCCAGTCATATTCGATTTGCAGAAATTTTAAAACAATACAATCGTGGCAAAGAAGCATTAGATATACTAGAACGTGCAGTTGCCCTTTATCCCAATGAATCAACATTAATTCAAGCGAAAGTAACCGCACTAGCTGAAGCTCAAAAATGGATGGAAGCATCTTTAATAGCACGTCAATTTGCGCTTCTCAATCCCAATCATCCCCAAGCATCTGAATTCCAAAATTTAGCTGACAAAAATCTTAACCAATTCAAATCTCATATTAGATCAGAGATTCGAGGTAATGCCATCGCTAATATAATCACCGGTGCATTAGGTTATGCCGTTACTGGCAATCTTTTCGGACCCTTTTCTGCCATTGACTCTACTATTATGCTCCTCAAAGGTGAAAAAATTATCGGGGAGTCTGTAGCAGCACAAGCAAAAAAACAGTTGGATTTAATTAAAGATGAAACTGTTACAGCCTATGTTAATGAAATTGGGCAAAAATTGGTTAAAGTCGCAGCAAGAAATGATTTTGAATACGAATTTTTTGTAATTCCTAAAGAAGACTTGAACGCCTTTGCACTGCCTGGGGGTAAAATTTTCATTAATGCTGGGGCCATCGCTAAAACGAATTCAGAAGCAGAATTAGCTGGCTTACTAGGTCATGAATTGTCTCATACTGTCTTATCTCATGGCTTTCAACTAGCTACCCAAGGAAATCTCATTGCTAATGTTACCCAGTACTTACCTTTTGGCGGTACTATCGGTCAACTGTTTGCACTGACTTACAGCCGGGATATGGAACGTCAAGCAGATAATTTGGGGACCCGTTTGATTGTTGCTGGGGGCTATGCTGCTGATGGCTTACGTAATTTGATGGTGACATTAGAAAAAGAGCAGAAAAATTTTATTCCCCTTTGGTTATCATCCCACCCAGGCGGTAGTGAGCGAGTTAGTTATTTAGAAAATTTAATTTCCCGTGCTAAGTATAACCGCTACGCCTATGAAGGAGTTGAACGACATATCGCAGTACAAGCCCGCTTGAAGCAGATACTTAAGGAAAAGAAAGAACAAGAACAAAAAAAATATCCTTCTCAATGAATCAAAAATATAAAATTATCCGTCACTTAAGTTATAAGCACCCTACGATAAGTACACTGGGTAATAATTTATGTTTTTACGACCTTTAAAGTTTGTATTTTTGAGCAGTTTTGGCTTATCTTTTATCCTGGGTAATTCTGTGGTACTTGCTCAACTTGTTGTCCCCACTATACCTTCAGACAGTACATCAACTCCCACAGGCACAACTACAAGTACACCAACTGTAACGAGTGGTAATCGGTTTAGCTGTCAATTTTACAATGGACAGCACACGGTTATGTATCAGCCACAAAATATCCCAGGGCAATTCTTTCCCTGGGCCGCGCCGGCGGCTTTGGGTGGTGGTTGGAGTCCACAAAAACGCTGTCAAGCAATTGCCAGCCGCTTGGAATCATATCGCCCGGATGGTTTAGATGAATTGCAAATTGCTGTAGAAAATAATGAGAATATTATTTGTGTGACCACACAGACTAACTCATTTTGTCGCATTGTGTTAACAATACCTCGGGGGAAAGATCCCTATGTGGTACGTAATAGTGTTTTCCAAAACTTAATTAGTGCGGATAATGGAGAAAAAACTATTGCTGTTAATACTTATCGCCATCGCAATACCACAGGAGTAAGTGAGTTATATAATTTAGGTCGCACCCTTTTTGGTGGTGGTAAAAATCGAGTTGCTGCCTCTAAAGGGGCTATTAATTTAAAACCTTACCTCGCCCCTCAAGATGGTGGTACTTTGGGAAATACCAATACAAATACTAATCAGTCAGCACCTCAAACCCCTACACGCCTCAATCCTGGCAATTTCCGTTGATATTAGCACATTGCAGACTTAGACCATATTCATAACCTAGGCATCTGACACAAGGAATGTAGAGATGTTCTAGGGAATGTCTCTGCAACTTGCTTAAATAGGTTAAAACGGCAAGGGCAATACTTTAATTTGTATGATGAACAATAAAATAATCAGGATATAGATCCCTAGTATGGTAATTACTTTTTTTAAATTCAGCTACTTAAAGCCTGAATTAACGCCTTACCTTTGAGAAACGCCTCCTCAAATTCAGCTTCAGGATCAGATAAAGCTACAATACCTCCCCCAATACCAATAGAAGTACCATTGGGAGTCAAAACCGCAGTCCGAATTACTATATTCAAGTCTGCTGCTCCATTGAGTGCTAAAAAGCCTATAGTACCTGAATAAACTCCACGCGCTTCTTGCTCTAGTTCGTCAATGATTTTCATGGTTCTAATTTTCGGCGCACCAGTCATAGAACCACCAGGAAATGCTTTTTTGATGCAGTCAGTAGCTTGCATATCTGAGCGCAAATGACCCCGAATCGTACTGACAAGCTGATGCACTGTAGCATAAGTTTCCACTGCCATCAATTTTGTAACTTCGATACTGCCTACCTCACAGACTAAACCTAAATCGTTGCGTAACAAATCCACAATCATTAAGTTTTCTGCTCTGTCTTTTTCGCTGTTACGCAATTGCTCACAAAGTATTTTATCTTCTGCAGCAGTCTGTCCACGTTCGCAAGTACCTTTGATTGGCTTAGTTTCTACCCAGCCCGTGGGGTCAATTCGCAAAAATCTTTCTGGGGATGAACAAGCAATGGCAAATTCAGCAAAACAAAGAAATGCTGAATATGGGGCTGGATTAATTCGCCGTAAGGTGCGGTAATACTCCAGTGGGTCAGGAGTGATATCTGTATAAACTTTATTGGTTAAACAAATTTGGTAACTCTCTCCTTGTTTGATTTGATTGAGGCACTTGTGAATATTATCCATATAAGTCTGGCGACAATGGCTGAGGCCAAAAACTAAGGGTTCCTTCCTACCTATGGACAGAATCGGTGGTACAGGTTTTAGTGTGCGTAGTTGTTTTTCTGTTGACTCAAACCAAGCATCTGCCTGTGTGCTTTGATACTTTTGAATCAAACATACTAAATATATAGTTTGTTCTTGGTGGTCAAATACAATAATTTGGTCAGCTAAGACAAACATAGCATCAGGAAGCAAAGCAGGATGCACTAGTTCAGATCCACATTCTGCTTTAATCTCATAACCGAAGTAGCCGATAAATCCACAATTAAAGTCAAAAGGTAGTTGTTCAGAGTTACACTGTCGGTAATTAATTTCTCGTTTTAGATAGTCAAAAATACTACCTCTACACTGAGTAACTTTCCCTGACTGAGTGATGGTTATTTGTTGAGTTTGGGTGCGGTACTCCACCAATAAACTATTTAAACCACCACTTCCTCCCATAAAAGAAAACCGAGAAAGACCAGGACTCACTAAGCTGCTATCAAGCCAAAAGGCGTTGGTATCTTTGCCAAATAAATGCACAAACACTTGTTCTGCATCAAGATACATATCTAGTTTTTTACTGCAAACTTGGTATTGGGAATGAGAACATGGGGTGCTAGAAGAGAATAGTCTAGAATCTTCGGGAAGAAAAAAATCCTGTTTCTCGGTTTTGAGTGTTGATTTTTCCTCGGTAAATTGTTCTGTGATGTCTCGAAAATTTTCTAAAAGTTTCCACCCGTATTCAGTAGAAATTGATTCGGGATGAAATTGTACTCCCCAAAATGGTAAATCTCGATGACGCAGCGCCATGATTAGCCCTTGTTCAGTCCAAGCTACTTTTTCTAGACAACTGGGTAAATTTTCTGCAACTATTAAGGAGTGGTAGCGGACAACAGAAAAACCTTGAGGAATACCCTGAAATAGCTGAGAGCGATTGTGATATATTTTGCTTAATCGTCCGTGCATAATTTCCGGCGCATAAATCACAGTTCCGCCATAGACATGGGCTAGTCCCTGATGACCAAGACAAACGCCAAGTAGGGGTACATTTATATTTTGAATTACTTCTCGGCAAATACCAAAGTCTTTAACTTTTTCCGGGCGACCCGGTCCGGGAGAAATCACCACGTTGTCGAATATGAGTTCACTTAATTCGTCCCAATCAATTTGATCATTGCGAATCACAAAGGGAAGCTCTCCGTTGATTTGCGCGAGCATTTGATAAAGGTTAAATGTATAGGAATCGTAGTTATCAATGATCAGGGTTCGCACTTCACGCTTCCTCTGTTTGTCTCTGAGCAAAATTTAGTGAAAAATAAATTTTCTGTCTCATAGCCACACATCCCCGACTGTTTTGAAAAGTCCGGGATATGCTGATTGCTTTTTCGAGTTTTGCATACATTACTAGAAAATCATCGGCGTAGCGGATAATCCTTAAGGATGCTACTGGGTTATTCCCTTTACTGGTTATTTCCCCATATTTTATACGGGATTTATTATCTCATTTTCCATTCCATGTAATGCAATATTGGCTAACAGTGGGGAAATTACCCCACCCTGTAGCCTTCCTGCATCACTTTCTTGCAAAACTCCCTTGGCGATAACCCGACCTTTTAGCCATGTCTTGATTAATCTTCGTTTTGTAGATTCTCTTTTGTAGCTTGTAGACAACCTTTTGGATTTTCTTCTAGATGTCTCCCCATTCATACCTATGCAAACCATGGCGCATAACTTGTTATCTCCACGGCGGTGAGAATTTAAATCACACAGTAAACAAGTTAGCCAAATTCAAGTTAGATAAACTTGAAATTATGGCTGATTCCCACCTGCGGACATTGGCTTTCAATTTCGTAGGAATCGAGCAAGCCTATTTTTGCGGTTATGGAATCAATGGCTCGCACGAAAGGAATGTCGTCTGGGTCTGGTTCCTGCTCTGGTAGTGGGGAATAAGTACTCCCCTCAAAGCTTTGGGGCAAAGGTGTAGGTGTGTAGTTTGTCTGCTCAGGAGCAACATCAACACCAGTGGTAACAGGAGCCGTTACTGGAGGAAATTCAACTTCCTGCTGTGAAGATGAAAATACTGGTGATGATGGTTTTGGTGGTGTGGAGGTCACTGATGGAGTTATTGTGATTGGTGATGGGCTGGAACTACTTCCTAGTGATTGAATTTGTTGTACTGTTAGTTCGGCACGTTTTTCTTTAAATCCCTCTTGACGCTCAACAGTGTGCATTCCTAAGCGACCTGCCAAAATAACACGATCGCCTTGGTGATAGTTCTGCTGAATTTCTGTGGCCACATTTCCCAAACCGACCACTTTTAAAGTCACCAACTGCTCTTCTGTGCGCTGAGGATTAGGAAACTGTACCAGCATTTCTGTAATTGCTAAGTTATCGGCTGTATAACGTAATTGCGGTTCTTGAATGATTTCCGCCATTAAAACGCAGCTATTCATGAAGTCCTCCTCATGGCAAAGGTTAATGAGAAACAAATAGATTTTTGATTACGGAAATATACATAATTAAGTTATGAGCTTAAAGTTTTAGCTTGAGTCTTTTTTAGCATAAAAGCCAAGCGATCGCTTTGAATAGTATTCAAGATACTATCCGCCACCTTCGCCTGACTAAAACGAGCATTGGATTCTGCATGATTAGTACAATTATACCACTTCAGTCCGAAAAAAATGCTGCCAATTAAGTTTGGACGTGAACTGGAACAATCCCCATACCAATCAACCGGGCTGGTAAGTCCCGTAAAATAGGCAACCGTAACCAAACAGGGGGTTGAAAGCTCTGCCGGGATTCGAGAATTTCGGCTAGAATTCGTTTTTGGATAAAACTCTGGAATGCTTGAATAATGCGTGTGGGTAACTCTCTTTGACTCTGCACTTTTGCTAAATCAGCTAATTCCACACATTTGTTTTTGAGTGGTCGAGTGAGTATGTTAGCTGCTACTACGGCATCCTGAATAGCGTAATTAATGCCTACTCCCCCCACAGGAGACATAACATGAGCCGCATCACCAATCAGTAAAAGTCCGGGACAATACCAACGTTTAACGCGGCTGGATTCCACTGAGAGCAAGAATATCTGTGACCAATCTTGTAAAGATTCTATGCCATCGCTTAAAGTAGGCACAATTTCCACCACAGATTTTTTGAATTCCTCCACGCCAGCAGCACGAATTTGCTGATAACCACCTTTAGGAATCACATAAGCAAGTTGCCACTGATCACCCCGATCTAGCATAACCAAGATCCGACCTTGAGCAAGGTTTCCTATACCTCCCCCTGGGTCTCCCGGCTGACGGGGTAAACGGAACCAAATAACATCCATTGGCGGCGAGGTTTGAATTAACTCAAAACCAGCTTGTTGTCTTAAGCGTGAGTAGCGACCATCCGCACCAATTGTCAGTGTAGCCCGGACTTCATGCCAACCACCCCCTCCCCGATAGCGGACACCTTGAATGATGCCATTCTCCTCAATTAATTCTTGCACATTCGCACCCATGATTAAGTGAAAATTCGGATATTTTTCGGCTTCTTGGGTGATGAACTCCAGAAATCTCACCTGGGGCATCATCGTAATATAGGGGTAGCGAGTTTTCAGGTGACTAAAATCCGCTAATGTGAAAGCATTTTCAGGAGTGCGAATTCTCAAACAGTCAATTTTGCTATGGGGTAATTGCAGCAAGGGATTACTTAATTGCAATTCTTCCATAATTTCCATCACCGAGGGATGAATTGTGTCTCCCCGAAAGTCGCGGTCAAAATCTTTATGGGCTTCTAACAGGATGACACAAATCCCTTGACGTGCCAAAAGTAAAGCTAAAACAGCGCCTGCTGGTCCACCACCGACAATACAACAATCTGTGTTTTTTGAGTCTAAAATTCCATGGGCAGAATTTTCAGTTACGTCAGTAGTCATGAGAACACCTACCGATACTACTATAAATCCAGAGTAGTTTGCTTTTTTTAGTCCAAGCTATTTTTTTTACTTTTTGTAGTCACAGGTAACATATATCATGGACGCTGAATTTTCCGCCTTGGGGAGTCAGCTATCTGATTAATTACCCTTACCGTAAATAGTCGTGGCGCAAGTTGTTTTAGAAAACATTTATAAAAGTTTTCCCCAGCGTAAAGGGGAAAATGTACCGTCTCCTAAGTTAAACAGTGACACAACCCCAGCACCAGCAGAAAATATTCATGTCTTACGGCGAATTAACCTGACCATCGCCGATGGTGAATTTATGGTCTTGGTAGGCCCTTCGGGTTGCGGCAAAAGCACTTTACTGCGCTTAATCGCTGGGTTAGAAGTGATGACAGCAGGCAATATTTCCATAGGCCAGCGCTTAATTAATCACCTACCTCCCAAAGAACGAGATATTGCCATGGTGTTTCAAAATTACGCACTTTACCCCCACATGACTGTATATGACAACATCGCCTTTGGACTGCGCCGACGGAAATTAGGGAATAGCGAAAATCAAGAATCCTCACTCCCTAATTGGGCAAAACATCTTCTTGTCGGGATGACAAGAAAGCTACCTCAAGGAATACGTTACATTTCTGAAAAAGAAAGAGAAGTGGACCAACAGGTGCGATATGTTGCCCAATTGTTACAAATGGAAAACTTACTCAATCGCTTACCCAAACAGTTATCAGGAGGGCAAAGGCAACGCGTAGCACTAGGAAGAGCCATCGCCCGTAATCCCCAAGTCTTTTTAATGGATGAACCTCTTTCTAACTTGGATGCGAAACTGCGGGCGGAAACACGCAGCCAAATTGTCAAATTACAACGTCAACTGGGAACCACGACAATTTACGTCACCCACGACCAAACCGAAGCTATGACCATGGGCGATCGCATTGCGATTATGAATCAAGGTCAAATCCAGCAAGTCGCATCTCCATTAGAACTTTACAATCATCCAGCTAACCGCTTTGTCGCTGAATTTATTGGTTCACCACCGATGAATTTTATACCTGTGACATTTCACGCGCCGTTGTTAATTACCCATGATCATTTCCGCCTCACCCTACCAGAAACTTGGGAAAAACCTCTACGAAAATACGACAAGCAAACTATTATTCTAGGTATTCGGCCAGAACATTTGAGTTTAAGCGCACCTGCTACCAAAAATTTACCTGTGAAAGTAAACTTGGTAGAAAATTTGGGTAATGATTCTTTTCTAGCAGTGAGCTGGCGTCATCTAGACACATCACAATCCAAACTTAATCACACAGATAATATACAGGTGCGAATCCCACCAGACAAATTAGTGCATATTCGCGAGGAATTATGGTTATCATTAAATCCCGAAAAACTGCATTTTTTTGATCCTCAAACTGATTTGGCGATATTTCCCATCAAGGAGCCAGGAAATAAATTAACAGTCTCATAGCTCCAGTCGGTTAAAGAACTAGTCCCCTAGGGCTAAAGTTTATCGACAGTTTGTTAGCCCTAATTAATTTTTGGCACTATTTTCAGCCGACAACGCCAGTACACCAGCAAAATTTAAACTTCGGCTGGTTGCTGTTCTTGTTGTCTTTCCACAAAAGTTTGAACACGGGTGCGGTAATTTCTTAAAGTTTCATCTACCCAATCACGATCATTACTGTTCGCATACAAATGTACTAAAGGCTCACTAGCATCTGGTAAAACTAATAGCCAACTATCATCGTAAGGTTGACAAATCTTCACCCCATCAATTAACTCTAGATTTTGGGCTGGGTGTGTTTCCACTAAATAACGCATGAGCGCCCCCTTTGCAGTCCAAGGACAACGGACTGTATAACTTTTGTGAACTACACGGGGTAATTCTGAACGCGCTGTGGCGAGGGAGCGCTCTTGAATAGTCAGCATTTCAATTAACTTGGCAATGCAAAACATAGAATCAAATCCCGGATGCAGATGGGGGAAAATAAAACCAGTATCTCCACTACCACCTAAGACGACATTGGGATTTTTTTGACAAGCTTCCATTAAAGCTGTAGGATTTGCCTTAGTACGAATCACCCTCCCATCGTGACGACGGGCCACCTGTTCCACAGCACTGGAAGCATGAACAGGCACAACCACTGTGCCCCTGGGGTTAGATGTTAATATCATGTCTACCATCAGTGCCGTTAAAATTTCCCCCCGAATGGGAAAACCTGATTCATCAACTAAAATTAACTGTTCCCCATTTGCGGACACTTGCACACCAAAGTTAGCTTTTAACGCCTCAACTACATGACCGAGCTGAGTCAACAGCGTTTCGCGATCAGTAACTGACATAGCTGACTTATTAACGCTAGCATTCAACACCACTGCATCTGCCCCAAATTTATCTAACATCAGTGGTAAAACTGCCCCAGACACAGCATAAACATAGTCAATTACCACCTTTGCTCGACTATTGCGGAGCGTATCAACATTTAGCAGCTTTTCAAATGCTGTACAATAGCGTTCAATTACTTGACTAGGATAAGACACATCACCAACTTCATGAATTTGCGATCGCCGCATATCTTCTTTAAAATAAGCACCTTCAACTTTCTTCTCTTGTGCTTTAGTGATATTTATGCCCTTATTATCCATAAATTCAATCAAGATGTAGTCAGGGCGATCCGGGTGTACCCGGACATGAATCCCACCCGTTACCGACATTGTGGGTATCACTGTCCGCGCTATGGGGATAGCCGTAGCATCAAGGTTTTGAATATCAACACCCACAGACATCAAACCAGCAATTAACGAGCGGGTAACCATGCGAGAAATATTGCGCTGGTCACGAGAAACAGTGACCTTACAACGTGGTTTGAGTGTGGAACCGTAAGCAGCCCCCAACTTCACCGCAAACTCTGGGGTGATATCAATATTCGCCAATCCTTGCACACCACGTTGTCCAAATAAATTTCTTTGGGCAGTGTTACCCCAAATCAAGTTAATATTCAAAACAGCCCCTGATTCAATCTTTTTACTCGGCCAAACCCGGACGTTAGGGCTAACTTGTGCTTCCTCCCCGATAGTAGAAAGAGAACCCACCACAGCCGCCTCTAACACATGAGCGCGACGGTCTACACGAGTACCACGAGAAATCACGCAGCCACTCAGATGTGCTTCCTCTCCAATAATTGACCCATTCCATAAAATTGGCCGCTTGAGATTAGCATCAGCGCCAATGGTGACATTATCACCAATGATGGTTCCCGCCTCAATCTGAACCCTAGCCCCAATACGGCAATTTTCACCAATCATGACTGGAGTCTCAATAATTGCAGTGGGAGAGATAAAAGTGTTTTGCCCCACCCACAAATTAGGCGAAACTTCTTGATAAGCAAAATCAAGATTGACCTTACGCTGCAAAGCATGATATTGAGCCTCCCGATAAGCATCCAAGTGCCCCACATCACACCAGTAACCCTGGGCAATATAACCGTACAGTGATTCACCTCTTTCCAGCATTAAAGGAAACAAATCCTTAGAAAAATCACTTTCACAATTAGATGGCAGATAATCCAATACATCCGGTTCAAGAATGTAAATACCAGTGTTCACAGTATCGGAAAAAATTTCACTTGTAGATGGTTTTTCTAGGAAGCGGCTAATACTTCCTTGCTCATCAGTAATTACCACACCAAATTCCATCGGGTTGGGAACCCTAGTTAAAATCAATGTAGCTTTTGCCCGTTTTTCCTTGTGAAATGCGATGGCTGCCGTCAGGTCAAAATCTGTGATACTATCACCGCTAATCACTAAAAACGTTTCATCTAAAAGTTCAGCGATATTTTTCACACAACCTGCTGTCCCCAGGGGCTGGTCTTCTTCCACAGCATAAGTCATCTGAACGCCAAAGTCGCTCCCATCTTGAAAGTAATCTCGCAGGACATCCGGTAAGTAATGCAATGTAGCAATAACTTCTGTGATTTGATGCCGCTTGAGCAGATTGATGATATGTTCGGCTATAGGCCGATTGAGAATAGGAACCATCGGTTTAGGCAGATCACAAGTTAACGGGCGAAGCCGCGTTCCCGAACCGCCAGCCATCAGTACTGCACGCATAAATTCTCCTTAGCTACTTGCAGCAATTGCTGCTTACAGACCCGTGAGAGTGTGTTGTATGTTCTTTCTTTAGTCTCCTATGGATATTAATGTTTCAGTAACTGACCTAAGAAGCATCTGAGAAGAAATAAGCACATTTACTCATTACTTTTGCCTCTGGGTTCAGAGGCTATTAAAACAGGCAACTGCCTGTAACCAAGTTATTTTACCGATGCTTAAGGTAACTGACTCTTTTTTCCTGGATACTAGAGAAAAAACTGTTTTTGATTGAAGATTGGGTTGTTAAATTGGTCTTTCCCACTTATAAGTTCTATTGTGGCAAGAAATACTTCATTTTGGCCAATAATAACTAGCTGTTTTTTGCATTTCAGGCAAGAATCTCCCTTACCCTAAAATTAGAGAATGTATTCATCAGTAACTCAAAAGAGGAATTGAGCAGCTTGGGGGTGTAATATGGTTGTTGGATGATTCTTAGTCCCGACATTGGTGTTAATGGCTTTTTGATTGTACACAGCGCACTGCCCTAGGCAATGGGCAAGGTTTTATTTGTAAAATAATCCACCGTTTTGCTGTTGCCACGCCAGTAAGTAGTGCATAATTAAATGTAGTGATAAAACTTAGCTTAAATACTGTCACTTACTAAGGGAGTCAAGAGCAATGACTAAGTTATTTTTTTTTGGTGTAGTTGTAGTTTATGTAGCTGGTGTTTGGAAAGTATGGACTAACTTTGAACGAACTAATTTCAGTCAAACTTTAGCTAATCGCCTCGGCTTATCACTGCTATGGCCAGCTTTATTTATCGCTAACAAATCATATCGTCGCAACTTTAGAAGAGCTTTAAAAGGCTAATGCAATAAACTTATACAATATGTGCAGAACCCAGAAAAACCAGAATAAAATGTCCACACTTTTGTTTTATACTGCTTTCACAGGAAAATCGCCCAAAGATACTCAACCCACTTGGCTTTAGTCAGTGGAGGAAGTGCCAACGGCAAATAAACTCGCTCCCAATAACTAACATTGAGACAGAAGAATCTTATCCTTCTCAGTCATGGTTTCTCGGTAGTGACAATATGCCTAAATTCCGTTAAAAGACCCCAAGGTTGGACAGCAAGGGTAAAACGAGTTAGTCCCGGAGTATATAAAACTTGTAATGGTTTCAAGATTAATGCACACTGTAACGCTGCGGAATCCATGGGGGCTATTTAACTCAGCCTCAGAAAGTTCGTTTATAGAATCTTCAAAAATCCCCATTTTTCTAAACAGGGTAAGCTTAGTGATTCTACCTAAACAAGTTATGGGTAAGCACTGCACTCAACATTCCTTTTTTCAAAAGGCTTGAATCCATTCTTTAATTGAATATTCAATCCAGATGCCATTTTTCCAGTAGGGATCATCTTCCACCAACTGGCGTACAATTGCTTCGTCTTCAGCCTCATAAATCCCAAAAACTTTGGTAGTATCTTTCGTGGGGCCAAGAGTGATGAGCACACCGGATTGTTTTTGTTTGGCTAATCCGTCTAAGTGGTCTTGACGGTAAGGAGCGCGTTTTTCTAAAACGTTTTCACAGTAAGTCCCCCACATGATGTATTTAGGCATAACTACTGATTATCTCGACGCAACAATTTTCATATACTACTATTTTAGTGGATACAATAACAAAAATATAATCAGACATAGTCAAACATAACCACTCATAGAGTTCATGAATAAGACTATCTAATTATGCCAAATAAAAAAAATAAGTTATCACACTACATAGAAATTCCAGTAAGAATTGGAGGTTTTGAAGATCAAAACCTCCAACTTGTGTTGACTAACTTCTGAGGTTAACGCCAAATTTTTCTACCAAAGCCTCGCGGACTTTATTGTGTACAGGTTCTACTTCTGCATCGCTGAGAGTGTGATCGCCACCACGATATACTAAACGAAACGCCAAACTGCGTTGCCCTTCCGGTACATTTTCACCACGATACTCATCAAACAATTCCACAGATTCCAGCAGACCCTTTGCAGCCTTATTAATAGATTTTTCAATTTCTGCCACAGAGACATTTACTGGTGCGAAAAAAGCAATATCGCGATCGCAGGCTGGGTAAGTAGAATAACGATGAAAAGTAGGAACTAAAATTTCATCTTCATCCAAAGCATCCAACAGCACATTTACATCTAATTGGAACACATACACAGAATCAGGTAAACCCTGACCTTGTCGCAATTGCGGATGAAGTTGTCCAAAAATACCAAGTCTGTTACCTCCCACCCACAAAGAAGCAGTGCGTCCTGGATGTAAGCGTTCATCACGACAATCAGGTTGATATTCTACCTTTAACTTAAGTGCAGCGAAGACACTTTCCAAAATACCTTTAGCATCAAACCAGGTCATGGGCTGTTCAGCGCTACCTCTTGACCATCTGCCTAGTGAAATGTCACCCCCCATAATACCAGCGATCGCATCGGTTTCTTGCAAACCCTCTTCTTCTTGCCAGAAAATGCGCCCCATATCAAAAGCATTGAGAGAACCATTTCCTTGCTCCAAATTATATTGAAAAGCATCAATCAATCCTGAAATCAAATCAGTCCGGAGTGCTGAATATTCAGCAAATAAAGGATTACTCAAGACTATCTGTCTATCATTTCCTGGTTTCACCAAAGAATAATGCATAACTTCCGTCAATCCTTCAGCTCGCATAAAAGCACGTAACTGGCGGATTAATTCTTGATCTACAGGCAAATAACCAGCCTCGGATTTATCTGGTAAAGTATCACAAAAATTATCATAGCCATATAAACGGGCTATTTCTTCAATTAAATCAATTTCCCGTTCTAAATCGCGGTAACGATAAGGCGGTACTGTAACCGTCCAAGTTCCTTCACTCCCAGGAGTAACCTGACAACCCAACGCAGAAAGAATGCGCTCAACATCTGCTTCTGTAATTTCTCCTGTTTCCTCTCCCAAATCCACAGGTCCTAAAACCCTATTAACTCGGTTTAGACGCAGGATAATAGAACGACTCCAAGTAGAGGAGTCTGGGCGAGTATCAGCAACGACCTGTTGTACAATTACCCCATCAGCCAGTTCCCTCAAAAGTGATAAAGCGCGGTTACAGGCTATTTCCAATTCAGCCCGGTTAACCCCCCGTTCATATCTTCCCGAAGCCTCGCTTCTTAACCCAACATTCCGGGAAGAACGGCGAATGACCACAGAATCAAATAATGCTGCCTCTAAAACTAAATTTTGAGTAGTGTTATCAACCTCGGTTTCTTCTCCACCCATCACTCCTGCGAGTGCAACTGGTTTATTATTGGCCGTAATCAACAAATTGTGGGGTGATAAATTGCGAGTTTGCCCATCTAAGGTTTTCAAAGATTCCCCAGAACTAGCGAAGCGAACACCAATAGTTAAAACTTCACTACCAGCAACAGAGTGTAAACAATCTTTGTCAAAAGCGTGGAGGGGTTGTCCCCATTCCCACAATACATAGTTAGTGATATCCACAACATTATTTATCGGTCGCACCCCAGCAGCTCGTAAACGCTCTTGCAACCAATCAGGAGAAGGAGCAATTTTCACCTCTTCAATTACCGTGCCAATATAAGCCGGACAAGCGTGGTGGTCAGCAATTTTTAATCCTAAATTACCCCCAGTTCCTGGAACTAATATGGCTTCAGGTAAAGGAATGTTTAATTTTCCACCAGTTAAAGCTGCAACTTCCCGGGCTATTCCCACCATACAAAGAGCATCAGCACGATTAGCGGTGGCGGTTACGTCTAAAATTACATCGTCTAAACCCAACAAGGGACGCACATCAC
This sequence comes from Nostoc sp. RI_552, assembly GCA_016124525.1. Lineage (GTDB taxonomy): Bacteria > Cyanobacteriota > Cyanobacteriia > Cyanobacteriales > Nostocaceae > Umezakia > Umezakia ovalisporum. The sequence goes on along the minus strand of WGNO01000020.1, from coordinate 80,654 downwards.
TACCCAAAGGCAGATTTTCTTGGGAAAAAATATGAATTCCGTCTACATCACTGGGTAAACCCAGTTCCTTTAAAGAGCAGATCATACCTTGGGATGGAACACCGCGTAGTTTTGCAGGTTTAATTTTTAAATCTATGTTGGGTAAATAAGTCCCTGTAGTTGCCACTGCTACATAAATATCAGCCCGGACATTGGGCGCACCGCAGACAATATTTAAAGTCTCAGATCCCCCGATATCCACCTGACAAACACTTAATTTATCAGCGTTGGGGTGGGGTTCACGCTCAAGCACTTTCCCCACCACTACGCCATTAGCCCAACTGTGGCGGTCTTCAATATCTTCTACTTCAAACCCAGCCAATGTAAGGGTTTCAGCTAATTCTTCTGGACTAAGTTTAATTTCTACCAGTTCCCGCAACCAATTTAGAGAAATACGCATGGAGTGTGCTTGTTTGTTGAAATATTGCCGATTACTTTGACACTCCCCACGGCCAAAAGCCGGGGGATTCTTGCTTCACAGGGACTCCAATGAATTTACCCTCAGCAAACATCTTGACCGTGTGTCTCACGGCTGCAAGTCCGCCTATAGAGACTACCAGAGCGGCCGCAACATCTCTATCGGTTCCTGAGTACATTATGCATTGAAATTGATATTCATTAAATTGGTTTTTAGAGCCGTGACTAAAGTCCCTAGCCCACCACACCCCCACAGTTAAAAACTAAAAGCACTATGACAGCCTATGTATGAGTTGAGGCAGTAAATTTGCATACTGTATTGATTGGATAAGGGTTCTTCCAGCCATCTGTATAATCTAGGAATGAATTACATATAGGTTTAGTACATATGTATTACACAAATAAAGAGATGATTTGAACTTAAGGAATTTAACCGCAGCTTGACAACAATACTAAGTTTTAACAGCAAGAGATAAATCACCGTAAGCGATGGCATATCAACATCAAATTGTACTTTATTATAACGTCATACTTAAGTGTTTTTTCTACTGGCTTTACTGTTCAAATTTGAAACTTCAAACTTGAAAATAATGCTGGAGAACAATCATGTAAATAACTTTTGGCGATCGCATAACTTTCGCCTCGAACCCTGGGGTAATGACTATGAACCACAAATTCAAATTAACGAGGAACTTGCGCTCTCAGAAAGCGAAGTTAACCCTACAGTAGAAACTGATAATTGGGATAGTTTTGAATCTCAAGAGCCGCCATTGCTACCTAATCGCCTTATCTTTACCGACGGGCGGCTGCGGCTAGATGCAGCCCTCATAGGTGGTGAAGGCAACACAATAACCTACGGTGTTTTTGGCACAATCGCTGTGGGTGCTGTGGTAATAGATAGAACTATTCCTAAAGCGAGTTATCTCGATCCAGAAATTGATATTCACCGAGTTATAGGGTTTGGTGGAGAACAAGAAGCTGTATCAACAGCCATTCCTTGCCCTTTTGGAAGCAAATCAAAATTATTTTACAAAGCATTTAACGATAAATTTGACAATACCCCAGCAGCACGGGGGGCAATTGTCGAAACAGCCATGTTGAAAGCAGAAGAAAAGCTAGTAGGCAAACTAGACATAAAAGATGCAGAGACCTTGGTAATTCGTGATGGATCATTGCGATATGAATCCCCAGTTCTTACCTTGGGCTATGTCAAAACAATGCATAGACAATACCTACCTGAAAAATATGCCCCTTTCCTATGGAAATTGTTGCCAGGACAGCGCACACCTATTTTTGAAATTAAATTGAAAAATAGATACCAGTATTCATGGTATTTAAAATCTGGTAGTTATCAACATTTCAATAAACAACTTGGCTATCACGATTTACATGGTATTGTCCGGCTGGAGTTATCTATAAAAAATGGCATAGACAGAGCAACAGAAATAGCAAATCAAACTTGCTATTTAATCCCCTATTATGCTTCTCATCCCTCAAAAGACCCTCGCGCTCCACAGAACCTTGCACCTGTTGGTGCTTTAGAACGGGAATTAGGTAGACGTATGGGAGACGCAACATTAATTAAACGGCGATTACAAAACTTTTTGGCATCTGTTGGAGGGAATAAATGACATCTTCTGAAGTAATTGGTTACGTGCTTGGTACTCAAGAAGCTACTCCTTTAGAATTTTGGATAGCAGTAGACTCGGAAAAAGTTTTGCGCTTAGATGATGTTGTAGAAGTGGAAACTCATCGTCCTGATAATAATAGGAAAGTTCACTTTTATGGGGTAGTTGACTATGTTCGCACTCAATACGAAGGAGCCCAGTTTGATACTGATACTTTATTAGTAGCGAAAAAGGGGACTTTACCCATCAATATTTCTTATACTGCTCACGTTCAAGTCACAAGAATTGAACCAGAAGAATATTTACCCCCACAACCAGGCGATAAAGTTTACCTAGCTGTAGATAAGCAATTAGCATCGGCTTTATATTTTGAGAGCATGGATACCCCGATTCCGGCTGGTATTATGAATAACGGTAATGCAGCTTATTTTAACTATTCATTTATTAATGGCGAGAAAGGCGCTCATGTGAATATCTCCGGTGTTTCTGGAGTTGCTACCAAAACATCTTATGCTTTGTTCCTGTTATACTCTATTTTCAATTCTCCTGTTTTAGGTTCTTATAAAGCTAATACCAAAGCACTAATTTTTAATGTCAAAGGAGAGGATTTATTCTTCTTAGACAAGCTCAATCAAATTTATGGTGATTCTATAAGTGACCAAAATAAAAATAAATATGAAATCTTAAAATTACCCATACAACCTTTTAAAAGTACAAGTTTTCGTGCTGCTCCCAAAAAAGATTCCCAGACGGTTGACTCTGATTTAGAACAGCGTTCTGAAGGGATATCAGTGTATTTGTGGAGTCTCCGGGAACTGTGCCGCGAACGCCTATTTCGCTTCTTGTTCACGGGAGAAGATTTAGACAGGGGAAATTTATCTTACTTAGTGACAACAGTGGAAGAACGATTAGCACGACTAGCAGAAGAAAATGATGAGAGTGATAGGAAGCGGCGGCATAAACTCCAAGCTTATTTAGAAGTAGAAGCATTTGGGGAACATAACAAAACAAAAATTAAAACTTTTAGAGATTTAATCGACTTTTTAGAAGATAAACTTCTCAATGACGAAGATAGAGAAGAAAACCGACGCTGGTTAGGTCGAAATGCACCAGCTACTGCTGAAGCCATGATTCGACGTTTGTACGGTATCAGTAGTGAAGTTAGTCATTTAATAAGAGGTGATTTATCACCAGATGAAGTTGCTAAATATAAACTCAATCCACTAGCTTCAGATGCTCAATTAACCGTGACGGATATTCACAAACTCACCGCCCGCGCTCAAAAATTTGTTGTGGGTGTCTTACTCCAAAAGCTATTTTTTCAAAAAGAAAAACAAGGTAGAGAACCTGTTGTTTTCATCGTTTTAGACGAGTTAAATAAATATGCCCCCCGCGATGGACGTAGCCCAATTAAAGATTTGCTGGTAGACATTGCAGAACGGGGGCGCTCTTTGGGAATCATATTAATTGGCGCACAGCAAACAGCTTCAGAAGTTGAACGGCGTGTTGTTGGACAAGCAGCTATCCGTGTTGTAGGCAGGTTAGATTCAGCAGAAGCAGAACGCCCTGAATACAACTTTCTGACTGGTTCTTGTCGCAAACGAGCTTTATTTCTTAAATCTGGCACGATGTTTGTGCATCAGCCAGAAGTCCCCGCACCAATCTTGGTTAATTTCCCCTTCCCAGCCTATGCGACACGCAAAGAGGAAGTGTTTCTGAGCCAAGCAGAAATTGCCATTATCGAAACTGATATTGATCGTTTTTAGGAGGAATCGTGCGTTTAATTCATACATCTGACTGGCATTTAGGGCGTAATCTCAAAGGAAAGGAGCGCACCCCGGAAATTGAATTTGCTCTTAAGGAACTTTTGCGACAAGCCCAAGAATTAGAAGTTGATGCGGTGTTAATTGCAGGGGATATTTTTGAAACTTCTAATCCCCCACCAGAGGCCGAGAGAGTTGCCTATCAGTTTTTTAAAGGGTTACAAACCGCCAAAATTCCTGCAATAGCCATCGCTGGCAATCATGATTCCGCCTCCCGCTTTGATGGTATAGCTAATCTTTTAGCTTTAGCTGGCGTGCAGATTTTAGGGAAACCTCGTCGCGTTAACCAAGGGGGTTTAATCTCTTTAGAAACCTCTAACGGCAAACTGCGTGTAGCTGCTATGCCTTTTGCTTCAGAACGGCGACTGTTAACAGTTGAGAATCTGTGGACAATGGACGAGTTAGACCAAATAAACCACTACAGAGAAAGGGTAGGCTACTTGCTCAACAAGTTAGCCACTGGTTTTCAAGATGACAGTGTGAATATCCTCATGGCTCATCTCACTATTGATGGTGCTAGGTTAGCTCAATCCGAAGCTCGTCATCACACCAAAGAAACCTATGCCTTGGCTGGACAAAGCCTACCTGCTGAAGCTCAGTATATTGCTCTCGGACACATCCATAAACCTCAACAAATTCCCGTTGCGGCTCCTACTTACTATTCCGGTTCTTTGATTCAAGTAGACTTTGGTGAAGCTGGGGAAGATAAGGGATTTTATTTAATTGATGTTGAGCCTGGTTCTCCTGCGAAAAAACCTGAGTTTATATCTATTCCCTGTCAAAAACCTTTGCATATAATCGAATGTGAATTGAGTGATTATGAAGAAAAATTAGAACCATACCAGGATTATTCTGGTTATCTCAAGGTAATCATCAACCTGCAAACACCTCAAGAGGGATTAACTGACAAAATTCGCAAAATTTGTGGTGATAAAGTATTGCAAATCCAGCCGCGTTATCCAGAAGTTAAGTCAAATCAGCAAAAATCTGTAAACCAGGAAGAGTTTGATCCAATAGAAGAATTTAAACGCTACTTCCAAGAAGAATTAAACACAACACCTACTCCTGCTGTTGTGGCAAAGTTTGAGGAACTATACAAGGAAATAAAGGAAACCCAAGATGCGACCACTTGAACTAACTGTAGAAGGTTTTACCAGTTTTCGTAATAAGAACAACATTAATTTTGAGCAACTGGAGTTATTTGCTATTACTGGACCTACTGGTGCGGGTAAATCTTCTTTGCTCGATGCCATGACTTTGGCACTTTATGGAAAGGTAGCAAGATTTAGCGGCAAGACTCAACCCAAAGAATTACTGAGTCAGGGTAGTTCAAAATTACAGGTATCATTACGCTTTTTGGTAGACAACTTTGAATATCAAGTTTTTCGCTCGTGGTTATATCGCAATCTTGATAAACCACCTCAGGTGAATTTCAAGTTAGAAAAGCGTATTCAAAACGATTGGCAACCTTTAGGAGAACAAAAGGAAGCAGATATTAATGCTACTATTGAGAATATTTTGAGGATGAATTTTGAGACTTTTACAAAAGTTATCCTCCTACCTCAAGGACAATTTGATGAATTTCTTAAAGGCAAAGGTGCTGACCGACGAAAGATATTAAGTCACTTGGCTGGATACGAAAAGATTTTTCCAGCTATGCGTCAAAAGGCTGAAAATAAAGCTAATTTTATTAAAGGTGAATACAATAGTATTCAACAACAGCTAATAAATATGGGTGATTTGGTATCAGATATAGAATTAAATTATCAACGCGATCGCTCTCATTTTCTAGAACAAGAATTACCACGGTTAAATGAAGCAATTGCCAATAAAAAAACAGCTTTAGAGACAGAAATTAAATTATTTCAGCGTCTTCAAAATTTATCAGATTTGCGACGGGAACTTGAGGAATTAAATACACAAACTACAGAAATAAGTGTTTTAAAGCGGCAATTAGAACAAGGGCGAGTTTGCGATCGCCTATCAGCCACTTGGACATCAGTAAATTCTGCTCGTACTCGTTATAATGACACCAAAATTGCTGCTGAGAATGCTGCTAAAGCTTTGATTGATAAAGAATATGCTTTGAAAAAGCAGGAGGATAATTTAAGTCAAGTACAAGCTGATCAAGCTAAAATCGCACCACAGCTAAAACAGCAAGAAGAAGCTCTTAATGCTGCCAAAATCTATGAAGAACAGGAGCGTGGAATTAACGATGAAGTAAAACGGTTGGAAAAAATATTAGCTGACAAAATCAAACTTGTAACTGAGTCCAACAAAGCGGTAAAAAATGCTGAAACCGAATTAGCGGAGAAAAATCAGATATTTACTGAAGCTAAAAATGAACTTTCTCAATATTCCCCTGGTGGCACAAGGCTAGAGCAGCTTAATCAAGTTAACCCACTATTAATTAAATGGGAAGGCATTCAAAAGCAAGTCGAAAGCGATCGCTCAAAACTGCAACAAATCACCCAACAATTAAAAACTGCCGATAATGATTATCAGTGTGCTATTTTAAATCTCAAAAAATCCATAGAAGAATGTGAAAAAATTCGTGCTAAATTAGATACTGCTACACAACAAAATTATGCCTCTGCTTTACGAGCATTGCTCCATACGGGTGACGATTGTCCTGTTTGCGGTGGAGTATACCCACAAGATAACTTATTACCACAACTAGAATCTTCAGAGGATATTAAAGCATTAGAAAAACGCGCTCAGACTGCTGAGAAAAACCGTCAAAAAGCTGCTGATGCCAAAACTAAAGCTGAAACTACAAGAGATGAACTAAATAAACAAGAAATCGAATACCTCCAAATATTAGCAGCTAAAGAAGTCGAATTGCAGGCAGAAACACAAAAAATTATTGCCATATTAAAAACAGATACATGGGATGTTCAGGCGCTTCAGAAGGAATGCAAAACACTACATGAAAGGGATACTAAATATCAGGAATATTTAATCAAAAAAGATAAAGCAGATGAGGAAGTTAATAAAAGTGAACAAAAGTTGAAATTTGCCAAAGATAAGTTATCAGATACCCAAGCCCAGCATCAAGATGCAGCAAATGAAGTAGAACGCCAAAAAACACAACTTCAGGAAATATCAGACAAACTTTCAAAACTTACTGGTGGTGATTCTTACGAGAATTTAGTCCGAAAACTAGAACAATCTAAACAAGATTCAGATAATCGTCTTCAGCAGGCACATAAGTTTTATCAATGCGCTCGTGATGAATTTATGCAATCCCAACAAAATGATTTAAAAGTACGAGAAGACTTTGATTTAGCTTCTAATGCAAAAGTACAAATAGAAGATGAATGGCAAACTCGTTTGTCATCAGAAAACTTTACAGAAGCAATGTTTGAAGAAAGCAAATCATCACCAGAAGTACAAAATAAATGGCAGCAGCAAATTACAGAATACGACAATAAAAAACTTAAGTTAGAAACTCTTGTCACCCAAGAAACTAAAGAAATCGACAATAAAACAACAAATCCTGAAATAATTGCCCAACATAAAAAGTCTGTTGTTACTGCGGAAGAAAAGCTTAAGCAATCACAAGATGAATACAACAATTTAAAACTTTCGATTACTAAAGCTGAAGACCAGCGAGAGCAAGCAGAGAAATTACAAGGTCAACTATCCAGCAAAGAGCAAGATTTAGAAACTTATCTTATATTATCCAAAGAGTTAAAATCAGATCGTTTTCAAGCCTATATTCTTCAACATTTTGAGCAGGAGTTAGTAGAACAAGCAACAGTGTTTCTGCGAGAACTTACAGAACAGCGATATGCCTTAAAATATGACAATAAAGAATACCATGTAGAAGATAATTGGAGTGGTGGCGAAAAAAGACGGGTACAGACGCTATCCGGTGGTGAAACCTTTGCGGCTTCTTTATCCCTGGCTTTAGCACTCTCAGAAAAGCTATCAAGAGGAGCTAAGTTAGGCAGTCTGTTTATAGATGAGGGATTTGGAACATTAGATGCTGAAACCCTGCAAAGCGTCTCAACTGTCCTACAATCTTTGGGTCAGCAAGACAAATTAGTGGGGGTAATTACTCATGTTCATGCTCTAGGAGAAGAGTTAGGAACGCAAATTAAAGTAGAAAAGTTTCCAGAAGGCTCTCGGATCATTAATGAACAAATTCAAATCACTGCTGGTAAAAATCTGATTAAATCTCCTTAAAAAACATCAAAATACTACCATTGAAACCGCCCAAGTCATCAGCGAACCTATTTTACTAGCAAAAGCCATCGCCACAACCCTAAAACAAGCCGAGTTACGACTGGGTAACATGAACTAGCCCAACTCAGTCCCCAAGGGGAGTAATATTTATCCATCATTAATGGTATTGTTACCATGAGAATATTTTCGTTTAATCATACGGAGGAAACTGATGATCCAAATCAATAGCGACAATTTTGAAACTATAGATTGGGAAGACTGATACACCAATTGTAGTACTTCTTCATACTACTTTGTCTGGACTGTGCAAGCAAAATCTTCCTATACTGGCGGAAATCGAAAGAACAAACAAGTTTCTCCGCTTCGGACAGTGTGACATGGACGAAAGTCCTGAACTGATGGAAAATTTGGGTATATCGACTGAACCACCCACCCTGATTTTTTTCTGTAAAGGCCGGGCTATTGGAAAATTGGATGAAAACATATTCTCTCATGATATCCGTGATTTTTTTAAGAAAAAATATGCAAACTCTGAACTAATTCAAGGTTTTTTTGCTCATTCCTAATGCTGGGATGCTGAATAAGCGTGAAAATTTTGTTTAATCATATTTTTAGGACCTTTTGCCCAAGGATTGTGGAAGGCCATGGGGAAATGGGGCTGAAAAACCTTGTATTGCCAATCTTTTGGAATAAAAAATTGGTACCAATCAGGGGAAAATGTTGCCTGTTTCTAGTTTCCTGTTCCTGACCACTACTCAATGACTTTTTCAGCAAGCCCTCGTTCAACTCTAAGTTCGCTCAAAACTAGCACACCAGTGGGCTGTGTCACACTGCATAACCTTTTAAAGCCTAATTTATATTTGCTCTCTGACACAACCTACAAGAAATTATTGTTGTGACTCTTGTGTAAATAGTAACTATATATAAATGCGAACAATTGCCGAAATTAACGAAAAAATCCGCCGCCAACGTGCAGTAGTATTGACTGTAGAAGAACTAAAAGCACGAGTCGCCGAAGTTAGTATCAGTCAAGCAGCAAAAGAAATTGATGTCATTACCACCGGTACATTTGAGCCAATGGAATCTAGTGGTGCCATTATTAACCTCGGACAAACTGACCCACCAATTAAAATTCGCCGCTGTTGGATAGATGGCGTACCAGCCTACCCAGGATTTGGGGCAGTGGATTTATACTTAGGTGCTAGTTGTCCTGTAGATGTAATGGATGGTGAAGAAGTCCGAGAACATGGTGGTGGTCATGTAATTGAAAATTTGATTGCTGGTAAATCTGTACAGGTTAAAGCACAAGGACAAGTAACAGATTGTTATCCACGGGCAACCTTTGAAACCACTATTACCCGTGACACCATCAATCAGTTTTATTTATTTAATCCCCGTAATCTTTACCAAAACTTCATTGTCGGCGTTAACGGAGGCGATCGCCCCCTGTTTACTTATCTTGGCCCTTTACAACCAGGTTTGGGAAATGCCGTTTATTCTAATCCTGGAGCCATTTCCCCCCTACTGAATGATCCGGATTTAAAACTAATTGGTATTGGCACACGCATTTTTTTAGGTGGGGGTGTTGGCTATGTTGCTTGGGAAGGAACTCAACACTTCCCCTTACAAAAGCGTTTGCCCAATGGTACACCTATTGGCCCGGCTGCTACTTTAGCTTTAATCGGCGATGCCAAGCAAATGGATGCCCATTGGGTGCGAGGCTGTTACTTTAAAAGCTATGGCCCGTCGTTAATGTTGGGTGTGGGTGTACCACTGCCAGTATTAAACGAAGAAGTAGTTAAATATTGTGCAATCCAAGATAAAGACTTGGTAGCGCCCATCGTAGATTTTTCTATTCCTAGGCGTGTCCGTCCCACCTTTGGTTTGGTGAGTTACGCCCAACTCAAGTCTGGGCGGATCACCATTGACGGCAAAACTGTGAGGGTTGCGCCCTTAGCCAGTATGTTTTTTTCTCGGCAAATTGCCACAGAATTAAAACAACTGATTTCCGCAGGTACTTTTACCCTCACAGAACCGGTCGCCCCAATTCCAATGGAACGATCATTTTTACCCCAAGATCGCTGGCAGGACTTTTAAGAACGGGGATGACGGTTGAGAAGCTTCTTCCCCCGCTTTCTCCCCCCTAATCTTTATTATAACTGGGTTGGTTTTGACCGTTTAATGGGCTTAGGCAGAGGGGCTTTTGGTATAGGTTTCGATACTGCGGATGGTTCAGCCATTAGCTTCTTAATTGGTTTCGGGGTTTCCCCAATACGTTTACGGGGAAATGGTTTCTTGCCACCACCACGAGGGCTGCCTTTGAACTGTGGTTTGCGTTTTTTGGGCAACTCCGCGATCGCTTCAGCTTTTTCTACTACTAATGCGTCAGCTTCCCGCCTGGCTTGAAAATCCCAGAACTTGCCCACCGCTTTAGTAGTCAGTACCCCCCGGAGTTTCAACTTAAAATATTTGGCTTTATCAGTAGATTTACGAGGAGATTGCTTGATTTTGACCACTAAACTCTGAGCATCAAAAGACTGGTAAACTACTTCGCCCCGAATGGAAAAACTACCATCAGGAAGTTCCGAAGAAGATATTAGTTCACTTGTAGATTCTTCTTCGTTCTCCGGTACATGAGTATTGGTTGTCCGTAACTTTTGCGATTCCGAATTTTGTTCGTTCTCGTCTCTGGGAGGTTTAGCCAAATTTTCTGGCTCCCAAACCCCAACAATTTGTAGGTGTAAAGCGTCGTTTTCTTGCCGTGTGCGTGGATAAACTACCCACAAATGATCTTGTTCTAAATCCAGGTGATTCTTGACTAAGCTCATAATTCGGCCGAGGAGGACGGCATTGAGATCCACACCATCCTTCGTTACCAATGTACCTTGAGTAAACTGTTCATCGCTGGCAATGTAGCGACCCCGGACTAACCCGATAGCCCTGTACTGCATTGGTTCGCTGGGAGGCGGAATCGGTTGAAGGCGATGACTTAAATTTCCATTCGAGTTGTTTTCCCTAGAGTTAACGGAGGACTTTTCCCCCTGAGAAGACTGCACTGCTACTGCATGAACATTAGCAGCTGCTTCTTTATGGTTTTGAGACTGATAGTGAGCAGAAGAATTGGAAGATTCGGACGAAGGCATCAGGTCGGAATTCATAAAAACTCCTTGCGGCGGAGACACATCCCATTATGGGATTTTACGAAAGCAATCAAAAATAAAGCGTTTGTAAAGCGTTTGTGCGGTTGATAGAACGATGTTAGCTCTTCACAAACCTACACCACAGACTCCAATACAATAGTAAAGACCCTACATTTCCATTAATAAACTAATGTAACTTAGAGCCTTTACACTAGTTTCGGAAGCATATCATAAGTACAATTCTGACGACTCCTCCTAAAGTCATCACTTATTTTGGCAATGTGAATAGTTAATTGTTATAAAATTCACAGGCTATTGACGGTATTCCGCAAGGTTTTGGAAATTTTTCCCTTTCCAATTTATGTCAATGATCATGTCGTTTGAATTCTGGAGTAAAACAAAACTGTGTCTCAACCGCGCAATCGTTGGATACTTAGGATCATTTTAGCGCTGGCAGTTAGTGCCTTTATAGGGGTTTCGGTAATTCCGATTATTAGCGCAATCAATAATCCCTCGCCCTCAAACCAAAATACTGCTAGCACCAGCAGCGTACCTTCTTCTGACCAATTATCAAAGTTGCAAGACCAAGCACGAGGTTATGAACTGGTTTTGCAACGGGAACCAGAAAATCAAACTGCCCTCAATGGCTTATTAGAAGCCAGGCTACAACTTCTCAGTTTAAAACAAGGTGATATTCAAGGGGTAATACAACCTTTAGAAAAACTCGCTCAACTCAATCCAGAAAGCTCGGAATATGGAGTGCTATTAGCCCAAGCAAAACAGCAAATAGGCGATCAAGAAGGAGCGGCTCAAGCCTATCGCTCAATTCTTACTACCAAACCTGGTGATTTAAAGGCCTTGCGCGGGATGGTAGCTCTGTTGTTGCAACAGCAACGTCCTGAAGCAGCCGTTGCTTTACTGGAAAATACCTTATCTAATGCAGATCAAGAAACCAAAAGTGAGCCGGGAAGTGTGGATACGGTAGCTATACAAGTACTATTAGGTACTGTTCACGCTTCCCAGAAACGCTATCCTCAAGCCACCTTTGTCTATGATCAAGCAATTAAGAAAGACCCTCAAGATTTTCGTCCCGTTTTAGCAAAAGCATTGCTTTTGAGAGAACAGGGCAAACTGGAACAAGCTAAACCTTTATTTGATAGCGCTGTGGCTTTAGCACCTGCTCAGTACAAAGACGAAATTAACAACGCCGCTGCGTCACCAACTTCTACCCCTGGTGAATCCCCAGCAACCCCTTCAGATTCTCAACAATAAATATATCTCGAAGAAGGGGAAAACGAGTTAGTGGCGGAGTGTATAAAACTTCTGATGGTTTCAAGATTAATGCACACTGTAATGGCGCTGCTAACCTTTTGAAAAAGGTGGCGGTGATGCTAGGAATTGATCTTGGCGGAATCAGTAGGGGCTGTTTAAGTCAGCCTAACAAAGTTCGTTTATGGACTCTTCAGAAATCCCCGGTTTTCTAAACTGGGGAGACTTAATCATCAGATTCCTTCCACAGCAGCAACCACACCAAAGATCAGGAATAAACATCCCCCCGCAAAAGTGAGTTGACGTTCAGAAATGCGTCCCGCAATCATTCGCCCACTGACCACAGCCATCGCTGTACAAATAATGTGTCCTAACACTGCACCCGTAGCGACTCCCATGGGGTTATAGCTTGCAGCTAAGGCAATAGTGGCAATTTGTGTGCGATCGCCCCATTCTGCCACCAATGTGAGTGTGAAAGCTTCTATAAAAATTGCTAATGGTGTTTTTGACTTTCTTTGTAAGTCCGCTTTTTCTACTACCTCTTTAGCCTCATCTACAACTTCTGCATCACTGGTAAAGGCTGACATTTTACTCGCCTCATACAAAAGTTTGATCCCAAAAGCTAGGAACAAAAATATTTCCGCATAATTTAGATAATTTTGTGGCAAGAAAGATACAATTTTGCCGAATATTACTGATAGAATTGTCATGGCAGCTAATGCCGCTGATACCCCAATAAATACTAGCTGTCGCGAGTGCTTCATCGCTAAAATTACAGCTATAAAAAAAGTCTTATCCCCTAACTCGGAAATTGTAATTAGTAACAAACCCGCGGTAAATGCTGTTAACACTCTCTCTAACTCCTTAAGTATTTTTTACTTGTGTGGAGCTTCAATGAGAGTAAAAACACTTCACTAAAGCTCACACATTTGTTTTGTGTAAACTTAGTGAAGGTCTCGCTTCCAAATACTTGAAAATATTTATTTGTCATCTGAACCAGGCTCATCGCCAGTGTGTTGATTCAAATATACTGGCTTGTCAATGACAACTTACTGCCAGCAGCTACTCCCCTTCAGTTTGACTGTAATTGTATATCTACCCCTAGTATGAGTCAAGCAATATTTGTTATTGCTGGCAAAAAACTTGTGGGCTGCGGAGTAATTAAAATTATGTTTTGTTTCCAGTTGACTTTTACCCTGGATGGAATCACAGGGCATTCTAAACTGATGTTGCTACCCAGGCTGAAGCCATGGTACGCAAACTTTATGATATGACTGATTTAACCTCTTAAACAAGTCATTTGGTAGTAGTTGTTTCTGGCATCCCTGAAGAGTGATGTTCTGTAATTAGCCATTTATCACCCAATTTGTTATAGACAAAGGTATATCTTGCCGGAACTTCCTGAGTCTGACCATTGTTTATCACTCTAAATGTATATATCCCTGAATCAATGGCGACACCGCAATAAAGGCGAATATTCCGGTAATTAATTTTGCCCACCGGTTTCATTTGCAAGAATTTCACAAAGTAGTCTTGAATCTCTTCGTGATTTCGCCGCACTTTGTTAGAAACTGTCGGCAATAAAACAGCATTTCCAGCATAATTAAGCGTAACTTTATTTGGATCACCTGTTTGTAAAGAATTATTCCATCGGTCGAAAAGTGCCGCAATCTCCGGTCTAGTAACTTTGGGACAGTTACTTTGGGCGCGCACAGGAGTTCCTGCCATTATACTTGAACAAGCGAGTGCTGCCCCAAAAATTGATGTTAAGGCTAACCGAGCAGTTGTCATTCTCATAACTTTTTGGTGTTGACAGAAAAGTGAACGGTAAATACTCCAACCTAACTGTGACAAGGGACAGATGTAAAGAGGATATTATAACACTTCAAACTTGGGAGATTGAATTGATATATAGAAAATATTGGCATATAAAGCTGAATTACGAAGTAAAGAACTATGTATATTTTATTTATTTATTTTAATAGTCAAAGTTAGCAAAATAAAGATTACCGACATCTTGAAGATGTCGGAAGTCTAATCATCTAACTATTGTTAAACTACATATAATTGCTACATAGTTTGCATAAATTTATTGAGAATATTTTCTATCCTTACTTCCTTACTACAGATACACAATTTTGTTAGGGGATGGGATGCTAGTTTTTTTTTAGATACATAATTGCACGTAGAAAAATTGCTAATAAAACTTAATACTTCCGCTCTTTTGGTTCAAACATATTAATCATTACAGGACGATATTGAATATCAATACCTGCTGGTGAATAATAAGCCATTGTATGTTGTAGAAAATTAGCATCGTCGCGCTGGGGATAATCTTCCCGGAAGTGTGCGCCGCGACTTTCTTTGCGACTAAGAGCTGAGGCCAGAATTGTCTGTGCCACTACCATCAAACTTCTCAATTCTAAGGCTTCTACTAGTTCTGTATTCCAACAGCTACCTTTATCATCTAAATAAATTTGCGAATATTGTTGTTGTAATTCTGCCATTGTTTGCCAACCTTGGCGCATTAACTCTTCAGTACGGAAAACACTACAGCATTCAGTCATACAATCTTGGAATGCTTGACGAACTTGGTTAATGCGATATTTTCCTGATTGTTCTATTAAGGCTTGTATTTGTTGCTGGGCTTCTTCGACATAGGCGGACTCATTCACAGTAGGTAACTTACGATGCTGCACATATTGGGCCATGGCTGCCCCTGTACGTTTGCCATACACTATACATTCAAGCAGAGAATTACTACCTAGACGATTAGCACCATGCACAGATACACAAGCCGTTTCACCAGCAGCGAAAAAGCCTTCAACTAAATTATCACCACTGCTGCGAACTTGACCATCAGTATTAACTGGGATACCACCCATACAATAGTGATTTGTGGGGCGAATGGGTATAGGCTCAGTTACTGCGTCAACACCGACTAAGCGATGGGCTTCTTCCCAACAGAAGGGAACACGACTCATAATTTTTTCTTTCCCCATGTGTCGCAAGTCAAGATACACAAAAGGCCCCCCTGCACTACCGTCGGGATGAATACCACGACCAGCACGAATTTCGTAAGCGATCGCCCGTGATGTAATATCACGAGGAGCTAGTTCCATACGACTGGGTGCGTAGTTTTTCATAAAGCGATCGCCTTGACTATTAATTAAATACGCACCTTCTCCCCGGACAGCTTCCGAAATCAGCACTCCTACTGGATACAAACCCGTGGGGTGAAACTGCACAAATTCCATATCTTCTAAAGGTAAGCCAGCGATGGCAGTCATTGCCAAACCGTCACCTGTGGAAGCATAATCATTGGATGTTGTATTATAAACCCGACCATAGCCACCAGTGGCAAACATTACCGCCTTGGCACGTAACACCTCTATATGCCCATCTAACAAGTGAAACATCACCACACCCTTAACCTGACCTTCTGAAAAAATCAAGCGCATAACATACCATTCTTGATAAATGTGCACACCATAACGCCGCAAATTATTGACCAATTCGTGTAAAATAGCATGACCAGTTTTATCAGCAGCGTAGCAAGTGCGGTTGTGGGAATGTCCGCCAAAAGCGCGTTGAGCAATGCGACCATCAGGTAAACGCGAGAACAAAACACCCATGTGTTCCAAATCAATAACCACATTTGGAGCTTCTTGGGCGAGAATTGCCACTGCATCTTGGTCTGCTAAATAGTCAGACCCCTTGACCGTATCAAAAGCGTGTGATTCCCAACTGTCTTCTGAATCAACATTTTTCAGTGAAGCTGCCATCCCTCCTTGGGCTGCTACTGAATGGGAACGTATGGGATGAGTTTTAGCAACCACAGCAACATTTAAACTGGGGTCAGTGCGAGCAATTTCCACAGCTGCGCGACATCCTGCTAACCCACCCCCAACGATAATAACATCATGTTCTAGCATAATTAACCCTGTCTGCAATAAGTTTTTCTTCTATTCTAAAGATGCAAATCCCAAGATAAAAATAAATTCACCCAGGGTGTGAGAAGCTTTCAGATATTTTCCCAGAGAAAAAAAATGCCCTGCTGTTAACAGGGTGTAAAAATAAGATTTTGGAGATTTGTTATCAACACTCAAATCAGCTAGTTGCTTCCACTGGTTTTTGTTGAGAGATATTACCCGGTATCGGTTCAGTCCTAGTTCCTGGAGATACAGCTGTAAGTTCAATATGATTCAACAACGTAGTCACGAAGGCAAACAGTAAGAATGGGAACGATAAAAGAACTACAAGACCCACCGTTGCCAAAGCATACACAGGACGTTTAGCACCCATCAACGCCAAGGCCGAAGCCAAGCTAATAGTGATTGTAATTAACCAAATAATTATTTGACCATAGACATCACCAAAGGTCAGGGTACAGACAACCCGATATTTTTGAGTATTATTTTTGTCCATCATTCCATCATATTTTATATTTGCTTCAATTTTCTCCCATAGGTTCTACGTTAAAGCTATGTTTGGCTTGGAGTCAATTTCTCAATATTTTGGCAAAATTCGCAATATAACTTAAAAATTATTTTTTCAGAAACTGTAATTTACATCTCCTCCCTGTGCCTCAGTGATTTTGCTATGCTTAATGATACTTAGAGTTGTGATTATATTTGTTTAAGACTTGGTAATCACTCGGTTACAAAAGACTTATTTCTCCTGTACGAGATCAAATCTGATCATCTGAGTTTTGGTGAGTTATTGCCACAATGAGATTAGTTTCTGCTTATCAAACGATATTCTCCGGTTGACTAAATAATATCCATTAGAACTTTTGTAGTAAAAATAACTTTTTTTTTTGTTAGCAATGCCCTAAAATCGAAGTTGGAAAAGAAATAGCCAGAACTTAACCCTATGTGAAGTCAAGGTTATACCCTATTTTCCAGGCAAAAGCAAAATTTAAACTACTGGGTAGTTTCTGAACTATAAAGTCAAATATAACTGAGGGGATCATCATGTTTATGTTCAGCAAATAATAAGTATAAGTTAATGGAATACCATTTTTATATTTTCTTTGTTATTTTGTATTTAACGGGACAGTTAATCATTATTCAGTGCGTTTTAATATAAATTAACTGAATTATTTACCAGCAAATTCTATGCAAATTACTCACTTTATGCTTGTCTTCGTTTTATTGATGACCACAATATAATTCACTGACATAGATTGCATGGTAAAGTTCTAAATTGCCAAACAATTTATCAATACAAGGAAGTCCTTGCTTAGAACTATGATTAAGACAAATAATCAGGATATTATCCTACCCGCTTTTATCAAATCTGTGGAAGTAGAAGCAAATCATCCAGAAGCTAGTCAAAATAAATCTACTAAATCGAAATTCCATTTACTTCAACCATTGCGTACAAGGCTAGACAACCTCGAAATTAAAAATCGTGAATTCGCTCACTTTCTTGCTAAGTTAATTCCGGCGCAGTGTCCTTTTGAGCGTAATATTATCCTATTTGGTCGTAAAATAGCTCATATTCCTCCTTTGTGTAAGCTGAACCCACTGTATGATCAATTTGTTGCCCTGCGATTTCGCGCTTTGTGTTATTTAGTAGACGAGTGTGGAGAAGACATTCAACCATACTACTAAATTAGAACCAAGAAAAAATAGCATGGAAATTAAAATTGATCATCAACCCAGTGAAGAGCATCTCAACAAGTTAGGTGTGTTCAAATGGCCAATATGGCAGAAACAAAGGTCTATATTTCCCTGGAATTATGATACACAAGAGACTTGTTATTTTTTGCTAGGTGATGTTATTGTTACCCCTGATGGTGGACAACCAGTGCAAATGGGTAAAGGCGATTTGGTCACTTTTCCCGCTGGAATGTCTTGTACATGGGAAATTATCAGCGATGTAAAAAAACATTATTGCTTTGATTAGTTAATAGTCAAAACTCACGAATTGATTTCTTGGTATTTTGGGTTGTTTGATTGTGTACAGTGCAAAAATTCCTAGAATGGATCAGATGTAAATTTAATACAAGGACAGGGGACATAGTAAGGCTGTGTCCCTGTGATTTTACTATATTAGCCAAATTTAGTTGTTGCCATCGCTTTGTTCCCGTTAGTTACATTGGCAATGACATATCATAGTTTATCAATGAGACTTGTTTAGGTAATTAAAATTAAGGATGGTGTGTTGTCCCCTAGCCCAACCCACCCTACAAAAAAGATTTGGAGTGATTTAATTATTACAATGCTACTACATTTAAGTACATGGCCAGAAGTTGAAGCTTATTTACAACAATCACGGGGTATTATTCTTCCTATTGGTTCCACCGAACAACATGGCCCCATTGGTTTAATTGGTACTGATGCTATTTGTGCAGAAGCCATCGCTCGTGGTGTCGGTGAAGCAACTCAGGGGATGGTTGGCCCTACAATCAATGTGGGCATGGCATTACACCATACAGCTTTTCCTGGGACAATTAGTCTCCGTCCTAGTACTCTAATTCAGGTAATACGAGATTATCTAACTTGTTTAGCTAAAGCAGGTTTTAGCAAGTTCTATTTTATCAATGGACACGGTGGTAATATTGCCACTCTCAAAGCTGCTTTTTCGGAAACTTACGCTCACTTGGAAGATTTGCAAATTAGCAATGCTGAACAGGTACAATGTCAACTTGCTAACTGGTTTATGTGCAGTTCTGTATACAAACTCGCTCAAGAATTATACGGTGACGAAGAAGGTTCTCATGCTACTCCCAGTGAAGTAGCTATCACTCAGTATGTTTATCCACAGGCTATTAAACAAGCATCCCTCTCACCGAAAGTTCCCAGTGGACACAGGATTTATAGTGCAACTGATTTCCGCAACCATTACCCAGATGGACGCATGGGTTCAAATCCCGGTTTAGCAAAACCAGAACACGGTAAGCAATTTTATGATCTCGCAGTCAAGGAACTTAGCAATGGATATTTAGAATTTTTGAACCCAGAATAGCATTTATTACATAAAACCAGCCCAGCAGTAAGGCAATGTGTTAAACTCCCTTCATCTCCTTCAGGACAATAAGCAGTGCAACGAGCTGGTTTTCTTGATTTCCATGATCGGTGGGAGTAGGAATGAGATGAGGTGAAAAATTACCAACAGCCTCAATTTCCTACTCTGGCAAAATCAGCTCTTAGCAATTCCTTCTTGACGAGCTGCTTGTTGTACAGCAGCTGCAACAGCAGCCGCAACCCGTTTATCAAAGACTGAAGGGATAATGTGTTCCCGATTCAAATCTGAAGGTTTAACTAAGGAAGCGATCGCATTGGCTGCTTCTAAATACATATTGGTACTAATAGTCTCAGCGCGACAATCTAAAGCACCACGAAATACCCCGGGAAAAGCCAAAACGTTGTTAATTTGATTGGGGTAGTCACTACGACCTGTAGCCATAACGGCTACAACTTTACTAACTAATTCTGGTTGAATCTCCGGAATCGGATTAGCCATAGCAAAAACAATTGGGTCTTTGGCCATTGCTTGTACCATTTCCGGTGTTAAAACTCCCGGTGCACTCACACCGATAAATACATCTGCGCCTTGCATTGCACCCCCCAGAGTTCCTTGGGCTTTAACAGCAAATTCTTGTTTTTCTGGGGTTAAGTCAGTACGGTTGCTAGAGAGAATTCCTTTGGAGTCACATATCCAAATTTTTTCCGCTCCAGCTTTGCGAAGTAACCGAGCGGTCGCTACACCAGCAGCCCCAGCACCGTTGATGACAATGCGGACTTCTGCTATTGACTTATTAACTACTTTTAACGCGTTAAACAACGCTGCCAAGGTGACAATAGCTGTACCGTGTTGGTCATCATGAAACACGGGAATATTTAGCTCTGCTCGTAATCTTTTTTCGATTTCAAAGCAACGAGGTGCAGCAATATCTTCTAAATTAACACCACCAAAAACCGGAGCGAGATTTTTCACAGTCCGCACAATGTCATCTGTGTCTTGGGTGTCAAGACAGATAGGAAAAGCATCAATCCCAGCAAATTCCTTAAATAGCATCGCTTTACCTTCCATAACTGGTAAAGCTGCACATGGGCCGAGATTTCCCAGCCCTAAAACAGCACTGCCATCTGTAACAATAGCTACAGTATTTTGTTTAATGGTGAGGTTGTAAACTTCTTCTGGATCTTGAGCGATGGCAGTACAAATTCTCCCTACTCCTGGGGTATAGGCCATTGCTAAATCAGAAACACTATTTAAGTGAATACGACTAGTAATGCTAATTTTACCACCACGATGCAAATTAAAAGTGCGATCATATACACTGAGTAACTTAATATCTGGCAATGCTTTCACTGCTTGGACAATAGTCTCAGCATGTTCAGTACTAGCCGCATCCACAGTAATATCCCGGGTAGACTGATGGCGAGTTTGCTCAATCAAATCAATTTGCCCCAAATTACCACCACTGGCAGCGATGGACTGGGTAATTGATGCTAACATCCCCACACGGTTGGGAATTTGCAAACGCAAGGTCAAACTAAAACTAGAATTAGGAGTTAGCTTCGTCATTGTAATTTTTGACTTCAAGCTTTAGATTTTATATCGAATTTTTCTTAAATCGTAGCCATCGCCTGAAGAAAGTTGTAAACTTTACTTCTATTTACCAAGAATCCCACAACTTACGGCCGTGGGATCATCAAAATAGTGAGTAAGTCAGGCATTATCGGCGGAACGAGACCTCCATAAACTATAAATTCTCCAAATAACTCAATAAGTCTGCCATTTCTTGAGCGCTAGGTTGAAACTTTGGCATTGGGGGTGTTTCGCCGCTAATCACTTGGTGGATCAACTTATATCTTGACTTGCGCTTGGAAACCCCTTGCAAACTTGGGCCGACTAGCCCATCTGCTTCTAGTCCATGACAACCAGCACAGTTAATTTGAAAGATAGCATTTCCTTGTACTATATCTCCTTTGAGGGAAAGCACATTCTTAACATAAGGGTCAGAAGCTCTAACCATTTGAACACCAAAAATGCCCAAAGGAGCTGCTAGCAGCATCACCGCAGCCAACAAAGCGATCCACTGTATGCGAGTTTTTGGTTTGGTAATCTGGTTATTCAAAAGGTTTGCCGTCAAAGTCAAGTTTACTAAAAGTTTTTTATTTCCTACACATAGCTTAAAAGTTCTTGATGGTGTCTGCAAGCACAAATGATAATTTTTTTGTGATCATTGCTCAGAGAAAAACATTGTCAAATAAGGGATTCATCCCCAATTTGGTAGAATTAAGAACGGAAAGGAATGTTGAATATTTGCAAACAGGAGACTTAAAGTGGTTGAACCCCTGCTCTCAGGTATTGTCCTCGGTCTGATTTTTGTCACCCTTGGTGGGCTATTTTACGCTGCTTACAAGCAATACAAGCGTCCTAACCAGTTGGGGGGTTAAAATTTCTTTGTAGAGATGCGTTTAAACGTATCTCTACAGAAGGTTGTTGTCTTTAGTTGCCAAATATAAACAGGGTAAATCTGATTTTTATTGGGATGCTAACCTTGACCCTATTCAACCCAAGGGTAATAACCAGATACGAGATACCATCAACAAGGCAACTAGATTGAATGACTAGATAGAAAATATACTTATTGGCTGGAATGAAGGACAAAAGTCAATGCCAATTCAGGTAAAGCAAATAATCATAACTTTGTCCCAATTTCAACAGCTAGGATAATTCAAAGATTAAAGGAATTAGCCGGTGAATATGGTATTGTTGTTACCGCAACAGAAGAAGGGTATACTTCAGAAGCATCTTACCTAGATGACCACAACCTCTCAACCATGGCGAAAAAACCCTAGGATGGAGGAAACCGTCAGGACAAACGGTAAAGCGTGGATTACATAAATCTACAATGGAATTATTAACTTCCGCAGATGAGACTGGTGCTGCAAACATCTTGAAAAAAGTAGCCACACAGCTAGATTTAGCTCTAGTTGAGGTGGGTGGGGCATCCTTGACTCGGCCAAAGCGATATCACTTGCTTAAGAGGTTAAATAAATCATATCGTAAACGTTGGCTAGCATGGCTTTAACCTGGGTAGCAACATCAGTTTAGAATCACAGAGGATTCCATCCAGGGGAGAAATCAAAGAAAGTTAGCGCCGTATTACCGTAAACCTTCTCCCGGCAAATTTCCCAATGGGGAATTACGGGCGCTATCCATCCTTCGGGATGATGTTCTACAGCTATTTCACCGTTAACAGCCAATAAATTATGATGGGCGATGGCCTCTAAAACTGGCTGATACAATCCACTAGCATAAGGCGGATCAAAGTAAATTCTGTCAAATTCCTGCCCTGATAAGTTTTTTAACTGCTGGGTCACATCTCCTCGCAAGACTTGCCATTTTTGTTCACTATTAGCTACTTGTTGCCAATTTTGTTGAATAATAGCACACGCGCGTTTTGACTTTTCAATTCCTACTACTAAACAAGCCCCTCTACACAAAGCCTCTGCACCCATGGAACCGCTACCAGTACATACATCTAACCACCGACAATTTAAAATTGTTCCTTGCCAAATATTAAACACTGCCTCCCTTACCCGCGCACTGGTCGGTCTAGTATCTTGCCCAGGTAAAGTTTTTATCTGACGATTTCCGTAAATTCTCAATGTCATTGCTCATTAGCCACTAGTCATTTATCATCAGTCAGGAAAAAAACATGACAAAGGAGAAACAACAAACGATAAAATTACAAACTAAAAGTGAAATTAAGCAGCAATTTTTTCCCGGACTTGAGCTACAAAATTAGACAAAATTTGTAACCCTATATTAGAAGACTTTTCTGGATGGAATTGTACTGCTGTCAAATTTTCACAAGCGATAGCAGCTGTGATAGTTTGAGTTCCGTGGGTAACGGTTGCTGCTCGCACCTCCGGATCACTGGGGTCAACATAGTAAGAGTGAACAAAATATACCCAAGGCTCAGATGGTAAATGCTCCCACAAAATGCTTTTTGGTTGCGTGAACTCCAATTGGTTCCATCCCATGTGAGGGATAGTAATTCCTGGTTCTGGTCGAAACCGCCGCACTGTTCCGGACACAACTCCCAGTCCTGGTTGAGTACCCTCTGCGCTGGATTCAAATAAAATTTGCAATCCCAAACAGATACCTAAGAAGGGTTTACCAGATGAGATCGTATCTTTAATAGGTTGTTCTAAACCACGGGAGCGCAGATTTTGCACAGCGGGATCAAATGCCCCCACTCCAGGTAATACAACTGCATCTGCTAGCGACAAATCTTTAGCAGAATGAGTAATGTGAGGAGTTGCTCCAGCTTTTTCTAAACCTTTGCAAACTGAATGCAAATTTCCCATATCGTAATCTACGACTGCAATGACTGGCATTGACCTACTCCTTGTAAATGTATTATGGAGGGTATTTCTATTCTAAATAATATTTCTTATGGCGAAAAGAATACTATTAACTTCCTTTGACACTTGGTTGAGGGATCAACAGTCAAATTCTGCCAATGACTTATTACTGGAAGTCAGCAAACTTGGCGCCCTCCCTCATGATTTGAAATTTTTACGCTCCTTACCTGTGAATGTAGATCTAGCAAGTTGCCAAGTAATTCAAAAAATTGTTGAACTTCAACCCGATTACATCATCTGTTGTGGTATGGCTGCTAGTAGGACAAAACTAAGTCTAGAAGCCATTGCTAGCCGTGGGGAAAGTATTTTGCATACATCTATTAATTTGGAAAAATTAGTAGCAGGAGCAACAGCAATTGAGATTAGCCACGATAGCGGTAAATTTGTTTGTGAAGGTCTTTACTATTCAGTTTTGGATTACTTGTACCACAATCAGCTTCCCTCACAATGTATTTTTGCCCATATTCCAGTGTTAAACCCAGAAAATTTGCCATTGATATTAGCTGATTTCTTATTAATTATTGACAATCTGGCACTTTGATCAAGTTTTGTCCGTCTGTAAGGGTAAGAAATTTACTCAATGTCATGTTACAATTATTACTAAATAACATAATTGCCCAATCCACACCGGCACCGCAAGAAGTAGTACACCAGCAAGAAGTTCGACCTTTACCAGGAAAACTCAATACCGTGCCTGTTTTTAACAGCAATAGTCCAGAGTTGGTATTAAAAGAAGGAATTTTACTTTCTACTTTTCCAGCCAGCGGCAAAAAGGTAACACAAGCCCACCTAAATTATGGCTTTCAAGGACGATTCGATGTTTTTGCCCACCACGTTGCTAGGGCTGAACCACCCGAAGATTTAAGATCGCTGCATCTGGGAATTATGTTGCATAACCCTGGACCTCAACCACTAACAGTCAATATTTTGCAAGCAGCAAGTTATTTAAGTCAACCAGATGCACCATTTATTCAATTACCACCCCTCAGTCCAAATATTTTAGGTAATATTTTTGCGGGGCCAGGCGATCGCGCCACATCTGATGTATTAAGGGGAAGGCGACAAGACATTTTCCCCCCCCAAATTCTCATTCCCCCAGGACAAAATCAGATGTTATTAAATTTGCCCATACCAGTAAAAGAACTAACACCACCTTTAAATGGTCGGTCTACATTGATGCGACTGCAAACTAGTGGCAAAGTTTATGCAGCTAGTATGGCTTTATTTGCCCGTCAAAATGCTGATGGTACTGAACGTGCCCCAACTTTAGCAGAGTGGGAAAACTTACTTAATAACGGTGAATTGTCAACTCCACGGGATAAAGTTCCTACACCTTTAGAAAAAACTGACCAACCGAGAATTTATGGACGTGTAGCAGGAGTCGCTCAAGGTTCTCTGTGGAAATCTTTAGTCGTAGATAATCCCCAAGCTCAATACTTAACAATTCCCCAAAGTGGAGGAGCATTTTCCTATCCTTTGAGTAGCCTCCATGGTGGTACTTTAGGCACAAATCAAATTCAAACCGCCCCCATGTTGGTACGTTATCCTGATACTGCTTACGCCGCCCATGGGAACTACGGCATTCAATACAGTTTGCAATTGCCACTACATAATCACACCGGAAGTCATCAAACAGTGAGTGTATCTCTACAAACACCAATCAAAGAAAATAATTTACTAAAGCAAGGATTACGCTTTTTCACAACAACAGCCCCGCAGGTATTTTTCCGGGGAACAGTGCGGGTACGTTACACAGATGACCAAGGTCACCCACAAACTCAGTTTACTCATTTAGTACAAAAAAGAGGTCAACCCGGGGAACCCCTGGTCTTATTAAATATGCCACCAGGCCATCGCAGATTAGTTGAAGTAGACTTAATTTATCCGCCAGATGCCACACCACCCCAGGTATTAACAGTATCAACTCAATAGTCAATATCTCCATTTCGCCAAAACCCCCACAGGCTCAAAGTCTGTAGGTTTAATTACGTATTGTCTTGGTTTTCTTCGGCAATTAAGTTAAATGCTCTCTTTTGAGAGTGAGTGGGGTATAATCCAGAGGAAATTTTTACTGTTACCGATACGGGTTAAGGATGGAAGCAAATTTTCTCACAGCCATTTTTCTGCCCATGGCCTTGTTTATCATTATGCTAGGCATGGGTTTATCCTTGACCCTGGAGGACTTTCAACTAATTGTTATCTATCCCAAAGCCGTGGTAATTGGCTTGGTGGCGCAGTTAATCATGTTGCCAATTGTGGGCTTTGGTATTGCCTCACTGTTTCCCCTTGACCCCCAATTAGCGGTAGGTGTGATGATTTTAGCTGCCTGTCCGGGTGGTGCTACTTCTAACATGATTACTTTTTTGGCAGGGGGAGATGTCGCTCTTTCTGTGACGCTCACAGCTATCAGTAGTTTAATTACAGTTTTTACCATTCCTCTAGTAGTCAATTTCTCAATGCAGACATTTTTGGGAGCAGGAACAACAATAGAGTTACCTTTGTTAAACAGCATTTTGCAGATTGTGGTGATGACACTTGTACCAGTATCAATTGGGATGGTAACTAGGGGGTATGCTGCCGGAATAGCAGAGAAGGTAGATAAACCTGTCAAGTGGTTGTCTTTATTTTTCTTGGCGGTGGTGATTGCTGGGGTGCTGCTGCGAGAAAGAAATAATGTTATTTCTTATGTGATTGATGTCGGATTGGTGACTTTAATATTGAATTTGCTGACAATGGCCTTAGGTTTTGGCATCGCCACTTTAACTCGTTTAGGAGAAAAAGCCGCGAGGGCAATTACAGTAGAAGTAGGAATTCAAAATGGCACTTTAGCCATAGCCATTGCTTCTTCGCCTACATTGCTTAATAGTCCCACAATGGCTATTCCTGGGGCCATTTACAGCTTAGTAATGTTTGGGACTAGTGCTGGATTTGCTTGGTGGGCTAGTCATCGCCAAAGCTTGTCAAAAGCATCAACTTTAGGAAAATAATATGTCTTGGATCGAATTAAATCTCGATACAACCCATGAAGCGGTTGATTGGGTTTGTACCTTGCTAGCTGAAACTATTGATATTAATGATGTTTATATTACCAAATATGACCAACTAACAGGGGCTAATTCTCAGTGGACATTTACAGTTCGTCTATATGTAGCCTACGATGTCAACGCCGGGAGACGTGTAGAAAAAATTGTCAACCTCCTTTCGCCTTTGCATAGAACTGGAATGACAACAGCAGTTGAAAAAACTATTGTTAGAGAAAAAATCACAGATGTACCGCAGTCAATCATACATTCAATAGGAGAAAGATTTGTTGTATTAAATTCTGATAAACCTAATCAATGGGAAATACCAGACAAAATCAACTTAAAACTCCAGAGAACTTCAGCCTTTGGTAGCGGCTTACATCCTGCAACTATTCTGACCCTGCAACTACTGGAACGGTATGTTGTCCCTAATATGCGGGTGCTAGACCTTGGCTCTGGTTCAGGGATTTTGAGTGTAGCAATGGCAAAGCTTGGTGCCCATATCTTAGCGCTAGATAATGATACTCTTGCTGTACAAGCGACTCAAAAAGCTGTATGTCTTAATGGTGTAGAACAGCAAGTCGAGGTAATGTTAGGTAGTCTAGGATGTGGCAGTGACTTGGGGCATTGGATGGGTGGAAACACGGTTGACTATGTACCAAAAATTGAACCAGAAAACACATTTGATTTAATTGTCGCCAATATACTGGCACGGGTACATATTAACCTTGCCCATGACTTCCGGCGATCACTGCGTCAGAATCAACCACACACAGGAGTACTAATTACAGCTGGATTCACGACAGATCATGAAGAAAACGTAATTAAAGCCTTGAACACAGTAGGATTCGAGACCACTGATTGTGAACGATTAAATGAATGGGTTGCCCTTGTCCATAAATATAATTCTTGACAGTGCCGCACAAAACCCAGACAAGTCTAGACACTTATTTCTTACATCAATAGCACCACGGGAACGGTTATCCCTCAATCAGCTTTCACAATAAAATCGCCAAAGCCACGGAACCAGTGGGCTTTAGGCAGTGGAAGAACTGCCATGGAGCCAATAAATTCGCTCCCAATAACTAACTATGATGCGGATATTCTATATATCTTTTAATAACATCTGCTGAAACTTGACCAGCAGTAGAGTAAAAACAACTATTAGTCCACAAACTAGGAAGTTTAAGTAACCCAGGAAATTCTCGCCTAAGTGAATAAGCTACTAACCTTTTGACAAAGGTAGCGGTGATGCTAGGAATTGACGTTGGCGGAGTCCGTGGGGGCTGTTTAACTCAGCATAACAAAGTTCGTTTATGGACTCTTCAGAAATCTCCGGTTTTCTAAACCGGCGAAGCTTAAAGCTTGAACTGCTCTAAGTGAATGCGAGGATTGTAGGTACGCATAGCCCGAATTTTTTCATAATATTCCCGCTCTTGTGGGCTGAGGTCTTTTGGTGGTACGATGGCAACCCTCACCAACTGGTCGCCACGTCCACCTTTAGCTAAAGGCCAACCCTTGCCCCGCAACCGGAGACATTGACCAGAACGCACTCCCGCTGGTAACTTTACATTCACCGCACCATCAGGTGTGGGGACATCAATAGAAGCTCCTAAAGCAGCTTCATCTGGGGTAATGGGAACCTCACAAGCAATATTATCACCTTCAAATTGAAAAAACGAATGTGGTTGCAGTTCAACTTTTAAGTATAAATCACCCCTTTGTTGAGACGCGGGGTTTAATTGACCTTTACCACGCACCCGCAGCCGAGTACCAGTTTTAGCACCAGCCGGGATGCGAACTTCAATGGTTTCATTACCCAAACTAAACCGCTTTTTAACACCAGTAAACCCTTCGCTAAAACTTAAATTAATTGCCGCTTCTGTGTCTTGGGCAGCACCCCTACCTACATCTTGAAAGCCAAAATCATTAAAGCCACCATAACCACTAGGTCTACCTGTGGAACTACGATAAGAGTAGCTTTGCGGTCCACCACGAGGGGTAGGACCACCAAAACGCCCTAATAACTCGTTAACAAATTCGTCGAAACTACCATATTGACTAAAATCAAAGCCACCCATATCCACACCCGTACCACCAGATGGGAAACCTTGGCCAACTTGTTTCCAATATTGACCGAATTGATCATACTTCTTGCGCTTATCCACATCTGACAACACTTCGTAGGCCTCATTCACTTCTTTAAACTTAGCTTCCGCCTGCTTGTTACCTGGGTTGACATCAGGATGATATTTACGGGCTAGTTTACGAAAGGCTTGTTTAATTTCTTCCGGACTGGCAATTTTACTGATTCCTAAAATTGCGTAATAGTCTTTAAAGTCAGTTGCAGCCATCTACCAGCCTCCCATAAAAATTTATGCTATGTTTTTTTCCTAAAACCTGGGCTTGGTTTTTTCTGAACAAAATCCCAGCCCCAACAAACTCTGATTTTAAATTAACAGAGATTACAGAAATTCAAGTGTGGTTCCCGCTTACTACACGAGTGCAATTTCCGTACCCCCTCTTGTCAGGAAAACAAATCAAGTCATCTATTCCTTCTTCAAAGCTAGGGGGTGCATCCCGGAGTTGACGATACATACGCCAAATGATTTTTGGGGGGACCTGGCGCTCACGCTTTTGATTGCGTGCTAAACATAGCCAAACAGGCGTTTTTACCCACAAACCTATAATTTGCCTAAAACCTGCCTCGCGAGCTAAAGCTATAACTTCACGGCGCTGGCGTCTTTGGGCATTGGTGGCATCAAAAATTGTTGTTTTATCTGCGGCTACTGCTTGTTGAAATTCCCGTTTTACTTCTCGCCAAATCAACAGCCACGGACCCTGAGTTGCTTCGGAACTAAAAAGCTGCCCCCGAATTGCATCCGTTGAAATCAACTGCATTTGGGGGCATTGTGCCATTAGTTGTTTTGCTAAAGTTGACTTACCACTACCAGGAAGACCAATTAGCAAAAATAGTTTGGTCACTTGTTCTATATCCTTTGCAAGTGGTTAATTAGTACTGATCACTAACCCATGACCAATCGAAAGTCAAAAGTCAAAAGTCAAAAAAGTATATTCTTGCCAATGACTAATGACTAATGACTAAATTATAGTTCCGTCAGGAATTACCGCATTTTTCAGCACTACAACAATGCCACTACGGATGTAGAAGCCTTGATTTTCTCGTTCTGCTTCTTGGATGTTATCTTTATTGACAATTTTTACATCCTGACCAATACGAGCATTCTTGTCAACAATAGCACGGCGAATCACCGTATCCTTACCAATACCCACAGGAATATCTCCTTTTTCTAAGCTGCATTGACGTTCTACAAAAGGTTGATAAAAGTCTGCCCCCATGATCAAAGATTCTTCAATTAAACAACCAGATTCAACCCGCGAACGTACCCCTAAAACTGAATGATGAATGCGGCAATCTTTGACAATGCAACCTTCGCCAATAATTGATTCTGTTACATGGCAATTTAAAAGTTTACTCGGAGGTAAATAGCGAGCGCGAGTGTAAATTGGTGCTTCTTCGTCGTAAAAGCTAAAGGGTGGTAAAGGTTGTTTTGTTAATGCTAAATTGGCATGATAAAAAGCATCAATTGTCCCAATGTCTTCCCAGTAATCATCAAACAAGTAAGCTTGGATATTATGATCTTTGCTGGCATGAGGAATAATTTCCTTGCCAAAATCTGTACTTTCTAAAGATTCTTTCAACAAATTCATCAAAACATCTTTTTTAAACACATAAATCCCCATAGAGGCGATGTATGGTTGTTTTTGGGCTTGTTCTGCGGATAATCCCAGTACAGTTGTATCAACCTGCATTTTTTCCAATGCCTCGCCTTTGGGTTTTTCGCTAAAGTCAATTACTCTACCAGAATCGTTAATTTTCATTAAACCAAAGTCTGAAGCACGGCTTTGATCTATAGGGATTACCGAAAGAGTAATATCAGCATTAGTCTCCCTATGACGCTGGATAAACTGGCGGTAATCCATCCGGTATAAGTGATCTCCTGAGAGAATTAAATAATCTTCTGCATCCCATTCGTTAAATAGCCACAAATATTGACGCACAGCAT
This sequence comes from Nostoc sp. RI_552, assembly GCA_016124525.1. GTDB lineage: Bacteria > Cyanobacteriota > Cyanobacteriia > Cyanobacteriales > Nostocaceae > Umezakia > Umezakia ovalisporum. The sequence continues at coordinate 49,640 of WGNO01000020.1, read as the reverse complement.
CGGCAGTACCTTGGAACCAATTGGGGTTTTCCGGTGTTTGCTGTGCAGCTAGCACTTCCACAAACCCTTCGTTGAAACCGGTAAAATTGTAGGTACGGGCTATGTGGCGGTTCAGGGATGCTGAATTGAACTGTGTCAGCACATAAATTTTGAATATTTCAGAATTGATACAATTACTGACAGGAATATCTATTAAGCGGTACTTGCCTGCCACTGGTACTGCTGGTTTAGCACGTAGTTTAGTGAGCGGATAAAGACGAGTACCCGCACCACCACCGAGAATAATTGCTAATACTTTTTTCACAAAATTTCTCCCAATTGCCTTTCAACTCTCACATTCAGTTTAGGACTGTCTGAGACTACTGGTAAGGGGGGATCACAGATTAATCATTAGTTAACTTTACACAATGTTGCCTTTGACGGATTAATACTTAGTAAATATGTAGTAAAATTTACTAATTTTTATAAAAATTGGGTGTATTTTTATTACTCAGTACATACTCACAAAGTCTCTATAAAAAGGTTCCTGAATACTTATTTGGTAAAATCAGCTACTAGTAATTTTAGAGACATTTAATCTATACTGCACTCAAAGGTAATTCTCAACCCACCCCACGAACAAACTATCAAAATTTTCACCCTTGATTACCTATCAAGATGCAGATTATAGAAATGGGGAACTCTAAAAGAGCCAGAGTTGACAATCTCATCAGCCAGAAATCTAAATAAGCTAATATTTGCCACAATCACTCACTCGTAAAGGTCTAAAAATTAGTTCATGGACATTCAAACACCAGACTGGGTTAAACACGCGGTTTTTTACCAAATATTTCCAGATCGCTTTGCGAGAAGCAAGCAGCCCCACAAACGACTGTTACCTAATGCCCCCTGGGAAGATTGGCAGGCAATGCCCACACTCCAAGGTTACAAAGGCGGCGATTTATGGGGCATTATTGAGCAGTTAAACTATATCCAGAATTTAGGAATTAACGCAATTTACTTTACTCCCATCTTTCAATCAGCGAGTAATCACCGCTATCACACCCACGATTATTATCAGGTCGACCCATTATTAGGAGGTAATGAGGCTTTTAAAGAATTGCTAGACGCAGCTCATCAACGCAATATCAAAGTTGTCCTCGACGGAGTGTTTAACCATGCTAGTCGGGGCTTGTTCTTTTTCCACGATATTTTAGAAAATGGACCTCATTCTCCTTGGTTAGATTGGTTTAAAATCACAGGTTGGCCTCTTGCACCTTACACAGGAGAATTACCCGCCAATTACGAGAGTTGGGGAGGCAATCGTGCCTTGCCGGTTTTTAACCACGATAATCCGGAAGTACGAGAATACATCATGGAAATTGCCGAATATTGGCTTAAATTTGGCATTGATGGTTGGCGGTTAGATGTACCGTTTGAAATAAAAACAACTGGTTTTTGGCAAGAATTCCGCCATCGCATCAAAGCCATCAATCCCCAAGCCTATATTGTCGGGGAAGTTTGGGGAGATTCCCGTCAATGGCTAGATGGCACTCAATTTGATGGTGTAATGAATTACTTATTTGCCGGGCCGACAATTGCCTTTACGGCAGGCCATCGCGTAGTTTTAGAACAAGTGCAAACCCGCGATTATAAACCTTACCCGCCTTTATTTGCTCCTGAGTACGCCGTAAAAATTCAGGAATTACTGCAACTTTATCCGTGGCCAATTCAACTGACACAACTAAATCTACTAGCAAGTCACGATACAGCCAGATTAATCACCATAGCAGAGGGTGACTTAGCTACTGTAGAACTAGCCACTTTACTGTTACTCACTTTTCCCGGTGCCCCCAGTATTTATTATGGTGACGAAGTTGGATTACCTGGGGGCTTAGATCCTGATTCACGCCGTGGTTTCCCTTTAGAAGCCCATTGGAACCAAGAAATTCTCAACACACACCGCCAACTAGTTAGTGTTCGCCACCAATACCCAGCTTTGCGTACAGGGGATTATCAAGTCCTATTCGCCCAGGCAGAACTATACATTTTTACCAGAACTTTAGAAACAGAGGTGTTGATCATTGCCGTTAACACTGGTACCGCATCAGCAACAACAAATCTGGATACTGCCACACTGTCCACTCAACCCAAACACCTTGTGTATGGATCCGGGGAATTTGAGTGGTATGGTGAACAACTTTCGTTAACTCTCCCGCCACGTACTGGCTGTATTTTGGGTTGATTTAACCTTTAGCCTCCAGCAACCACGCCTGGCATTAACACAGTGTCAATTCCATGAATTACACCATTATTGGGCGGTTATATCAGTTTTCAGCACATGAGCATCACAAAGTGCAGAAAAACTGCAAACCTCTATCAACAGAGACAAAACTGCTAAACTGGGAGTTAACCTCATGAACCACCGACTATGCTAAAGCGTTCCAAGTTCGAGACAACCCAGTCTCAAATCATGTATCGTGCCGAGGATTTGATTAGCGCAGCCTCAAATCGCTACCGCATTACAGTTCAGGTGGCAAACCGTGCGAAACGGCGGCGTTATGAAGACTTTGACACCCCAGCCGAAGATGTAATGATGAAGCCAGTACTCAGGGCAATTATTGAAATGTCCGATGAACTAACTCAGCCAGAAATTATTGGCGAACTATAATCTAACTTTTGCAAAGGTAAGGATGAGCAAGAACTTATCGTTCATTCAATCCCCAGGAAAACCTTGGCAAACACTCACTGCTTTGATAGTAGTGGGTTCCTTTGTCTGTAATTTTGGTGTAATTGTTAAATCAATACCAACAATATCAACCAACTTATTTGGCATTAAACCTGCCCTCGGGCAAAGAATTAGCCCTGGCGACATTTGGAAGCAAGTCTATCAGAAATTGCCGGATTTACCAAAAGAAAATCACTACATCAGTAAAGAAACAGGACAAATTGCCGAAAATAACACCTTAGCCAGTCGCCTCATTACCTATCACATTTACAAAAAAGGACGCGCTCCCAATTATCGCTTTGATTGGAAACTCACCCTAGCTGATTACCTTAACGCAAATGAAATTATGTATGATCATTCCTATCCTGGTCATGACACATTGCGACAAAACCCACTAGAAGGCGATCGCGCAGTAATTAGCAAGCTTAACCGCCAACAAAGAAACACCCTAGTCCAAATCTTAACCGATATCTTTAACCCCAACCCCCACACCAAGTAGTGCACAACCGCTCAAATAAAAAACCCCTGCGCTCCTTTAGGTTTTTCAAATCAACTCATGGAACAATTCATCAAAAGCGGTGCTGGTTGGCAAATAGGCTGGAATGCCAACGCACCGGAATTTAAAGGATTAATAGGCACAGATGATTGGGCAACAGAATTAACCGAAGCCGAATTAAATGATTTTTGCCGACTATTCGCCCAGTTAGCAGAAAGCATGAAACAACTCGCAACTGAATTAATGGATGAAGAAAAAATCGCCTGTGAAGCCGAAAGTGATTTATTATGGGTAGAAGTAGAAGGCTATCCCCAAGCCTACACCCTGCGCTTAATCCTGAATACAGGACGGAGAGTGGAAAGCAAATGGGATACAGCCGCAGTGCCAGAGTTACTACAAGCCTCTGCAACGTTAAAGGCTTTTTGAGCAAACTTTCTCTCAATCACCCCTTGATTATTTTAGGGGTTTGCAGTATAATGGTAATTCTGAACCGGGGCGTAGCGCAGCTTGGTAGCGCGCCACTTTGGGGTAGTGGAGGTCGTGGGTTCAAATCCCGCCGCTCCGATAGACAAAAGACCCTTCCTGCCCATCTTTTCCAAAAGATGGGCGGGTTTTTCAATTTTTTCAACCTTCACTCAAAATATCACGGTGCATTAACGCGCGATCAACTAAAGATAAAATTTGCTCAGATGATAGCCCATGGCCATTAGCATAATGTTCTATCCAAGTTTTGCTAATTACATTGGGGTCATCTGGTAAACTCGTTAAATCCCACCCAGGCATATCTAATTCTTCCATGAGCCGATTTACTTTGGGGTCGTAGCTGATAGCAAAACAACGACAGCCTTCAGATGCAGCCATAATTAAACTGTGTAGACGCATCCCAATGGCCATTTCCACACCCTGATAAACACCTTTTAGTAATTGCGGATCTTCTAAAAGCAGAATTTTACACCCGTCTTTTAATTGCTGTTCAATGACTTGGGCAATTGCTAAGTCTTCACACTTTTGAAATGGCAATAGCAAAATAAAAACCTGGGTTGCTTTTTGAAAGTCCACTAAAGCGCGAATCAAATTAGCTAAACGTTTTTGCGTGAGTTGACGATGATTTCTCAAAGTCACAGCAATCCTCGGTCCTGGTAAATCCCACAGTTTAGGTACTGGCTTACTTACCAACGCCCAAACAGGATCAGGAGCAACCAGACAAGGAATTTGCCAATCAGCTAATAAAACAGCACTAGCGCCATCCCGGACACTCACTTTGGTACAACATCCAAAGGAATATTTTGCCAACAAGCGAGTTTGTGCCCCTAACAACGGGCCAATACCTTGGGCCCAAGCTACAGTTTTTAAACCCATTTTTTGAGCCAATACCATCAGCAACACGTAATAAAATGGACTTATGGTACTGGTGACATCTTGAATTAAGCTTCCACCGCCCCAAATAAAAATATCGCAAGAGCGCAGAGCTCGTAATACAGCTAAAATAGCCATGCGATTGTGAGACTCTACACTATAGCGATAGCTTGTTTCCTTGGGATTACCAGAAAGCACCACAGGTGTTATGTGAGGTGGTAACATTTGCAAAAGCGTCGCTAACAAAGCCTCATCACCACCATTACCCTTACCGTAATACCCAGACAACAACGCCCGCATCTTCGCCATTTTAAACTTATAATCTTAAAGTTAATAATTTCAAGTCATTCGATTTTAAATTACTTATGCACGCTCTTTCTATTCCTACCTGGATTATTCACATTTCCAGCGTTGTTGAGTGGATTGTCGCCATTTGGTTAATTTGGACTTACGGCGAACTCACTGGCAACCACACATGGTGGGGACTATCTTTTGCTATGTTACCAGCATTAGTCAGTGCCATGTGTGCCTGTACCTGGCATTATTTCGACAATCCTGCATCTCTAGAATGGCTAGTAACACTGCAAGCCAGCATGACCTTAATTGGGAATTTTACACTTTGGGCAGCTGCAGTATTGATTTGGCGTTCTACGAAATCAGAAGATACAGTCGCACCCCAAAGCATGGAATCTAAATTATGATCACCAAAGAAACCCTATTTGCTCTTTCCTTATTTCCTTATTTGGGTTTCTTGTGGTTCATTAGCCGCAGTCCACAAATGCCACGGTTAGCCTTATATGGATTTTATGGCACTCTTGTATTTGTTGCCATCACTATTCCGGCGGGAATCTACGCTCAACTGCATTATAATCTTTCCTTAGCTAATGTAGATTGGTTACACGGCAGTGCAGAAGTATTTTTAAGCCTTTCTAACATTTTGCTGGTAATGGGCTTCGCCCAAGCCGTTAGAAAATCAAGTTAGCTAAACAAGTGATGCTAGGGCGAACATTAGCAGCTTGTTTGCCACTCTTGAGCCGTTTTTTGACTTCTTTTATAATGGAGAAAGAGGCATTGTTGAATTTGAATGTGAAAACTCTGATTCTCCCCACCTCTACCCCTCTAAGTGATACAAAGTCAAATATTGACTGTGATCAGAATTCATGAAGAACGGAATAAATAAATGGACGTAATTCCAGCTATTGATTTACTAGAAGGTCGCTGTGTACGACTTTATCAAGGAGACTATCAGCGATCGCAAGTTTTTAGTGAAAAACCAGTTGATATTGCAAAACAGTGGGTTGACCAAGGCGCAACCAGATTACATTTAGTCGATTTAGACGGTGCGAAAGCAGGTAAAGTAGTTAACCTCAATGCAATAGAAGCCATCGCTGAAGCCGTACCCGTACCCATTGAGGTTGGCGGTGGATTACGCCATCCCACGAGCATAGAGCAAGTATTTAATTTAGGAGTACAGTGGGCAATACTCGGTACAATTGCCGTAGAAAAACCCGAATTAGTCCAAGAACTTTGTCAAGAATTTCCGGGAAGGATTATCATTGGAATAGACGCTCGTAACGGATTAGTAGCGACTCGTGGTTGGTTAGAAACCTCCGAAGTTTTAGCCACCCAACTAGCCCTAGAAATGCAAGAACTCGGCGCAGCAGCTATCATTTACACAGACATTCACCGCGATGGTACACTCATAGGCCCCAACTTAGAAGCCTTACGACAACTTGCTGCCAAAATTTCCATTCCCATTATTGCCTCCGGGGGAGTGAGTTCTGTAAGTGATTTATTAAGTTTATTAGCCTTAGAAATGCAAGGCGTAACAGGTGTTATCGTTGGTCGAGCCTTATATACTGGCGATATTGCCCTTAGAGAAGCATTACGCGCCATCGGACCGGGACGTATTCAAGATATTCCCCCCAACGTAGACTCTACCTTTGCTTGACCAACAATCAAACCAGGTAATTCAGCCGTGACAGCGACAACAGCAAACAACTCAACTATTGTTTTTCCTCTGTCTCCGTTAATTCGGATCACACTATTGACTTTATACATAGCACTCACCCTCCCATTACCTTTTTTATCTAAGGTAACAGCAGCCCCCATACCCCCAGTATTATTGTGGGTAGGAATTAGCATTGGTTTTGTGGGCTTATATGCAGTCCTAAGTGAACGAGTGATTGTAAATGACCAAGGAATTCAAGTGACTTATCCCGCCTGGGTTCCTCGTTTTTTTCGTAAGGGTTGGACTTTACCATGGTTAGATGTTAAAGAGTTAAAACCCCGTTCCACCAGTCAAGGCGGACTAGTTTATTATTTCGTCAGTCAGGACGGAAAAGCCTACCTATTACCAATGCGTGTAGCTAGATTTTCTCCCTTACTCAAGACAGTACAAGCAAAAACAGGAATTGATACCACAGGTGTTCGCACCTTAGCGCAACCCTGGATGTACATGATTTTGTTGGGATTTACCCTGCTATTGTTGTTGGTAGATGCATGGACTATCAACACAGCATTGATCATGGGGAACTGAAAATTTTTTCCCTAGTCCCAACATCTAATCCTTTATTCAGGTTGAAATTGGAAAATCACACCACAATAATACCCCAATTAAAGCTAGAACAAGTTAATTTACTAGCAAAGCTCAAACCCCAACTTCAAGCATACCCCATCTTGCAGGATATCTCCTTTGAGGTGTTTCCAGGCGATCGCATTGCCATTGTCGGTCCATGTGGTGCTGGTAAAACTTCCTTGTTACGCCTGATTAACCGCCTTAGTGAACCTACAAGAGGCAAAATTTATCTGGAAAATCAGGAATATAGCCAAATTCCCACCATACAGCTGCGCCAACTGATTACACTTGTACTACAAGAATCAAAGCTCTTAGGAATGACAGTCCGCCAGGCTTTAGCTTATCCTTTAATTTTACGTGGTTTGCCTGAATCGACAATTCAACAAAGAATTGATAACTGGATAAAACAACTGCACATTCCCAGTGAATGGCTCCTCAGGACTGAATTACAACTTTCCACTGGACAGCGACAATTAGTAGCCATCGCTCGTGCTTTAGTTATCCAACCAAAAATTTTATTATTAGATGAGCCAACCTCTGCCCTAGATGCGGGTACAGCTGCCAATGTCATAGAAATTTTAACTCAGCTGACTCAAACTCATCAAACAACAATTCTAATGGTGAATAACCAGCTTGACTTAGCCCAAGTATTTTGCACCCGGCTATTATATCTAGAGCAAGGTCACTTATTCACAAATCAAACAGCCCCTGAAATTAATTGGATTACCCTACAAGAACATTTAATACAAGCAGAAACCAAAGCAGCCGAAGAATGGACCTGGTAAATTCAAAATTGAGATTCAATCTTACTCTTTTAAGACCGTTGAGTACTTACTGTAGAACGTGGATGACTGAATCTCTCCTTCCTTAAACTAACAGCTGACTGCGGAACATTAGAATTTAAAATTTCCATATTAAATCGATATCCCACATTACGGATAGTTTGAATCAAGCTAGGTTGACGCGGATCAAGTTCAACCTTTTTTCGTAGGGATAAAACGTGAGTATCAATAGTCCGGGGATTATCAATCGCATCAGGCCAAGCACGACGCAGTAATTCTGATCTACTCAGAGGAGTTCCCCCAGCTTGTGCCAAAACGTACAGTAAACTAAATTCTTGAGGGGTTAAATCAATAAACTCGCCTTGAAATCGAACCCGGCGCTGTACCAAATCAATTTGCAAACTACCATAATCCAAATAAGCCGGTGCAGTGGGAGTGCGCCTGCGGCGAATTAGCGCCTCTACTCTTGCCAAAAACTCTTGCATTCCAAAAGGTTTGCTTAAATAGTCATCAGCCCCCGCCTTCAAACCTGCAACAACATCAGCTTCATTACTGCGAGCTGATAGCATCAAAATTAAAGGTTGTTCTTGACCATGCAACCAACGACAAAACTCAATCCCATCACCATCAGGTAAATCAGCATCAAGAATTATCAGTGTTGGTTGCTGGCTTAAAAACAATTCCCTTGCTTGATAAATACTAGCTGCTTGATGCACGCGGTATTCCAACTGTTGCAAGTGCCATCCCAGCAACGACCTTAGATGGGGATTTCCCTCAACGATTTCAATACAAATCGAACCCACAGTGGCAAGACCCCTTAGCGTCGATGAACTTCAAAGTAACAAGCCCAGGCACAGGGTTTTGTAGTCTTTGTTACTTCCGTTGCTATTAACTGAATATTTCTCATACCGAAAACCCTAGAATACCTCTCTAACGCTTGTCGAAAGCTGAGTTAGCAGAATTCTTTAATTTATTCTTAAATTTTTTCTTAGTGCCATTAAAAATTCTATGCTCTTGCAAGATTCAGAATATTTCTAGTTGTGTTTGTATCTCTATGCAACTGGAAACCACAACTAAAAATGTAAGCACCAATTGATAGAATTTTCTTGAGAATTACACCACAACTGCCACACCTTTGACTCATGTATTCAGGTGGTATAGGTACAGCTAATTTACCAAAATTAGCAGCAAAATATTCTAACCACCACCCGCACAAACACCAACTAGCATCACCAATTGATTTTGCCAAACAATGGTTTCTGAACATATTGCAAACTCTTAAGTCTTCCTAGGCTACTAAGCTGAAACAGTGAAGCATTATATTGAGCAACAAGGAAAGTAATTTCAACAAAGCATAAATCCTGCGGTTAGCCTTCATCGCCCCTCTGATAGCCTGCGTAGCGCAGCCACAACAGGAAAGACACAAATACCTTACTGTTTCTTAGGAATTCTCGGCATCCTTCTTATAAGAAAACCTTACCAAACATCATATTCCAACTTTTATGGAATATGATCAATATACAATGTACCAGAGAAAATCTAACCTAGGGTAGACATTTTGCCCTTGAGTTGAAGCCAAGAAGGTGAAAGTAACACTTCACATTTCAGCGTGAATCGTTTACAATTCTCATTCTAAAGAGATTAACATAGCAGTTATGCTTCAAGACGCACAAACCATCCGCTATTACCAACGAATTACTGACGCCTTCGTCGAATTATGGAATCGCGGTTATCGCACGGACGATATGCGGATGTATTTGGATGGGTATTTAGCCGCGCTGCGACATAGTAACGCTATTGAACCTATGCTGATTCATCGCTTAGAAGAGGAAGCTGGACGCTACCTCTACGATGCATCAAACTTTGTTATCACTAAAACACAACCACAACTTGATTACTACTAGTGCCCTGTACTGATTAACTTTTAGATTTTAGATTTTGGCTTGACCCAGACCACCAGCCTTGAAGATGAAGGATATGTTTCACCAACAACCGATGACACGTAAACCAAACAAATCTAAAATTTCCACTCTTGATGCCACGGGATTCTATTTTAGATTCTTAGTTTTGGCTTAACCCAAACCATGGGCTTACCAGGCTCAGGGTTTGGGTATATGTTTCACGAACAACGAGTGATACATATACCAAATAAATCTAAAAATTCCATAAACACCGGAGAAGATCATAGCATATCATGCGCCCTCATCAAGGGCTTGCTGCTGTGAATTTTTCAGGATATTTTGATTAATGAAAAAAATCCCCTCCTCCCTACTTTGGTGCGCCCAACGTGGAAAAGGGGATTTTAACTGTTGGCAAATTAGGAAGCCAATGCTACTTCCACTATTTCCTGCAATTCACCCTTTTGGTAAAGTTCAATCATAATATCTGAACCCCCGATGAATTGACCGTCAACATACACTTGGGGAATTGTCGGCCAGTCAGAATATTCTTTAATCCCCTGACGAATCTCAGGATCTGAAAGCACATCAACTGTTTCAAAAGGAACTGCCAAAGTGTTCAGAATCTGCACAACATTGTTAGAGAAACCGCACTGAGGCATCAACTTGTTTCCCTTCATGAAAACCAAAATTTTATTTTGTTTGATCAAATTATCAATTTTTTCTTTGGTTTCTGGAGTCATGGACTTTTTGTTTCCTGTGTTGCTAATAGCTAAAATTTGATACTCGGTTTTGTAGTTCAAACTTGAACTTATAAATTTGAACTTATTGACTTAGGAAGCGGCTGTTGCTTGCCACGCTTCAGGAGTATAGGTTTTTATAGCCAAGGCATGAATCGCTTCAGTTGACATAGCTTTGCGCAAAGCACCATAAACTAATTGGTGTTGTTGCACCAATCCCTTATTGGCAAATTGCCATGAAACAACTGTTACTTGATAGTGGTCACCACCACCAGTCAAATCTTGCACCTGAACTTCTGAATCTGGCAGTTCGGCCTTGATCATTGCCTCAACTTGCTGTGGATTAATCATAATAACCTTGCGCATAATGTAGAAACCCACTGCTCAAAGCTGTGGGAGGAAAAAAAACTCGGCACTTCTCAATGCCGTTCCCCTTTAGGACTTGAGCAAGTAGAAAAGTAATGCTTGCTCAGCTTCCTGTGTACCGAGAATCGCCTCACTACTTTGGTAATCTTAGCCTCTCCCAATGGGAAAAGCTACCTGAACGACAGTGTTAACTCCCGGTTTTTTTGCCAAATAACTCCATCTTACCATTTGCCCTTTCTGGGCAGATGTAGAGAAATTATCTATTTTGGGATGAATTACTACCCTGTCTGGGAAAGGGCGCGTCAACAAAACCTAATTCAAATAACTGCTGATAAGCCTTCTTGCCTAAATCCCGTGTCGGGTTTTGACTTTTAATAATCTGAACTAACAACGGGACAGCTAATTCAGGTTGATTTTGTGCCCGATGTACGAGTGCTAACTGATAGGTGGCTTCATCCCGCTTTTGGGCTGTTTCCAGGGCTTTTTTCCGCTGGGAATCAGAAACTTTGGTATCAATTCCCGTAAAGCTAGCATTTAGTTCTTGATAGAAATTAGATAATTGATTATAAACCTGACGTGCATCTTGTAGTTTTTTAGCTGCTAAAGAGTAGTTTTGAGCAGAAATAGCTTGATCTGCCTCTTGCATCAGCCGTTCACCTCCTGCCATACTCAAAACGCTATTATTTTGGGCTGTAGGACGTAGTGTGTTGGCATCATTAGGGTCAATGATTTGTACTTGAGTATAAATCTTCGGTAAATTTTGTACCTGAGCATTGACAGGTGATAGCAAGCTGAAAGCCGCTATGAATGATAATGATAACGAGGTAAAACTAATTAAAGGAGGAACAACAGCAGAATTCATGGGGTTAATTAGTGCGACAACTGTATAGAAAAACCAGAAAAACTTCCGATATCTAACCTTACAAAATAAAGTTACTATTGAAGGCTCTCTGAATTAGACTGAAAATCGGTTTGATAGAGTTCCCATTGCCTCTGTATACTAACTATAATCGCCGTTATGAACGACCACGCTAGTTCCTCTGATTTTACCAACACAGGTTTACCAACAAGCAGTTTGGGAATGGTCTTACAACGCGGTGGTGAAGAATTAATTCTAGAAAAAGTCGTAGACCGCTTCACCGTTCGTCCGGTAACCAACTTTACTCCCGAACAATTATCTCACGTTATTTGGGCTACTTGGCAACATACTATCCCCCAAGCGCATTTAGAACTTTTTACCGTTCTACCCAATCAGTTAGATTCGGCCATGTCCCAAGCACGCTCTGCTGAAAACGTGGCTTTTGTAGGTCATGTTTACACAATCAAAGATTATCCAGAAACTTACGTTTACCTCAATGACCAAATTACTGTTCAATTTGCCTCTTGGGTAGATTCTACTGCAATTAATGCCATCACCAGTGAATTTGGCCTAGTTAAACAAAAACCAGTCCAAGGTCTTCCTCATACTTTTGTGTTTTTAGTCAGCAAACAAGCCAGAGAAAATCCCCTCAAGATTACTAACCAATTACAAGGCTTTTCAGAAGTGTTAGCTGCTGAACCTAACATCCTATTAAAAAGTGAATCACATTACAGACCCAGTGATACCATGTATCCTGACCAATGGTATCTGAACCACAAAGGTGGTCATCAATTGGTAGCTGGTTCTCATATTTCTGTGGAGAAAGCTTGGGATATTACTCGCGGTGTCCGTTCTGTGGTCGTAGCCATAGTGGATGATTCTTTTGATTTGAACCATCCAGATTTCCAAGGTAGCGGCAAAATTGTTGCTCCTAGAGACTTAAAAAACAATAGCTTTTTGCCTGTACCTGGTCAAGGAGAAACTAGTCATGGAACAGCTTGTGCAGGGCTGGCTATTGCCGAAGAAAACGGTAAGGGTATTGTCGGAGTTGCGCCTGGTTGTGCATTAATGCCAATTCGTAGTACTGGTTTTTTAGACGATGAATCCATTGAGAATATCTTTAACTGGGCTATAGAGCAGGGAGCCAGTGTAATTTCTTGCAGCTGGGGTGCTTCTGCTGTATATTTCCCCTTGTCTTTGCGCCAACGGGCGGCTATTACTCGCGCAGCTACTACAGGGCGCAATGGTCAAGGTTGCGTAATTGTCTTTGCAGCGGGAAATGCTAACCGTCCCCTCAATGGCACTGTTTATGAGAAAAATTGGCCAAGCAATTTGTTAGCAGGAAATACAAATTGGTTAAATGGATTTTCACTACATCCAGATGTAATTGCCATTGCTGCTTCTACTAGCCTCAACAAAAAAGCTGCTTACAGTAATTGGGGAACTAATATTGCCTTATGTGCCCCTAGTAACAATGCTCCCCCGGTATTGTCATTTCAACATCGGGGTTTTGTCAACACACAACCCCCAATTACTGCTACTCTTCACGGACTACAAATCTTAAGTACTGACCAAATAGGAGCCGCAGGTTACCATCATAGTGATTTTACCAATAATTTCGGCGGTACTTCCAGTGCTGCTCCCATAGTCGCAGGCGTAGCTGCGTTGGTGTTGTCAGCAAATCCTGACTTAACGGCTTCACAAGTCAGGTTTATTCTCCAAGAAACCGCTGATAAAATTGTCGATTATGACCCAGACCCCCAGTTGGGTATGCAACAAGGCACTTATAATCATAACGGTCATTCTCAATGGTTCGGTTATGGCAAAGTTAATGCAGCCAAAGCAGTACAAGCAGCCCTCAAACTACGCACTTCCTTGTCATCTGCTAGTAAACAGATCACAGGCGAAAACTCCCGTCAGTTAAATATTCCAGATAATTATCCACAGGGAATTAAAAGTGCTATTGCCATTGACCAATCAATTACCATTAAAGAGCTTCAAATCACGGTTAATATTACCCATGATTTTTTAGGCGACTTAGAGATTTATCTAATAGCCCCGAATAATCAACGGGTATTGTTGCAGAACCGCACTTTAGGCCGCCGCACTAATTTACAAAGAACTTACACCATGCGATCGCATCCTACTCTGAAACAGTTACTTACTTTTTCTGCTCAAGGAACATGGCAATTATGGTTAATCGACCATGCACTCCAAGATGTAGGCCAACTTAATAGTTGGTCATTAGTCATTGGTCATTAATCATTGGTCAATTAATTCTGGATTGCTTAATTCTTCTAAAACTAATGCTAAATCTGAAGTTAGATATTCGGCACTTTGTTTCAAATTACCAACAGCATAATCGGGGACTTTAAGCGCATTTCCAATACATATTTTCACACTCGTACCCCACTGAGGATAAGGTTGGCTGTAGTTAATACTAATCGGTAAAATTTTTATATTCAATCCTGGGTGATTAAATTCAGCACTCAAAGACAGACGAGCAATTCCTGGTTTCAACGAGTGCACTTTGCCATCCCGATAAATATTACCTTCTGGATAAATAACTAATATTTCTCCTTGTTCTAGTAATTCCACCGCATGACGGAGAGTCGTAATAGCTGGACGTTGAGGATCCACTGGAAACCCCCCCATACTTTTAACTATCCAACCTTGCAACCCATAACACTCATTAATAGTGACCATGAACCGCAAATCTCGTCCTGTGACACAGCGCCCAGTAGCATAGGGCAAAAGCAATGAATCCCAACGTGAACGATGAGTAGGAGCTAAAATCACAGGGCCAGTTAAAGGTACATTTTCCTGTCCAGTAATTTCAATTCGTCGAAAGAACAACGGTAACAAAAAGTACCGCCCTAATAGATACAATAAGGGACTTAGCCAAGGAGATATCCGCGAGGTAGTGCGAGATACTTTAGTATTTGTTTTAGTAATAGCTAGTGTTTGTGAGCCAGCTGGTTCACGAGTATAAATTTGCATCATAATGGCAGCTAGTGGTTGTACTAGAAAATCAAATAAACCCTGAATTAATTACACCGTAATTTTTCTTTTGTTAATTGTGTCAAAGCCACTGGACAGTTTTATCTCTGTCCGTTACTTTTTTGACGACGAATGGCAAACCAAGTTTGTAATTGCTGGCGACAAGTTGACTCTAGAATACCTCCCATCACTTTGAGGCGATGATTAGAGGCAGCCCCATCAGGGATATTAATAACAGTACGAACTGCGCCAGTTTTAGTATCGTCCACTCCATATACAAGCATTGCTATACGTGCTTGCACAATAGCACCTGCACACATCGGGCAAGGTTCTAGGGTAACGTACAGAGTGCATTGATTTAAGCGCCAACTGTGTAAACTTTTAGCAGCAGATCTCAGAGCGAGGATTTCTGCGTGAGCAGTGGGGTCTTTTTCTCGTTCCTTTCTGTTTTCCCCTTCTGCAATCAAATTTCCATGAGGATCAACAATCACAGCGCCAACAGGTACTTCTCCTGCATCGCCAGCAATTTGTGCCAAGTCTAGAGCGCGATTCATCCATTGCCGATGTATCAGATATTCTGGATGTTC
Organism: Nostoc sp. RI_552; assembly: GCA_016124525.1. Taxonomy (GTDB): domain Bacteria; phylum Cyanobacteriota; class Cyanobacteriia; order Cyanobacteriales; family Nostocaceae; genus Umezakia; species Umezakia ovalisporum. The sequence goes on along the minus strand of WGNO01000020.1, from coordinate 34,271 downwards.
AATTAACATTTTGTTATGCCTTGTTTTTAACCATATTGGCTAATTGCTGATTACAGTACCTTAGTACTAAAAAAATAGGTGAATTTGAGTATAATTGTCATTAAGCAGTAAAACTTAACATTTGTTCTAGTAGATAGTATTTCCCAGGTGTATCCGCCCTTTGGTAGACTTGAAGACTGAAATAGGCAGATAAGACAACTTCAAAAAAGCAGTTTAGAGGGTGACTCTGTGGAAAATACACTTGGATTAGAGATTATTGAGGTAGTAGAGCAAGCGGCCATCGCTTCCTCAAAATGGATGGGCAAAGGCGAAAAAAACATTGCTGACCAAGTAGCAGTGGAAGCCATGCGGGAACGGATGAACAAAATCTATATGCGCGGTCGCATTGTGATTGGTGAAGGCGAACGTGATGAAGCGCCCATGCTCTATATTGGGGAAGAAGTGGGTGTCTGTACCCAACCAGATGCTAAAAACTTCTGTAACCCTGATGAACTGATTGAAATTGATATTGCTGTAGACCCTTGCGAAGGTACAAACCTAGTTGCCTACGGTCAAAATGGTTCAATGGCAGTTCTGGCAATTTCAGAAAAAGGTGGTTTATTTGCTGCTCCTGACTTCTACATGAAGAAACTAGCAGCACCAGCACCAGCAAAAGGTTTAGTGGATATAAACAAGTCTGCTACTGAAAACCTCAAGATTCTATCTGAGTGCTTAAACCGTTCCATAGAGGAATTGGTGGTTGTGGTTATGGATCGTCCCCGCCACAAAGAACTCATTCAGGAAATTCGCACCGCCGGCGCAAGAGTACGATTAATCAGTGATGGCGACGTTTCTGCTGCTATTTCCTGCGCTTTCGGTGGGACAAATATCCACGCACTAATGGGCATCGGTGCAGCACCAGAAGGAGTTATTTCTGCTGCGGCTATGCGGTGCCTGGGAGGACATTTCCAAGGACAACTGATCTATGACCCAGAAGTTGTAAAAACAGGTTTGATTGGTGAAAGCAAAGAAGGCAATCTCGCTCGGTTAAAAGAAATGGGCATTGAAGACCCTGATCGGGTTTACAATGACAATGAATTAGCCTCTGGCGAAACAGTTCTATTTGCAGCTTGCGGCATTACCCCCGGTACTCTAATGGATGGCGTCCGCTTCTTTAACGGTGGTGCAAGAACTCAAAGCTTGGTTATTTCCAACCAATCGAAAACAGCCCGTTTTGTTGATACTATCCATTTATTCAATGAACCCAAAAATCTGCAATTGCGTTAGTAGTTAGACAGTAGGGAATAGGGAGTGGAGAATAGGGAGTAGGCAGTAGGAAGTAGTGCTATGGTCAATCCCAAACTATTTCCTTTCGCTACACCCCCACCCCTTGCCTCTTCTCTACTCCAATCCCAATCCACAATAATCAATAAATCCATTACCAATTAGCCGTAAATAATGAATATTGCCGTGGTGGGGTTAAGCCATAAAACAGCCCCAGTTGAAATTCGGGAAAAGCTGAGTATTCCAGAACCACAAACTGAAAGTGCCATCGCTCATCTGAGCAGCTACCCCCACATTGATGAAGTAGCAATACTCAGCACATGCAACCGCCTGGAAATTTATATTGTTACCAGTGAAACTGAACAGGGCATCAGGGAAGTTACTCAATTCCTTTCTGAACACAGCAAATTACCTGTACAGTCTCTACGTCAACACTTGTTTATGTTGCTCCACAATGATGCTGTCATGCACGTGATGCGGGTGGCATCTGGTTTAGATAGTTTGGTACTGGGAGAAGGCCAAATTCTAGCTCAGGTCAAAAATACTCACAAACTAGGTCAGCAATACAACGGTATAAAAACAATTCTCAATCGATTATTTAAACAAGCACTCACAGCTGGTAAGCGCGTGCGTACTGAGACGAACATTGGTACTGGTGCAGTTTCTATCAGTTCCGCGGCTGTGGAGTTAGCACAAATAAAGGCGACTAATTTAGAAGCTTGCCGGGTGGCAATTATCGGCGCTGGTAAAATGTCCCGTTTGTTAGTACAACACCTCATTTCTAAAGGTGCTGCACAGATTACTATTATCAATCGCTCCCAAGAACGCGCCCAGGAATTAACAAAACTTTATCCCGAACAGTCTATATATACTCACCCGCTATCAGAAATGATGACAGTAATTGCCGAAAGTGATTTAGTATTTACAAGTACTTCTGCCACAGAACCAATACTTGACCGTAGCCAGCTAGAACTAGTCTTAAACCCCCGTCGGCCTTTGATGTTATTTGATATTTCTGTACCGCGTAACGTTCACGCCGACGTCAATGAACTCACGAATGTACAAGCTTTTAATGTCGATGATTTAAAAGCCGTCGTAGCCCAAAACTACGAAAGCCGTCGCAAAATGGCACAAGAGGCAGAAAAGCTTTTAGATCAAGAAGTGGAAGCTTTTGATATTTGGTGGCGATCGCTAGAAACAGTTTCTACGATTAGTTGTCTGAGAACTAAAATAGAAGCCATCCGCGAACAAGAATTAGAAAAAGCCTTGTCTCGCCTGGGTTCAGAATTTGCCGAAAAACATCAAGAAGTGATTGAAGCTTTAACAAGGGGAATTGTTAACAAAATTTTACATGATCCGATGGTACAATTACGAGCACAGCAGGATGTTGACGCCAGACGACATTGCATGCAAACCCTGCAAATTTTGTTTAATTTAGATGCAGGCGAGCAATTTAGCTAAGTTATGGGACATTGGGCATCACATTAACCCTTTGTCCCCCAATCCTGATTTTCCAATTGTGACAACTGTTGCGTTTGTTCTTGCAATCGCACAGCCAGGCGATCGCACACTAAATCGCACAACTGAAACAATATCGGATCAGCAATTTCGTAAACTACACTAACTCCCTCAGGTGTTCTTTTCACAATACTCGCCTGAGCCAAAACTTTGAGGTGCTTGGAAACATTAGCCTGCCCTAATCCACTCTCCGCAATAATTTGTGTCACATTTTTAGGACCTGTCTTTAAACAACATAATACTTGTAGGCGACTAACTTCTGACAAAACTTTGAAGTAATCTGCAACTTGGCTGAGGACAGCGGGAAATATCTCTGACATATAACACTAAATATTTTTTTGCTTTTATGTTGACATTATAACTATATAGTAATATAGTCAGATTATTAAATAAACCCTAAGTTCCAAAAACCAATATTTAACAGCCAATTAACGCCGTTGGCTTGATGGGGAGAGAAAGATGTTATTCCGCCAAATTTTTGATAGTCAATCCAGTACATACACTTATCTGATTGCTGACGAAAATACTAGAGCAGCTGTTCTTGTTGATCCGGTCATTGAGCACGTAGAACGAGATTACCAACTAATTACAGAGTTAGGTTTAACACTCTACTACTGCTTAGAAACCCACATTCACGCAGACCATATTACAGGTACGGGTAAATTACGTCAACTAACTAAATGTTCAGGAATCGTACCAGAAAATGCCCGAGCTAGCTGTGCTGACAGACATATTCAGGACAGAGAAATTCTGCATATAGATTCAATCACCATAGAAGCAATTGCTACCCCAGGACACACAGATAGCCACATGGCTTATTTAGTTAACGGGGAGCGAATTTTAACCGGAGATGCTTTATTTATTCGTGGTTGTGGAAGAACCGATTTTCAAAGTGGTGATGCAGGAAAATTGTTTGACTCGGTTACCCAAAGATTATTTACACTTCCCAATCAAACCTTAGTTTACCCAGGACATGATTACCGAGGTTATACAGTTTCGACTATCGGTGAAGAAAAACACTTTAACCCTCGTTTTCAAACACATAACCGAGATAGCTTTATTGAATTTATGGGGAACTTAAACTTACCAAATCCCCAAAAAATCATGGAAGCATTACCAGCAAATCAACGTTGTGGTCATGGGTTAGTAGTTCACAATTAATATTAGATGGTAGAAAGATGATTCCACAAAAAAAACTGCAACTAATAGATGCTGTAACTCTCAAAAATTGGACTGAAAAACAAAAAGTGCATCTTATTGATGTGCGAGAACCTTCAGAATATACAGCAGAACATATTCCCGGTGCTAAACTTTTACCCCTTTCTCAATTCCGTCCAGAACAAGTACCTTTTCAGCCTCATACTAAAGTTGTACTTTATTGCCAAGCAGGAAATCGTTCTCACCAAGCAGCCCAAAAATTGATCAATGCTGGTTTTGCAGATTTTACACAACTAGAAGGAGGCATTACAGCCTGGAAAAAGTTAAACTATGCCACTAATTTTAATAAAAATGCCCCCATTAGTTTAATGAGACAGGTACAAATCCTAGCTGGTTTATTGGTATTTACAGCAACTATTTTGGGAGCTTTTGTTTCATGTTGGTTTTTAATTTTAAGTGGTTTTGTGGGTGTAGGTTTAATATTTGCTGGAGTAACTAACACCTGTGCCATGGCAAGCTTATTAGCAAAATTACCCTACAACCAACACGTAAGATAATGACATGGATATTAGGACATATTCTAGCCGTTGGTATTGGTATTAGCTTAGGATTAATTGGTGGTGGTGGTTCGGTTTTAGCATTACCTACATTGGTTTATGTCATGGGAATACCCCCCAAATCCGCGGTAGCTATGACTTTAGTCATTGTGGGAGCTGTTAGCTTAATTGGAGTCATTCCCCACTGGCGACAGAGAAACGTCAATTTGAAAACAGCATTTATCTTTGGTTCTGCTACCATGTTAGGTGCTTTTGCGGGAGCTAAAATTGCCAATCTTCCATTCGTCACTGATACCTTGCAAATGCTGTTATTTGCAGTCATGATGTTTTTAGCAGCCGGGTTAATGATTAAGCGCAGCGTCAAAACAGCCACTAAAAAACCTACGGAAAAACCCACATTAGAACTTTATCCTCAACCAATTTGTAAACACTGTTGGTTATGGCTAGTAAGTGAAGGATTAGGCGTAGGTGTATTAACAGGATTAGTGGGAGTAGGAGGAGGATTTGCCATTATCCCTGCGTTAGTTATTTTGGGAAACCTGCCCATGAAAGAGGCCATTGGTACTTCCCTGTTAATTATTGCTGCTAATGCTGCATCTGGATTTTTAGGCTACTGGGGAGAGGTTGATTTAGATGGGAAAGTCATTGGTTCATTTATTATAGCTGCCAGTGTTGGCAGTCTTTTAGGTGCTTACCTATCTAAATATATTGATAGCAAAAAGCTACAGAAATATTTTGGTTATTTCCTATTAGGAATAGCAGCATTTATCTTATTGCAAAATCGGCATGTTTTTCAAGACTTCAGACTAAAAAAAGCTATAGATTGGCACAATAGCGACCATCAAGAACCATACCTAACAATCACACAAAATAGAAAAAAAATTTCCACCTCCTCCCTTTACTAAGAAAAAGCCAAAGTGAGGTTTGATAGTTCAATGTCCCAAATAAGCTTCTAAAACTTGAGGATTGGTTTGAATTGCTGCAGGAGTTCCTTCAGCTAAATTCTCACCTTCCGCCAGTACCCAAACATGATCGCACAAAGACATGATCACATCCATATTATGTTCAATAATCAAAAAAGTCATACCATCTTCACGGTTCCAAGTAATAATGCGATCGCATATATCATCAATCAATCTTGGATTTACACCTGCTGCTGGTTCATCCAATAAGATTAACTTGGGATTAGTCATTAACGCCCGCCCCATTTCCAATAACTTACGTTGTCCACCAGACAAACCACCAGCATATTCTTGTGCTTTATGTGCCAACCCCACAGACTCTAACAAAAACATTGCTTGTGCTTTAAGTTCCTTTTCTTCTTGAGCGACAACGTGGGGTTGTAACTGCACTTGCCAAAAGTTTTCCCCAGTTTGTTTTTGCGCGGCCAGCAGCATATTATCTAACACCGACAACCGCGAAAGAGTCCGCGCCACCTGAAAAGTGCGTACCAAGCCCTGCTGGGCAATTTGATGTGGTTGTAGATGGTGAATGGGTTTGCCATCAAAGAAAACTCGTCCCAGATCAGGACGAATAAAATTAGAGAGTAGGTTAAATAGAGTAGTTTTACCAGCACCATTAGGGCCAATCAAACCAGTAATACTACCCTTAAATACCGCGATGCGAGCATCATGAACCGCCTTAACACCTCCAAAGCTTTTACAAAGTCCAGTAGCCGCTAACAAAGGAAGCTGGGGTAACTTATTATCCACCATAAAAATGTTTTCAATTCATCAAAACTGTTTTTTTGACACTATCCAGGCTAAAGCCACGGAGATTCTACATTCTACGTCAGAATCCCATCTAGCAGGTCTTCACCAACTAAAGTATTGATTCCAACTCCTGTAGCGTCAATATGCCTGACGGCACGCTACGCCAACGGGGATGCCTCCCTATTTTTTGCTAAAACTTAACCTCAAGAGTTTTCAGCCTATTTTCTTATAAAAAATTTCCAGAATTAAAAAAACTACTTATTGAGAAAGATAGTGGTAATGCTAGGAATTGATCTTAGCGTAATAGGTAGGGACTGTTTAACTCAACCTGAGAAAGTTCGTTTATGGACTCTTCAGAAATCCCCAGCTTTCTAAACCGGGGAAGCTTAATTCCCAAGGGTCAGTTCCTCTTTTTTCCCTAAAATCCCTTGAGGTCGCCACATCATCAAGATCATCAAAATCAAACCAATAACCATAATCCGAAATGCACCCAATTGGTCAGAAGATAAATTTGTAAAAATTTTCGGTAAAAATTCTCTAGTCATAGCATCGTAAGTAAAGAAAATTACCGCCCCTAAAATTGTGCCGATATTATTCCCAGAGCCGCCCAAAATCACGATGATCCAAGCATCAAAGGTAAGTTGTGGTTGAAAATTATCAGGGTAAATCGCGCTCAATTGCCAAGCAAAAAAAGCCCCAGCAATCCCAGCAATCGCACCCCCCAACATGAGAGATTGTACTTTATACCAAAAAACGTTTTTGCCCATAGCCCTAGGTACTTCTTCATCTTCACGGATAGCTTTGAGAACTCTTCCCCAAGGCGATCGCACAAGAATTTGCAACCGCCAGAATACAAACCCCAACACCAACAGAGACAACAACATTAAACCTGCTTTTGGTTTATAATTATACAAACCCATCATCCCAGCAATATAAATTGCTGCGGTTAATAAAGCCAACACAATCCCCACCCCCCAGCGCGAAGCTAAATCTTCCTTAGCAGTAAACTTTCTCCCCCCATTAGCTAACAAAAACTTTTCAGCCATGGAAACCCATCGCCACAACCAAAAGAAAGTGAGGACAGTTAGGACAGTCAGCAATGCCATCATCACCAGTCTAAAAAACAAATTAGGTTCTGTGGATAAAGGTATAGGATAACTTTGGACACCAAAAGCTCCAGATATCCAGGTATCACCAACAGGTAATTCCTGATTATTCACCACTAACCGAATTAACTCTCCCACCCCAATGGTGACAATTGCCAGATAATCTTCTCTCAAGCGCAGGGTAGCTAAACCAATAATTAAACCCAAGAAAGATGCTGCTGCTGCCCCAAAAAGCACACATATAACTAAGGGAAATCCCTTAAAGCTTAATACCACAGTAGTGTAAGCACCTAAAGTCATAAAAGCAATATGACCAAAATTAATTAACCCCGTAAAGCCCCACTGCAAATTAAGTCCTAAACTAAACAGAGCAAAGATGGTTGTAGAAATTGCTAAAAAAATGAGATATTCAACCATAAAAATTAAACTTAAATATGCGTGATCACGAAAATGCCGAAAATCCTGGAACAACAGACCCATTGCCCCGTACTTCCTACTTCAGGCAACCCATAAAAGCTCTTTAATAAGTTTTAAGACGTTTACCTCTAAGTAATTTGTGATGTTATCAGATAAGGTATTATGGTGTATATTACATCAACATTAACAAAAACAGTAAACAGCCTGTATAAAAACCTAGCTCCCCAACAGCAATCTACACAAACAGCCTTCTCCCAAGGAGATCTGCTGGGCGAACATCTCTTGACTAAACCAGGAAATACGGCGCTATACGCCTCTTTCTCAAGGGTTTTCCGCATTTTTGTTAAAATGCCCAACACCCAAGACTTAAAACTGTATAAGGCTAGGCAGGGATAGGTGTAACCTTACATTAAACTTGTTTTTGAAGCAATATTTATTTGAGATTTCCCTATGGATGCAAAGGCACTTTGGCAACGATACCAAAATTGGTTATATTTCCACGAGGGATTAGGACTTTACCTAGATGTCAGTCGGATGAGTTTTGATGACGCTGCCGTGCAGTCCTTGCGGCCGAAATTCGACAAAGCGTTTGCGGACATGGCGGAATTAGAAAACGGTGCCATCGCTAATCCTGACGAAAGCCGCATGGTTGGACATTACTGGCTGCGAAACCCAGATTTAGCACCGACCCCAGAACTGACACAAGAGATTGTCCAAACTCTAGAACAAATCGAAGCCTTTGCTGAAAAAGTCCACACAGGTGCTATTCATCCTCCTCAAGCCAGTCGGTTTACTGACATCATATCCATTGGCATAGGTGGTTCTGCCCTAGGTCCACAATTTGTCGCTGAAGCCCTTGCACCCGATTTTCCTGCTTTGAAAATTCACTTTATCGACAATAGTGACCCCGCAGGAATTGACCGCATTCTCACTCACCTAAAAACAACTCTCTCCAGCACCTTGGTTTTAGTCATCTCCAAATCTGGAGGTACACCAGAACCCCGCAATGGCATGATGGAAGTAAAAGCAGCCTATGAAAGTCAGAGTCTGAACTTTAGCAAACACGCCGTAGCCATTACTAGCGTTGATAGCAACTTAGACAAAGTAGCACAAAGTGAAGGTTGGCTGGCGAGATTTCCCATGTATGACTGGGTGGGAGGACGCACCTCAGAAATGTCTGCTGTAGGACTAGTACCAGCAGTATTACAAGGCATAGACGTTCGCGCTATGCTCGAAGGTGCTAAAGAAATGGATGATGCCACCCGCGTTCCAGTCTTAGAAAAAAATCCGGCAGCCCTGTTGGCCTTGTCTTGGTACTTTTCTGGCAATGGCAAAGGTGAAAAAGATATGGTTGTCTTACCTTACAAAGACAGCTTACTGTTGTTTAGTCGGTACTTACAACAGTTAGTAATGGAATCTTTAGGTAAAGAAAAAGACTTAGATGGCAATACCGTTTATCAAGGTATCGCCGTTTATGGTAACAAAGGTTCCACAGACCAACACGCCTACGTCCAGCAACTACGGGAGGGTGTACCTAATTTCTTTGCCACGTTTATCGAAGTTCTGGAAGATCGTCAGGGAAAATCCATAGAAATTGAACCTGGCGTAACATCAGGAGATTTTCTTTCTGGTTTTCTCCTAGGAACTCGACAAGCGCTGTACGAAAATCACCGTGATTCCATCACAGTCACCATTCCCCAAGTCAATCCTTTAACAGTAGGCGCGTTAATTGCTTTGTACGAACGTGCTGTTGGTTTATACGCCAGCTTGGTTAATATCAACGCCTATCATCAGCCAGGGGTAGAGGCTGGTAAAAAAGCTGCTGCTGCTATCCTTGACCTACAATCAAAAGTTGTAGCCCTATTACAAAAGGAAAAAACAGCTCTTTCTCTAGAAGAAATTGCTCAAAAAGCAGGTGCATCCGAGCAAATTGAGTCAATTTACAAGATTTTGCGGCATCTACACGCTAATGAGCGCGGTGTGCTCCTACAAGGCCATCTGGGTGAACCTGGTACTTTAAAAGTTTCTGCAACTTCATAGTTTGTTAGAGATGTCCCGAAATTCACAATCCCCGACCTAAAGCTACGGAAATTGTGCAACCCACATCCTAACTTACTACAACTGTCTTTCGGCAACCAAAGCAGACGTTACTACATTTTTGGCTATAGAATTTAAAAGCTACCTCCCTCTAGTCAATTTGCTATGGAGACGTTCCGGTGGAACGTCTCTAGTAATTTCAGCAAAATACAGACTCTTCCCCAGATACAACCCCTGGTTTCCCTCCTTGTCCGCAACAGGTGGTATTAAGTTCGAATAAAAAAATATAGTCACATATAATCATTCATAAAGTTCATGAATCAAACTATCTGATTATCCCAAATTAAACCAGCAATGCGAAATACAGATATAAACAATAAAACTTTTGTCTAGTCGGCATTTTATCGGCAGTTTGACTTACTTACTTACATGAAATATATTGTATTATCTTCTTTATAAGAAGTTGGTAAATTACGGATAAAATAGAAGCGATCGCTTTTCCAATCACTTCCTTTTTTTCTTCCTAGGTAGCCTGTGAGTGGGGAAGAAAGTTCTATCAATATTTCGTGCATTTGTTCTGTTTGTAAGAGAGGTTGTGGCGGATTTGAAGCAAAATATGCACCATGTAAAGCTTCGACTCCTGTACATTCTTTCCCTGAGTCTTGCAAATATTTTTTTACTAGCTGGTTTATATGCGATCGCAGTTTTATAGATTGTTCAATTTTATCAATATATTCATCTATTTTATCTTCTATTCGTCCAGGTTCTAAATATTCCTGCAATTCAAACAAGTTTATCGCGCCTGGATATTTTGCTTTCAGTTCAACCAGTTTTTGTAAACTCATAGTATTAATAATACTCACTTTCCATTCTTGTGCTGCTTTTTGTGTCTCTCTAGATGGCTTACCAGGGCCAATTATTAATTTTGCTGACTTGAGAAATTTAGCAAGACCTAAGTGCATTCCCCCAAGTTTAATTAACTCCTGAACAGTACCGCTAGGAATGCTTTTACCTGCTTTACATTCACAAACGAGAGGATAAGGTTCTGAACAATATAAGTCTAATCCTCCCGCACCACCTTTATAGGCCTTTTCTAGTTTGAATCCTAAAAATTCAAGGCTTTGGCGGACAATGTTTTCAAAGTCTGTCCCAGCTTGATAATTACTTTTTATTTCATCTTGTTCTATGCTGCGATCGCCTAAAGATACAATTGTATTTATCCAAGCTAAATCTGCATTAATAGACTTAGTTAAACCCTCACCACTCCAACCCAAAAAGATTTTGATGTCATTGTCTAACTCCTGTGCAGCTACATTTGTGCTGGCTATTTGCGATAAAGCACCTTGTAATTCTTCGAGTTCTGGATATTTGGGTGGTTCTAGGTTTTGTAGTTGGCGTTGGCGCTGGGCGAAGATACCATCACTCAACACTGGTTTTACCTCAGAAGCAGTAATATTAGGTATGCTGATAAATTTACCTACTTTGTCTTTAATATGGGTACCAAAGCAAACCTCTTTAAATTCAGGTAAATGATAAACTCGCAAGTAAGCCAAAAATATATACGGTTTTTCCCGTAATATTTCCTCAAATACTTTTACTGACCATATTGTTAATTGAGAGACAATCTCTAATTTCTGAATGTCATCAACAAATTCGCAAAGCTCACATTTAGCCCAAGCTTTAATTGCAACTATCGGAGAATTAACTTGTGGGATACTACTTTCAGTAATTGGCCAAAAACTAGGACGGTAGTATTGTTCAATTGGAAGCGCAATACTCAAAGTGTCAACAGGATAAAGTGCAAATTTATCTCCTATATTCAGCAATTTTTTAGGCACAGATGCAATAATCCGCCCTTGCATTAAAGCTTCAATATCAGGAGAAGGTAGGCATAAAGCTTTATCAATTAAAACTGACTTACTCATAATTAAGTAAAGAAAATCAATTAAACAAATCGCTCAAATCATCTGAGTCATCTTTTTCAATCATATTTACAGGATTAAATAATTCATCTAAAATTTCACTATCATCAATCTCTGGCATATCACCAGATGGATCACTTAAAATCTCTCGCAATAAAAGATTATCAACCGTAATTTTATTTTGAGCAATGATATCAAGAACCTCCACCTCCGTCAGTTGATAATTTAAGCAGTTTTTAAAAATAGATAAAATTGCCACCAATGGGCGAACTTGTTCCTCTATCAAATCTACGTGTTCCCCTCCTTTCTTTGAAATGAGTTCGTCAAGCAATTTATAAGCTTCTGAACTTTTTTTCATTTGTTCTGTCTTCCCTTGGGAGCGAACTAAACAACCACGAGTTAGATCAAATGTTTCATAATCAATTAAACGTCTTAAACCAGCACATAATGTAAATTGAGAACCCTGGATTACAGCCACGCCAATTTTTACTGTTCTTCCATTTTCATTACCAATAATCTTAAAGTTGATAAAATCTTTGTTCTGTGACTTAGGCTTAACATCCCTAATAATCTCTTCAATCATTACTGCTTCTATAGTCTTATTTTTCAGGGTTTCAAAGCCAAAACATAAACAGTCAGCAATGACATCCCCATTATCTAAATAATCTTCATAATTGATATTACTTTCTTTTCTGAATGCTAATTCAAACCTTTCAATTGGATCAGATGGTAGTGGTTCTTTATAAATTTTAAAATTATTAGCGCACCATTGCAAAGCTTCTCTTACAGTTGGTTTACCTTTGCCGTATTCTCTCAATTGACTTTCTGTAAATGGGTACAATGAATGAGGAGGAAATAAATTTTTTGCCTCATAAAACTCTCGTAACCAAACAGTAACTAATTCAATCATACAATCACCGCTAACATGTTTTAATTCTATTGGTTTCCTCTGAGTAAATTTTGAAACTCTATCAGGGGTACCACCTGGTATTGAATTTACCTTCTCTTTCCATGTCTCAGGCAGCATTACTGTGAGAAAAACAATACCTTGACTTAGTTCAGAATTTTCAAGAGTATCATGAAGAATTTTAACCAAATTAGCAATTACGCTTTCGGTCGGTAACCCATCTTCAGTACAGTTGTTTTTAACATCTATTTCATCAAAACAAATAACAACCGGGTTGTAAAAACTAACCAAATTTAAAATTTGCTGAATATTTTTGAGCGCTTCAGCTTCTCTATCTTGATTTGCTTTGCTGGGATTGGGTAATCCTAACTCATCAGCATTCAATTGAGCTAATTCTTCACCAGATAACCACTGAGTTGCAAAAGGTGCTTGAGTTTCTGAAAGTGTCCATAAAATAGCCCTCAGGATATAAGGATCTGCATAGGGTTTATGTTTGATAACTTGTGTTTGCAAAACATTCATTAAATTTTTATTTTTCGACAAACTGTTTTTATATGCTTGGTCAAATTTTTTGACTAACTCTGCTGGAGTGGAAAAATTGTCAGGTTTAACCTCATTTACCATAGCTGCAGCTACTTCCTGCCACTGCATTACTGCTTGGCTGCCTGTTTGCTTTAGACTATGTACTAACGTTTGTTGAAATTGGTACTTAACTAGATTTAAGTCCGTATAATTGTTACCTCCTGAATAAACAAATAAAGCACCACCCTTTTTTTCCAATTGATGACGAATGCGACTGAGAAGATGAGTTTTACCGACCCCTTGTTGCGCCGTTATGGTAATTGAAGTTATTTTGTCTTGGCTAGATTCATTGTTACGTACAAATTCAATTGCCTCAAAAACTTTATTAGAAGCATGGACATTTAAAGTTGGTATATCCCGTAATCTTTTTCCCCAAACATCCTGTTCTTTAACGATACCAGCATTGGTAAAAGGATTATGATTGTTAATAGCAGCGTTAACCGCTTCCATAGAAGAGATAGGGGTATTTGTCATGGTAATTGGATCTTGTGGGAGGAACTACAAAATGTATAAGAAATTTGATTAAATCAAGCGTTTGGCGTAGGAGCGGAGTTGTGTACCTGCTATGGAGATTGAATCTTCACGTTTATCAAAAGTGAAATCTGGTATTTCTCCTGTAATTAGTTGCAAAATGTCATCAGCCTGCATTTCTATCAACCATGTATTAAAGCTCTCACGACTTACTTGCTCTCCTATTTTTCTCCTAATTCTGTAAATAGGAACTAAATCATCTAAGTTGTAGTCCTGATTCAACTTATCGTAAACTGCCAACACCACAGCCTTAAAGTCTTCATAGGAAGTAATATTCACACCCTTCACCAGATTCACTGGTCCAGATATACCAACCCTTGGGTCTATCTGACTAATCCATTGCAGCAAGGCATTTGCTACCCAAGTACCAACAATAGTCCCTTCAAACTGAAAATCCCCACTCCTCAAACCTTCACCCAACACCTCTAAACCCTTCGGAGAAGTAAGAAAGTATCCGGTTTTAGAAATAGTGATCGCCCCTTGTTTCTCTAACTCTTCAAATATATGCTTATAGTCTGCTACCTTCTTACCTTTAGATATAACCCGCTTAGTTAGTTGACCTTTCTTAACCTCCTGCTTTGCTCCTCCTAAACCCCACAAAGCTAACAGCAAGCGAGTTTGATCTTGGGTGTCCTGTAAAACATTTTTCCCCGCATTCATACTGTGTGTCCTATTTAACTAATAATTGCTATCATAATATATCTTAGGTAAAAAAATCTATAGAACATCATCAATGATGGTACGGTTGGCATTGATTTAATTCAAACTCTGCCATTACTAACAGTGGAATAGAGTGCATATCCAGTAATCCAATAGCTCCCCTCGATTCACAACCTCTTAGGGTAAACGAAACTTACGCTGTAAATTGGCCCCCCCGATTCATCCAGAGGATAGTTCAGATACTTTTCCTTAGATACAAACTCTGGGTTTTAATTCCATTGCGGGGAATAGGGGGTATGTGACTTAACGGATCGATATAACAAGGACTTTTTAAGGAGTTGCTAACAGTTTTTGTCTTCTTGGTGGGAATAGGGAGTATGTGACCCTACCCATTGGAAACCATTGCTGCATTTGGTATTGCTGTATTTGGTTTTAAAGGTACAGTTGGGCGAGACTACCTAAATTGACAGTTAGCAACTTTATTCCGTAGTCATTTTAGAGAGCTAATTTTTTAAAATTTTAATATTTACCCTATTTTTTAAATAGAAGAGCATTCTTATAACTAGTCAAGGGAATAATTATAAATTTACTTTTTTTAACAAACTTTTGCTCAATATAATTTCTTCTAGCTACACCCGACGTTTTAGGGACCGTCTTTACTTTTCCTAATATTTTCTTATTACTGGAGTAAAAGCTGATGTGTCACTGAAGTTACTATTGAAATAGTTAGTATTTAAATTTTCATCTCCAATACAACCAAAGGGTGCAGAAATCAGTACCATCAAAAATACCATTAATCGTAACCCAATCAGCTGAATTTAACGGCTAAAGTGACTTACTAAAAATGCAAGAATTTCAACTGCGAGTCGTTCCCACAGACAACAATAACTTTGCCCTTGAATTGTACCAGTGTGCCTACAAAAAAGCTGGAGAAAAAAAGCGTCCTCCTGCCAAGCGTGTTGGCAGGTTAAAGGGTAACATTTTAATTCAGGTAAAACAGGAGATTTATGATTGTTTGAAGGCCAATAATTATGACCCAAAAACATTAACTCATAATCGCCAAAGTCCTTATATTTTAACTGAGGAAACAGGTATAAATTTAGCCTTGTTATTTCAGACATTGCAACCAATTTCTAAACCAGAAAGAATTGCTAATATTGCCCAAGGAATAAAAGCTATGAGTTATGAAGAATCCCATTATTGGTTTGCTAAGATTATTAATGGCAAACGAAGTCAGACCTTAAAAGCAATTAGGATATTATTAGGAGGTTAAAAAAAATGACAACGGCTAAATGTACTGGCAAATATAGCCAGAAATATGCTACTTGGTTTACTTGTAATAAATTTCGCCGATAAAGAAAATAATATTAGGACTATTTATCGTGCTGTGACCATTGGTAATATTTAGAGGGTTTTGAAGTTAGAGGATAAACTCGTTTACATTGATTTAAGTGAGTATTCTATCAAAGGTGTGAAAAATATTTTAGTAATTTTAATTAGTGCCATTAAGCAGAAATAGTTGATGTTTTACCCTCACACTTATTAGTTAGAATCACAATGTCCAAGATTAAAGGATTTTCGGGATGTTATTTCAAACTAAAAAGCCCTATAAAGTGACTAACCCGCCTAGCTTAAACAGTTGTCAAAAGACAATCTCAGCAAATTAAGGTTTCATAGCTAAAATTTCCTGAGCCTGAGTAATATTATCCCGCACCCACTGCGCCGAACTTTGCAAAGCTTCCGCTTCCTCATCCGTGAGATGCAATTCCACAATATTCTCAATTCCAGCGCAACCCAAACGACAAGGAACACCAATCACAATATCATTTAAACCGTATTCACCTTGTAAATAGGTCGCTACAGCCAACAACCGCGACTGATTTAATAAAATTGATTCCACCATCACACTTATTGCAGAAGCAGGAGCAAAAAAAGCCCCACCAGTCTGCATCAATTCCACAATTTCCCCGCCACCGTTGCGAGTTCTCTCAACCAAACGCCCAATTGTTTCCCTATCCAATAATTCCGTAATTGGAATACCGTTAACTGTTGCATAACGAGACAAAGGAACCATTAAATCACCGTGGCTACCCAATACCACCGCCTGAACATCAGCAGGTAACACCCCTAATTCTAAAGCAATAAAAGTTTCAAACCTAGCTGAGTCTAACACCCCAGCCATACCCATAATGCGGTAACGTGGTAAACCCGTTGCTTGCCAAGCTAAATAAGTCATCACATCCAAAGGATTAGTCACAATGATCAAAATAGCATTCGGAGAAAAAGCGATCGCGTTCTTGGCAGCATCAACCACGATTTTAGCATTCGTCTTAAGTAAATCATCCCGACTCATTCCTGGTTTACGAGGAACTCCCGCAGTAATGACTACAATTTGGGAATCACAGGTATCAGCATAATTATTCGTACCAATAATTTGACGATGATGTAGTTCAAGTCCCCTCGCTTCTAGCAAATCTAAAGCCAAACCTTGAGGCATTCCCTCTACAATATCCAACAACACCACATCAGCCAAATTTTTTTCTGCGACGCGTTGGGCTAAAGTGCTACCAACCCTACCAGCGCCCACAATAGTTACACGCGGTGATTTACACAGAACCAAAGAAGAAGGCGAATAAGACATAATTTTTTTGTAACTAAGATTTTTACCCTCCCTACTTGTAACCAAGATTTACACTTGCTATGCGGAGGGTAATGTTAACTCATCTGTTATTTAAACTCTTCCAACTGTTCCAACCTCAACCAAATGTTAGGTGTAGGTACTTTGCCAAACTTGACCAAAGCGTAATCACCTCTAGTATCTACAATTTCTCCTTCACTATCAAACAAATAACTAGGGAAGCGAGGGTCACTAGCTTTAGCTTCCAAACTATTTTCCAACTTTTCGCGAATAGCGCGAACGATATCTCCCTTTTTCACAGTCATAACCTCTCCTCATAAATTAGTAACCGCTCATATTGATGATTTTATCTTGCCCTAACAGGTAAAAGCCCAATTTCTTTAGTCAAAAAACAAAACCGCCCACGTCATTGTAAGCGGTTTCCAACAAAATTTATCAGTATATAACAACACATAGCACATTACAGAAATCCGAAATACAGATAATCATAAAACTTCCGTGGAATGGGCATATTGGCCGTCTTTTTACCTACTCACATGAAAGTTACTGTGGCCTTTTGTGTGTATAATCGCATCAAAAAATAAATCATTTGTCAACAATCACCCACAACTAATTCTGGCACTGAGAACAAAAATAACTAGAACGCCCTGCTAATTTGGTACGTTGAATTAAATTACCGCAAACTTTACAAACTTGACCACTACGGTGATAAACCCAAGCCTCGGCGCCATAATTGCCGTTTATACCTTTTACATTCAGAAAATTACTGAAAGTTGTGCCACCAGCAGCAATACCAGCACATAAAACCTCAACAATCGCTGTTCTTAACACCTCAATTTGTTCGTCCTGTAAATCTGCACAGACAGTAGTTGGTAAAATACCACTTTTAAATAAAGCCTCATCAGCATAAATGTTACCCAATCCGGCAATTATTGACTGATCCAGTAACGCAGTTTTAACACAACGACGGGACTTTTGCAGTCTACTCGCCAAATACTCAACAGTCAATAGAGGCGAAAAAGGATCTACTCCCAATTTTGCTAAACCCTTAATAGTACTTTCTACTGCTACACCAGAGGCAACACACCACATTTGTCCGAACTTGCGCTGGTCAACAAACCGTAACTCCTGCTGATCCTCGAAATATAATCTCACCCTGGTGTGTTTCTGCAATGGTTCATCCTGATGTACCCACAGTAATTGTCCCGTCATTCGCAAATGAACACCAAGCCACTGACTCTGGGGTGATAGAATCAGTTCAGCCAAGAGATATTTACCCCGACGATGCCAACCAGCGATAGCACTTCCTGTAATATCCAGAATAAACTTATTAACAGAAAACGGGTAAGCGATAGTGGGACTGAACAACACATCTCCACCCATAATTTTCTTATGGAGAGTCAATTGATTCAGACCCCTGCGGACTGTTTCCACTTCAGGCAGTTCGGGCATTTAAGCTAACCAAACAAACAAGCTTCATATAGTACCATCAAAACAATCAGCCAGGCAAAGTCATTACCCCTGAGTCTTGAATCAACCATATCCTGCATAGATGTGGTTGATTCAAAGTCATTAATCCTGACCTCTAACAGCTACCAAGGGGTATACATCCTCAACAACTAATTACCACTGTATCCCCCTTCTTAACTTTGCCGCTTATTTTTTCGGCTTAGCTGGTGGTGGTGCTACCTCAACCAATTCATCGGGGGCAAAGTTATTAGTGTTGATACCCGAGTAATTGACCTTATCAAACCGGACAATTACTGGGTATTTAATGCCGCTTTGGTCTACAGAAGCCACAGTGCCTACATCCTGAAACCAATAGGACTCCGGGCGAAGAATACGTACCTTAGAACCACGTTGAACCATAATTATCTTCCCTTTTAATGATCAATGTCGGATTATATAGGGCTAATTGATTTCACTGTACATCGTCAAGGTATCCGCTAGAAGCTTTGTTAAGTTATTTATCCAAAAATTGGTTTGAAAACCCCGTCTTTCTAGGACAGCCCTTCTTGATTGTGGATGTGTTTTTTCAGCACTTCGAGAGGCGCACCCCCAACATAAGATACAAAGTAACTAAATTCCATAAAGCTTCCTTTCCATAGGGTTTTGGATATCCAGCTTGACCATATCTACGACTGGATAGACCTTTTAGTGGGTTAACAATTTGAGATATTCAAAGTTTAGGCGGAAACTCAATCAATACCTGGATGCAGTCTAGTTCTCCATTAAACTCAAGTAATTGAGAATCCATCTTTTTCCCCAGTTCCATAAATGATTTGTAGATTACTTCAAGACTTTCATCGGTAAAAATCTTTGTTCTGTACTTATTAACACAGACCAAATGTACTTTTAAATCTGAAACACCATTTCTTTCATATCTCAAACCGCTTGCCATCTTAGCCAAACTAAATACTGTAATCACCAAAGTCAACTTCACTAGGTGTCAGACCATACTTGACAAAAACATGACGATCGCTTAATGTCATTCGCAAATACACAAAATTAAAAAAAACTTATGCCTTACTCAAAACAAACACACTACCCTCGTTACCCCTGCCAATTCGCAAATCGCTATCTATATAAGTAATATCCAACCAGCCTTGCTGCCCATCACTGTCTAATAGAGTATCAAAAGCAGTAAATTTTTTGCCAGCTTCAATTTGTTGGATAAGGTCACCGGGACAACGGTAGTCTATTAAACGTTTTAAACCAACAATTGAACGCTGAAATTTCACTTCCACACGTCGCTCCGAAACAGGTTCAAATTTCGCAGCCACACTAACCAACCCTTCTAAATAAGGTAAGCCATAAATCTCCGCTATGTTATAAATCCTTTTAGTCTTCACCCGGATACATTGATAAATTTGACCAAGTTTACATAAAGGTATGCGATCTAGGTTTAACAAAGCTTTGCTAGTTGTGTATATTAAGCGCCAATCGCCATCAAGCAAACTGCTTCCGTCTAAAGGGCGGGGCGTAGGATTTAAGTCTTCCAAATTAGCCATAGCCGCCAAAATAGAGCGTTTTTGTGACTCACTCGCCAGTAACCCGCGATTTGTCCCAGCGATCGCATCAATGAGATTTTCCTTACCGAGCATCGTCCCTACCTCAAAAAGTCTCAAAACTCATCTACTCTAAGTTAATATTAATATCCTATGTATAGAGGCTTACAAAACACCAAAAATTTATTTCAGATACCACCACTATCAAACAAAATATTTCCATCAGCTTACGGATTTATTAAACCTTGAGTCGAATGAATAATTAAATTATCCGTTGTCAGTGATAGACTTCTTAATGTCAAGTTCCATAAACGTCTTTGTGTTTTTGTACATATGCTAAATTCTCCCATCAGCGAACAACCCCGCAATCAACGCGCACCAGTCATCCCATTAAAGCAAGAATCTTCCATGTTGGACTGGTTGCAACTTCAAGGTCGCCTGGTAGCCCGCACCGTTCAAGAACCGGGTTTCATGGAACAAGAAGAAGAAATATCAGAGTTTCTGAGTGCAGAAGACGGAATGGAGGATTTTGATATAGATGACGACAGTGAAGTTAGTTTAGACGAAGATTAGTCTATGGACACTGAAGACGAGTACAGCAGCGCAGGAGTCAAAATTGAAAACCCTTTTGTTATATCCAAACATATCAAACATCTATTGATTTTTGCCATGCAGTACTAACTAATATCTATTGTTCTCATAGTTCAATTTTAACAGTGTGGAGTGAAGGGAATTTCCGTGGACGCTAAATTGTCTCCTAACCAAGGATTAAACATTTCCGGAATTGGATTAGCTACCAGTTTACTTGCAGCCCTGACTTTTACAGCATTGATACTAGATTGGTTAGCCAACAGAACCCCTTGGCAAAGCATATCACTGACTTTACCATTGCTGCTCTGTACCGTCAGTTCATCTGTAATCGGCTTTGCAGTCATACCAGTACTGCAAGCACTAAAAACCGGGCAAATTATCCGCGAAGATGGACCCCAAGCCCATTTGAAAAAAGCTGGTACACCAACCATGGGAGGTATATTTTTTATACCTCTAGCTGTAGCCATCGCCTGCCTATTGTCCAACTTTGCCACAGAAGTGCTTGCTGTCTCGGCTTTAACTTTAAGTTACGGATTAATCGGTTGGCTAGATGATTGGCAAATTCTGCGCCGCAAATCAAATAAAGGTATATCCCCCAAGATGAAACTGGCTTTGCAAATTGGATTTGCTACCCTGTTTTGTCTGTGGCTGATGTTTACTGAACATTCTCACCTAACAAACATTGCCTTACCCTGGGTAACTTTTGCAATACCTTTAGGATTTTTATTTTGGCCCTTGGCCGGCTTTGTCCTGGTAGCAGAAAGTAACGCTACCAATCTAACCGATGGTGTTGACGGTTTAGCAGCAGGAACCGTAGCCATTGCTTTACTGGCCTTAGGCGCTATCATTGCCCCAAGTTACCCTGAATTGATGGTTTTTTGTGCTGCATTAAGTGGTGGTTGCTTAGGTTTTTTAGCCCATAACCGCAACCCAGCCCGTGTCTTCATGGGTGACACTGGTTCCTTAGCATTAGGAGGCGCTTTAGCCGCAGTTGCATTACTAACTAATAGTTTAGTAGCGCTATTTATCCTCAGTGGAATCTTCTTTGTGGAAACCCTTTCAGTGATAGCTCAAGTAAGTTATTACAAAGCCACCAAAAGCCCTGATGGTAAAGGTAAACGTTTATTTAAGATGGCTCCCTTACACCATCACTTAGAATTGAGCGGGTGGTCAGAATTACAAGTAGTAGCCATATTTTACGTAATAGCTTCCCTCTTAGCAATCATTTGTTTAACAATGGCACCATTTTAAGATTTTTTAAGGTTTTAAAAATCTTAAAATCAATTCAACAAGCCCAACCCTCCTCAATGGGAGGTTTTTTTCGTGTCAAATTCGCATCTGACTAACCAAGTGAGATAATTCCGGCAAAATCAGCTTTTCCATCCCCATTCGCACAGCATTACTAGAACCCGGAAGACAGAAGATTAATTTATTTACATAAACCCCGGCCACAGCCCTAGAAGCCATGGCACGTGAACCAATTTCTTGATAACTCAAAAATCGAAACAACTCTCCAAATCCAGGTAAAATTCTTTCTAATAATTTCTCAACAGCATCATAGGTAGCATCTCTAGGGGCGATACCAGTACCACCATTCAAGATAAATACATCTAAACCAGGATTTTTACCCAGTCGTTCTATGTGTTCTTGAATTTGCGTCGGCTCATCTTTGATGATTGTGTATGCTCCGACAACATGATTAGCAGCAACCACCAACTCCTGAATCAGCTTACCACTTTTATCAGTTTCTGGAGAACGAGTGTCACTCACTGTCACGACAGCACAAGTGACAATCTTGACTGCTGAATCTGAGTGTGTTTGTTTATACACTAGATGTAAAGAATAGGGAGAAAATTCCGCCATAGACCATCAACATTGCAATTAGGAGATGTAGAGACAACTGCAAAATCGTCCCTACACAAATTTTAGAAGACAGATATTTGAATTAAGCCGATATCCATACCATCTAGTCAGCCTTGTTAAATTCTAAACCATTTTCTTCAGCATACCGTTTCATAAAACGCATAAACCGATCCCATTCTTCCGCAGATTTCATCAGATGAACTGCTTCTAGGGCTTCTGGTTTACCGTTAACAAATCGACCCTTAACTTCGCGGGTTACTATTTCTCCTTCTTCGTCAATTAAATACATCCCAGTAATATCTTCAGTACTTCCTTGCGCCAATATTTGCGGATTTGTAAAGATAAACGTTGCTGTACCAGTATCGCCACTCCGCGATCTCGTCAGACGTACCTCTGGAATTACTTTTTCGTCAAGACCTCTAGAAAACTGGATTTTGACCATGATGTGTGTATTTAAAGTTTTGTAATGGTTAATTTACCATTGTCTCATTTTTTCGTGAATGCTGGAAACCCACATTGTACATAAGAGCAACTGACCATCAAATTCTTAATTCAATCAAATCCCCATCTCTAAGCTGATTATGCTATATTAAGCGTAGTCATTATGAGTTTATTTACAGTATGAGTAACCCGACCGTAGAAAACTTGGTAATTATTGGTTCTGGACCAGCCGGATATACAGCCGCAATCTATGCAGCACGAGCAAATTTAAAACCTGTAGTATTTGAAGGCTTTGAAATAGGGGGTTTACCCGGTGGACAACTCATGAGTGCGATTCGTTGACCTGAAATCAACCGACATCCTTAAAGGATAAAGGTTAGAGGGATAGGTCCCTAGGTTGAATAAAACCTGGACAACTTAATTTTCGTGAAGGTGAACCCTCATAAAGCTCATTGTACACAATAATGTGGGTAATTCCTTCCCCCAAGGTGCATGGGTGAAAGCATATCCCCCATTAGTAAGACTAGCTATCAAACTAATGAAGCGGGGATAAACGGAGGTAACTCGGAATCCGACAGAGAATCCCTTCTAGCACAGTTAGTCATGAGTAGACCTAAGAGCCGAACTCTCGACAGAACCATCGTCATGACCAACAAGCCCACGCGGATTATTGGCTTGTCCCAAAATAGGGAAGGTAAAGAAGACAGCAGATTCTTACTTGTTGTCCAAGGGTTGAAAATTCATGAGTTTCAACCTTGCACCCTCAGACTAACCCGGTGGAGAGAGAGACTCTAAAACTAACGCAAAACGAAAATTAGGAACGAAGTAACCTCTATGTTCGCTCTCAAGTCAAGGTCGAATAACTTGAGCAGGTGCTAACCGCAAGCAGCATAGAAGGAAGGATTGTCTAAAAAGCAAAAGCCTTTGGGAAAGCCAAAGGATAGGCAGACGTAGACACGGTGAGTTGGAATGTATAGTTTCTAGTAGTAGTGGAAATGTCCAAAGCCGAACACAGTTTCAGGATGGAATGGCAAAACGACATACCAGTTTTCAAAGGAATCGAGCCTAATATTAAATGGCAAGAAATCTCCTGGAAAAAACTGGAACGGCGCGTTTTTAAGCTACAAAAGAGAATATACACGGCCTCGCAACGTGGCGATCTTAAAACAGTCCACAAACTCCAGAAGCTTCTCATCAAATCCTGGTCAGCAAAGTGTATCGCTGTCAAAACAGTCACCCAAGAAAACCAAGGCAAAAACACAACCGGAGTTGATAGACTTAAATCCCTCAGACCAGAAAAACGTCTAACTTTAGTCAAAAAACTCCGCCCCAACACTAAATTTCATCCCACTCCACAGACGTGGACACCAAAACCAGAAAAAGAACAAAAACACTCCTTGGGAGTCCGGACTATATACGACACAGCTTTGCAAACACTTCTGAAAATGGCATTAGAGCCAGAATGGGAAGCCAAATTTGAACCCAACTCCTATGGGTTTAGACCCGGACGTTCTTCTCATGACGCAATTGAAGCCATCTACAACGCAATTGTCCAAAACCCAAAATACGTTTTGGATGCTGATATTGACAACTGTTTCCACAGGATCAACCACGAGTATATCCTTAAGAAACTGAACACTTTCCCAACCATGCGTAAACAAGTAAAAGCATGGTTGAAATCAGGAGTTGTAGATGATAGACAGCTATTCCCCACAGAAAAAAGCACACCACAAAGGAAAACAATATCTCCACTCCTGTCTAATATAGCCCTTCACGGACTGGAACACAGGATTAATCAAGTATTTCCTGCCAAAACACTCAAACAACCAAAAACAACCAGGACTGCTAACATTTTTAGCCCTAACTTGATTAGGTATGCAGATTATTTTGTGGTCATGCACAAAGACCTAGACATTGTTCTCAAATGTCAAGAGGTCATCTCAGAATGGCTGTCAGAAGTGGGTTTAAAGCTACAACCACAAAAGACAAAAATAACTCACACTCTCCATCAATACGAAGGAAATGTGGGGTTTGACTTTTTAGGTTTTAACATTAGACAATTTCCTGTACGGAGAAGAAAATCTAATCACCACCCACATAGCAATCAATTAGCGCACAAAACTCTAATCACTCCCAGCAGCGAAAGCCTAAAAAACCACACCAAGAAACTGGGACAAATTATCGACCAGCACAAAGCTGCTACCCAATCCGCATTAATCGGCAAACTAAATCCGGTTATCCAGGTATGGGCAGGATATTACTCCACAGTTGTGAGGGATGGCATCTTCGGTAAAATTGACACTCATGTACACTCACAATTGAGAGCATGGGCCCAACGCCGACACGCGAACAAAGGGAAAGGATGGACAACCAGAAAATACTGGTCGGTAGACCAAGCAGAAGTCTGGAGATTTTCTGCTCAACACCCTAATGGCAAAATTTACCAACTCATCAAACACCAAGACGTGAATCTTATTAGACACATCAAAGTGCAAGGGACAAAAAGCCCTTATGACGGAGATTGGACATACTGGGCAAGCAGAATAGGGAAATACCCTCAACTACCTAACAGCATAAAAAGGGAAATTTCCTCACTGTGGATTGTAATTTAAGGATGAAGACACTTGAGAAATCGACCATATTATCCCCAAATCTTTGGGTAATAAAAGTAATGACAAAAACCTACAACTTCTTCATCCACATTGCCACGACCAAAAAACTACCAACAACGGTAGTTTGCCAAGGTAGACATGACAAGTCTCAACTCATTGAGGAGCCGTGTGAATCGAAAGATTCATGCACGGTTCTGAAGACGAGTCAAAAAGGTGACTTTTTGGCTTAGTTTAACCCACAACAGAAGTAGAAAACTTTCCAGGGTTTCCCGAAGGCATTACAGGCCCAGAACTCATGGATAAAATGAAAGCACAAGCTCAACGTTGGGGAGCTGAGTTATATACTGAAGACGTGATCTCAGTTGACTTGAATCAGCGTCCTTTTATAATCCATTCCCAAGAAAGAGAATTCAAAACTCATAGTCTAGTTATAGCTACTGGTGCAACCGCCAAGCGTTTGGGCTTACCCAGCGAACATCAATTTTGGAGTCGGGGTATCTCTGCTTGTGCAATTTGCGATGGCGCAACACCAATTTTCCATGGTGCAGAATTAGCTGTTATTGGTGCCGGCGACTCTGCCGCAGAAGAGTCTATTTACCTAACCAAATACGGCTCTAAAGTTAATCTCCTGGTGCGTTCTGATCAAATGCGAGCATCTAAAGCTATGCAAGACCGGGTTTTGAGTAACCCCAAAATTCAAGTGCATTGGCACACGGAAGCTGTGGATATCTTCGGTGATGGCCACATGGAGGGAGTGAAAGTGCGTAATAATCAAACTGGGGAAGAAAGCAAACTTTACGCCAAAGGCTTATTTTACGCCATCGGTCACACCCCCAATACTGCCTTATTTAAAGGACAACTACAACTAGATGAAGTGGGTTACATTGTCACCAAAAACAGTTCTGCAGAAACCAGTATAGAAGGTGTATTTGCAGCTGGGGATGTGCAAGACCATGAATTTCGTCAAGCAATTACAGCAGCAGGTACCGGGTGTATGGCAGCAATGTTGGCAGAACGCTGGTTATCCTCACATAATTTAATTACAGAATTTCACCATCACTCAGCCACAGCAGTTAATGAATTAGAACACCAGCCAGCCAAGAAAACTGAAACCCAAGAAGAAGCTGGATTTGATTTACAAGTAACTAGCCATCAAGGAGGTTATGCCCTAAGGAAATTATTCCATGAAAGCGATCGCCTACTCATGGTTAAATATATTGCCCCTGGTTGCGGTCCTTGTCATACCCTAAAGCCCATATTAGATAAAGTCGTCAACGAATTTGAGGGTAAAATCCACTTTGTAGAAATTGACATTGACAAAAACAGAGATATTGCCCAAAATGCTAACATCACGGGAACGCCCACAGTTCAATTCTTTAAAAACAAGGAACTGCTCAAACAAATCAAAGGCGTAAAGCAAAAAAGCGAATATCGTCAAATAATTGAAACTAATCTTTAGTAAGTAGGGACGAGGGAAAGTGGCTTGTCTACTTTCCCTCCTGGCCTCTAATGAAAATTAGAACCAATTATGTATCAAATACTTACTTTTTTAAGTCAAGAAAAATTAATTTTTGTCTATATAAGTATAGATTTGTCTAGAAAATCCTAAGCTTAAAACTAACTCATCATACCCTGTAAAATAGTATCTTGCTTTATGCACGCGATCGCTTATGGCTATAACTAAACCTCAGCTACCGAGATTTTTACGTCTCGCCCAAAATCCCAATCTTTCCCAAAAATTAATGCTCATTGGCATAGTCATTACCCTATTTTTCCTGTTCTTCGCATTCTTCGCTCCTTTGTTCCAAGCCTGGGGATGGTTGCAAAACCCCAAAGAGTTCTTGTCTAACCCCATTCAAGAACCACCATCAGCCAAATATTGGTTTGGTACGAGTCGCCTGGGACACGATGTATTTTCCCGCACATTGTTTGGTAGTCAGGTAGCCCTAAAAGTAGTAATTTTAGCTACAACAATGAGTATGATTATTGGTGTGCCTTTAGGTATGGTGAGTGGCTACATCGGCGGTAAATTAGACCAGGTATTGCTATTTGCTATGGATAGTATCTATACCTTACCAGGGCTGCTCCTTTCCGTAACACTAGCCTTTGTCGTAGGCAGAGGAATCTTGAACGCCGCTATCGCCATTAGCATTGCCTACATTCCCCAATATTATCGTCTTGTCCGTAATCACACAGTCAGTGTCAAAACAGAAGTATTTATTCAAGCAGCTCAAGCTATGGGTGCTTCTACTTGGGTAGTACTTTCTCGCTATCTATTTTTTAACGTCATTCAAAGTGTGCCCGTATTATTTACCCTCAACGCCGCCGATGCAATTTTAGTCTTAGGAGGTTTAGGCTTTTTGGGGCTAGGACTTCCGGAAGAAGTACCAGAATGGGGACACGACTTAAGACAAGCATTAGAAGCCCTACCCACAGGTATTTGGTGGACTACCCTCTTTCCAGGTTTAGCAATGACATTGATGGTAGTGGGGTTATCACTACTTGGTGAAGGGCTAAACGAGTTTGTCCATCCTCGATTACGACGAGAAAATAGAGTAATCAAAAATTAGTGAATCTTATTGACCAATTCCCCGTCTAAATATTTTTGAAGTTATTACATAGAACCTAGAGTGAAAGATAATATTTCTCTAATTGCCGCCGCAACTGGCGGGTTTATGCTATCCATAGCCCTGTCCGGTTTGTTACAAGGTGCACCCATCACAGCTGGGCACAAATCAGTGAGTTTTCATTCAGTAAGGGTTACTGATAATCAATGCCGCCCAAGCCCCAAAATTCATTTTGATATTTTTCCAAGTGGTTAATTCACAATTAGTTAATTCACAATTAATTGGTATTGATGTAGGGGGAACAGCCATTAAGCTGGGACGATTCCGACCCGATGGTACTTGCCTACAATCATTGACCGTAGCAACCCCCCAACCATCTACACCAGAAGCAGTTCTAGCTGCAATGGTAGATGCCATCGCTCAAATTGACCCGTATAATCAAGCTGTAGCCATTGGTGTGGGTACTCCTGGACCGGCTGATAAAACCGGACGCATTGCTCAAGTTGCCATCAACTTACCAGGATGGCAAAACGTGCCTTTAGCAGACTGGTTAGAAACCAAAACAGGTAAACCAACCGTTATTGCTAACGATGCCAACTGTGCGGGACTAGCGGAATCTTGGCTGGGTGCTGGTCGCCACTTTCACAATCTAATTTTATTGACCTTAGGTACTGGCGTTGGTGGTGCGATTATTCTCAACGGCCAACTATTCGTGGGACACCAAGGCGCAGCCGGAGAACTAGGTTTAATTACCTTTAACCCCCATGGCCCTATATGTAAAAGTGGCAACTCTGGTTCTTTAGAACAGTATACTTCAATTACAGCAATTCGTCGCCGCACAGGTAAAGAACCAGCCGAATTAGGCGCACTCGCCGCAGCAGGAGACCAGTGTGCATTGACTTTTTGGCAAGAATATGGTAGAAACTTGGGCATTGGTTTAGCTAGCTTAATTTACGTTTTAACACCCCAAGCAATTATTATTGGTGGTGGTATAAGTGCCAGCTTTGAATTTTTTTTTCCCACATTAAAGATAGAACTGGAGCAGCGAGTCATGCCCACATCTCGCATCGACTTACAAATTTTACCAGCAAAATTAGGTAACTCGGCGGGAATGGTGGGTGCTGCCAAATTAGCATCATCATTACTCCTTAGCAAGTCACCATCTTTTCCCCAGTCCAACCATAACCCAACTATAAACTATAATCCTCCACAACTCTAAATCGGCACAAACAAACATTAAGCAGGGAGCAGGGAATAAGGAACAGGCAACAAACTCCTGAACATTTATACTGTTGAAAATTAAGAAAAAGAATATCCATTTGACTTTTCTAAAAATTTTAAAACTTTTTGATAAGAATCTGGATTACTCACTGGATTAATAATAATCGGGATAGTGCCATCAGCTGACCAAAATGTTATCCTGTCATTAGCTTTTTGACAAAAGGAACTAATACAGGTGAGATCAATAATATATTAATTCCGCTCGTAAGTAATTTTCAGCCACTGACCAATTCCTACTTGTAACCCAGTTAAATATTCTATATGTTCTATAATTTTTTCGTAGTCATCTAAATTACTTTTGGGATTAAGGACAATAGGAATAGCCGAATCAGGGAACCAAAAAGTAATCCTGGCCTTATTTTCATAACAAAAAACATTAACATAGTCAAAATTGACCACATATTTCTTCCTATCATCAAGGATTTTCACCCAGTACCCCACAAAATCTCCTTGAGTTTCAAATTTATAAATGATGCACCCTACACATAACGGCAAATATCTTCAACCCTTGAGTGAACATTGCTAGTCACCAATTCAAAACTCAAAAAAGTTATTTTCTTGAGTTTTGAATTATTTAGTAAACCTCTACCCGTGTTAGTAAATTAGACTCCGGATGACTCCGATTAATTGCAGCTTGCATAAATCCTTTAAACAAAGGATGAGGAGTGCTAGGACGCGAATGAAACTCCGGATGAAATTGACAAGCCAAAAAGAAAGGATGTTCAGGAAATTCCACAATTTCCACTAAACGTCCATCGGGTGAAGTTCCACTAATAACGTAGCCAGAATTCAACAACATATTACGGTAAGCATTGTTAAACTCATAGCGATGCCGGTGTCTTTCCTTCACTACTTCTTGTTGATAAAGATTAGCAGCCAAGCTGTTAGGCGCGAGATGACAAGGATACAGTCCTAATCGCATAGTTCCCCCCAAATCAACCACATTCTCTTGTTCTGGTAGTAAGTTAATGATTGGATGCTTGGTTTCAGGGTCAAACTCAGAACTATTAGCACCCATTAATCCTTGTAAGTTTCTCGCCCATTCAATCACAGAACACTGCATCCCCAAGCATAAACCCAAAAACGGAATTTGGTGATCGCGGGCATATTTAATAGCAGCAATTTTGCCGTCTACACCCCGAATACCAAAACCTCCAGGTACTAAAATTCCGTCAACACCTGTCAAATAGGAATCCGCCGATTCAGTTTCTAATTCTTCGGAGTTCACCCACCGCAAACGCAAATCCCCATAGGTAGCAATAGCAGCATGACGAAGAGCCTCTACTACAGAAAGATAGGCATCACTTAACCGCACATATTTCCCAACAATAGCAATTTCCACGGTGTACTTAGGACTGTATAAGCGTTCCACCATTGTTTGCCACTGGGTCAAATTGGGTTGGCGTTGTTCCATTTGCAGCAAATCTAATGCTTGTTCTGCCAGTCCTTCCCCCTCTAGAATCAGAGGTACTTCGTAAATACTACCAGCATCTTGGGCAGTAATAACACATTCTTCCGGGACATCGCAAAATTCCGACAACTTGCGTTTTAATCCCACAGGCAAAGAGCGATCGCAGCGACAAACCAAAATATCTGGTTGAATACCGATGGATCTTAATTCCTTCACAGAATGCTGCGTTGGCTTAGTTTTCATTTCCCCAGCCGAAGCTATCCACGGCACCAGAGTAACGTGCATATACAACACATTCTGCCGCCCCACCTCCTTCCGTAACTGACGAATAGCTTCCAGAAAAGGCAGAGATTCAATATCCCCCACAGTCCCACCAATTTCCGTAATTAATACAGATGGATTCGTATTTTGAGCAACACGAATAATCCGCTCTTTAATTTCGTTAGTAATATGAGGTATAACCTGTACAGTACCGCCATTATAATCTCCTCGCCGCTCCTTATTAATTACTGCCTGGTAAATTGAGCCAGTAGTAACACTATTCAAGCGCGACATCGAAGTATCAGTAAACCGTTCATAATGACCCAAATCTAAATCCGTTTCAGCACCATCCTCAGTAACAAAAACCTCCCCATGCTGAAAAGGACTCATAGTACCTGGATCAATATTAATATAAGGGTCGAGTTTCAAAATCGACACCGAATAATCGCGCGATTTAAGTAAACGTCCCAGACTTGCTGCTACAATGCCCTTGCCAATACTGGAAACGACACCTCCAGTTACAAAGATAAACTTAGTCATAGTATGGTAATTTGAATTTTTAGCAACTTCTCAAAGAACATCCCGTCATTGTGCCACAGTCGCTGTGGTAAAACATTTTGTGCTGTTGTCGTGAAAAAACTTCTAAGACTAGTAATATTAGCGTTGATCGTCACCTCCTCTGTAGTAGGATTGGCAGCAATGGCTACGCCAAGCAAGCCAGTATCACTTTTGGTTGTTTATCCCCCAAACAACCACCAAACAAAAGCAGAAAAAATATTCTTGATTGGAACAGCACCGCCAAATGGACAGGTTCTCATCAATGGTAAGCCAATTAACCGTAGTCAAGCAGGACATTTTGCCCCAAGTTTTCCCTTACAGTTAGGAGAGAATCTCTTTACTGTACGTCACCAAAACCAAGAACTAAAAATTCAAGTCACAAGGCATTCCACACAGCCCGAATCACCCCAAGAATTAGCCTTCGCCAAAGATTCCCTCATTCCAGCAACCGACATAGCCAGACTACCAGGAGAATTAATTTGTTTTAGCGCCATCGCACCCCCCAAAGCCAGAGTATCCGTCAACCTAGCCAATCAAACCATCCCCCTTGCACCCCAACCTCAACAAGTAAGTCTACCCAGTAATTTAGCCGCACTCACAGAACAAAACCAGCCCATCCCCCAAACCATCCCAGGAAAATATCAGCATTGCACCACAATTCAACCACCCCCTTCCCCAACATTAAATGACAGTAAAAACATCAACCCTGCCACCAACACCATAGACCTAGGCAAACCAAACTTTCAACTCACAATCAACAACCAAACTATAACCCAACCAGGAAAAGGCAAAATTCAAATCCTTTCACCCTCAAACTTACAACATACAGAAGTAATAGCAGAAGCAGGCATAGCCCGTACAGGCCCTGGAACCGAATATTCCCGACTCACCCCACTCCCCAAAGGCACACAAGCATCAATCACAGCCAGAGAAGGTGAATGGTTACGCCTAGACTATGGCGGCTGGATTAACAACAAAGAAACTCGCCTATTACCAAACACCATCCCACCACGCACAACAATTCGTAGCATCGGATATCGCCTACATCCCACAGCCACAGAAATACTTTTTCCTCTACAAGTTCCCGTACCCCTCAGCGTGCAACAGAGCGAACATAAATTCACCCTCACACTTTACAACACCACCGCCCAAACCGACACAATTCGCCTAGATGATGACACCCTAATTTCTCGCCTAGATTGGCAGCAGATAGCCCCCGAACAAGTGCAATACACCTTTAAACTTAAAAAAGCTCAACAGTGGGGATATAAGCTGAGATACGAAAAAACAACCCTAATTTTAACCCTACGTCATCCCCCAAAAATAAAACAGCAAACACTAAAACCCTTATCTGGCATCAAAATTCTACTAGACCCCGGACATGGTGGCAAAGAAACAGGAGCAGCAGGACCAACAGGTTACCTAGAAAAAGAAGTTAACCTAGTCGTCTCAAACTTATTCCGCCATGAACTAGAGAAAAGAGGAGCCACAGTAGTCATGACCAGAAATGCTGATATTGACGTTTCTCTGAGCCATCGCATAGCCATGATACATCAAGAAGAACCCACCATCGCCATCTCCATACATTACAACGCCTTACCCGATAGCGGTGATGCCGAGAACACCAGAGGAATTGGAACATTCTGGTATCATCCCCAAGCACACAGCCTAGCCATATTCATGCACAACCACCTAGTTAAAAAGCTAAACAGACCTAACTACGGCGTATTTTGGAACAACCTAGCACTAACACGTCCCCATACCGCCCCATCAATTCTATTGGAACTAGGTTTTATGATTAATCCCGAAGAATTTGAATGGTTAACAAAATCATCAGAACAGCAAAAATTAGCCAAAGCCTTAGCTGAGGGAGTAGTTGAATGGTTCAAAAAATCTCAATAATTACTCCCACCCAGAAACCCAAAAGCGCATAAAGAACATAAAACCCCAACTAGTTAAAAAAGTTGGGGAACTGCTTAGTGTATGACTGTAGTTAACCAATTACAAATAGCTCAGTATACTGTTATCTGTGCAGAATCGGCATAGTAAACAAACCCCACCCCAAACCAGTAATTAATCCAAACAGTGTAACCACATAATTATTAAAAATCCACAAATCGAAAACCTGAGCAGCCAACTCCAAAGGATAAGCCATCATAAACACACTAGCCACGGCAGCACCATTCCAACCATATTGACTTAACCAGTAAAAACCTTTCCCACTACTTAAACCATATAACAACCGAGTAATTAGCAACCCCATAACAGTACCATAGCAACGCATACACACAGCCATAATAAACGGAGTTACTAAATTAAGACCCATATTAGGCTGCGGACACACATAATTTCCCATGAAATAGATAATGTCCGCAACCTTGCCCAGCAAAGTCACATCAGAAGCAGCCAAAAAAGGAGCCATAGGCGGGCCGAAAACCATACCCATCAACAGAAAATCAGCAAACCAACCCACCCAATTAACCTGCAACTCTTCCTTAAAAACCACCTCAGCCATTTTTTTCTGTATATCGATACTTGTTTGCTAACATTCACTAAGAAATACACTCTCTAAGAGAGGGCTTACCAACCAATGCACGTTGGCCTAGGGTGGGGGATAGCCCATAGGAAAATCCCTCGCGCACCATTCATTATTTATGTCCCGGCTCATTA
>WGNO01000074.1 GCA_016124525.1 Nostoc sp. RI_552 | reverse complement strand
ATTTGATGGGAATTGGATATACTGGAGTTCAAGAATGCCTTGCCATCCTGATTACTCAAAAGGCATAAAGGTAAGTGTCCCCACTGTGGGCATTACTTTAAGGATGGTGATGTAATGGAAGTACACCATATCATCCCACTGTCACAAGGAGGAAAGGATGAATATGATAATTCACAACTATTACATATACATTGCCACGGCGAAAAGACTGCCAATGCTGGTAGTCTAAGGGGTATTCATGACAAGAACCATGTCATTGAGGAGCCGTATGAGGCGAAAGTCTCACGTACGGTTTTGAAGACGAGTCCGTTGGGTGACTGACTGGCTTAGTTTAATAAAACCAAGAAGAACGCTCGCAAAGTCTCATTCATGCTTGGGAACTGACTCAACAGGTTTTAATTGTTGCAGCACAAGTATTAATTAATGCCCCAAGTAAGACACAACTGGCTTACAGTGATGGTATTGTCACTCGCCGCAACACTTTTCAGAAATATTACGAACAAGAAGAACTAAAAAATTACATAGACAAAGTACTAAATGTAGATGCAGTACCAGTATCACTAGGCGTGTATTTTGTTTTCCGTGATGATGCAGCCAAAGAAAGTTTTAAAGCCATCCGGTTTTTTTCTAGCACTGCTACACCAAAAGTTCGTGTCCCCAGCAAGCGGTTTGAAGACTACCAAGAACAACTACAACCACTGATGGATTTTTTTACTAAACGTGGTAGACTACCCGTTAGAGGTGAGTTAACAAATCAACAAGAATTACTGAGTGAATTTGGTAGCTTTCGCCGCGCTTTTAATGTAGTTTTACAAGCTACCGATGAAGCAGAATGGGATGCCATCGCTTACCGTCGCTCTCTAGATATCCAAGTGTATCTGGCACTAACCCACTTTGAACAACGTCCCACTTGGCAGAAACTAGCGCCAGAAATGCGTTATGACATCAAAGCCTTTTTCGGCAGCTATGAAGAAGCTTGTGAAGTAGCCGACCAAAAGCTATTTAGCTTAGGTAATCCCAAAGTTGTGCAAACAGCTTGTGAAAAAAGCAAAATTGGCAAACATACCCCTAGCGCACTTTACGTTCATGTTTCCGCAATAGCAGAACTTGACCCTTTACTACGGATTTATGAAAGCTGTGCTAGCCGCACCATTGGCCGGGTAGATGGAGCTACATTAATCAAGTATCACATTGACAAACCGCAAATATCCTATTTGTTCTACCCAGAATTTGACAGTGATCCCCATCCAGCTTTAAAAGCCAGTATCAATGTTAATTTACAAAGTTTATACATAACTCACCGTGATTATGCAGATAGAGCTAATCCGCCAATTTTGCACCGCAAAGAAAATTTTGTCACTGCCAATTACCCACTTTACAAAGAATTTGCTCAACTCACCCAACAAGAACAGCAATTAGGACTACTCAAACACAAAAGTGACATCGGTACTCGTGTTGGTTGGGAAAAATGTCTCGCTGCACACGGGGTAAAAATTAACGGTCATCAGGTTGAGCAAATGAAAGAAAATTAAGAAATTACTTATGCTGTGAGGCCATAACTGTTGATGATCTCAGTGGCGACAACCTGGGCAAATTTCTATCTTTGCGTAGAATGTGACAGCAGTTATGGCAAGATAACTGCAATTCACAAGATTGAGAAGAAACCTTGACAAGATGAATCCAGTGCAATCCCTGCTGAAAGTTTTCGCTAGCCCCAAAATGGCAACTTTGACATTCATAGGTTTTTCGTCCGGTCTACCATTGTTCTTGACCAGTAGAACCCTGCAAGCTTGGATGACTGTAGAACAGGTGGATTTAACCGCCATTGGCTTATTGAGCCTTGTGGGTTTACCTTACTCCTTAAAATTTATCTGGTCGCCTTTGCTGGATAGGTTTACGGTGCCAATTTTAGGTAGGCGACGGGGCTGGTTACTTACCCTTCAA
Source organism: Nostoc sp. RI_552 (assembly GCA_016124525.1). Classification (GTDB taxonomy): domain Bacteria; phylum Cyanobacteriota; class Cyanobacteriia; order Cyanobacteriales; family Nostocaceae; genus Umezakia; species Umezakia ovalisporum. The sequence goes on along the minus strand of WGNO01000074.1, from coordinate 25,440 downwards.
ATTGGGCTATTGATTGCCATCGCTCTCATGGCTTGTCAACAACCCAAACAAGCACTAGAACTTCTAGCGATCAATGCTGTGGCCATCGCCTTTTTAAGTGCGAGTCAAGACATTGCTGCTGATGCCTACCGCACCGATGTTCTAGAAAAATTAGAATTGGGAGCAGGTGCGGCTGTTTTCGTCCTAGGTTATCGCATAGCACTTTTATTCACAGGTTCTTTGGCATTAATCTTGGCTGACTATTTACCTTGGCCATCTGTTTATATATTGATGTCCTTGGGCATGGTTATTGGCATTCTGGGCACGTTATTTGCACCGGAACCCAAAGAAGCAAGCCCACCAGAATCTTTAGCTGCTGCCGTAATTTTACCTTTTGGGGAATTTTTCCAGCGCCAGGGTGTCATCCAAGGCATTTTCATCCTGGTGTTTATCGTCTTGTATAAACTGGGGGATGCCTTTGTCAACAATATGTCTACACCGTTCTTATTACAAACTGGATTCAGCCAAACCGATATCGGGACAATTCAAGGTGGTATGGGGCTAATTGCTACCATTGTTGGCACTTTATCGGGTGGCGTGATTTTGAGTAAAATTGGTGTCAATCGCTCACTTTGGTTATTTGGTGCTTTGCAAGCAGTGAGTAATTTAGCTTATTATGTGTTAGCCAACGTGGGCCAAAACTACCAAGCTCTAGTAATAACAATCAACATCGAAAACTTTTGTGGTGGCTTGGGAACAGCAGCATTTTTGGCATTTTTAATGAATATGTGTAACCAGCGCTTTTCTGCCACCCAATATGCTTTATTATCAAGTTTTATGGCTGTCAGTCGTGACGTTCTAGTTGCCCCAGCAGGCACTTTAGCAAAAAGCACAGGTTGGCCTTTATTTTTCATTATTAGTATGGTCGCTGCTATCCCTGGACTACTTCTATTACCATTGTTTGCCCCTTGGAACCCTAAACCAGTGGCAATATCCAGACCAGGACTTGAAGAAGACGACGAGGATTTATGGGGAACCAAGTAGTTATTATTGTCGGCACATTTATTCTCTTAATCACTGGCTTGTTACTTGGCTATGTTCTCTCACAGTTAGTTTTAGGATTTTTAGCGTTTAACCGAGTAGCTCTGTTCGGCACATTCAGCCTGATTTTAATTTTTGGTACACTCTACTACCTTTTATTCTGGCAGCTACGAAGAGAACAATTACAAGCAGTACCACAACAGAGAGCAAAGCAGGTACAGGAGCCAATCAAGGAGGAAATACCCGATAACCATCTGAAAAACCAACTAATTGCCAAGCTAGGAGGTGACATTGCAGCAGCCGAGCGATTAATTGATCAGGCAAAGGTCAACTATCCGGAAATGCCAGAAAACTGGTATTGCGAAAGAGTAATCGATGACTTGGAACGCGATCAACGTTAACAATGCTCAAAAGTAGCTAAAATAAGTCAAGAAAAGTTTATAAAACTTCACCTAAATTCTCACACAAGTACTCATAATGGTCATTATTCGTCAATACATTGCCCCACTACTAGCAGTGTTGGTGTTTTCATTAGCCCTAGTGGCAGTCAGTGCCCGCATTTTTTTACCCTCTGATATGGCAGCACCGGCACCCATTGAAGAAAATGCGGACATAGGAAGATGGGGAGATGGGCAGGAAGAATTATTTTCCCTGGCACAACCTGGGTCGCTCTCCTTCTCTTTGCTTACCCTGGGGACAAAATAACAAGAAAACGGAAACAGAGTTTGTCTGAGCAACTGCTACCGGGCTACCATATTCGTCGCGGTTCAATACTAGAGCGATTCCTGCTAGTAAAGTTCATGCAAAGAACTTACCAGGATCTATTTCCACGGCAAGATTTTAGTCACCTAGCGCGCACTGTTGAGCAATATTTCTGCGAGGATACGCCCCTGTGGTGGGTAGAGCTTTTGGGTGAGAGAGATTCCCCCAAGAGCCCCGTGGCCTGTGTTTGGGTAGGAAATGCCATAGACCAAGTACAGGGCTATCGCCATGCTCACATTTTTCTCCTTTACGTTGTGCCAGAACATAGGCGGCGGGGGATTGGTACGGCCTTGATGAACTATGTGGAAAATTGGGCAATTGAAAGAGGCGATGGCCAAATTGGCTTGCAAGTTTTTACATCTAACCCAGGAGCCTTAAATCTTTACAATCACTTAGGTTATCAAACCCAATCTTTATGGATGGTGAAATCCTTGCATAGGAATCAATCAGGTGATACATAAACTATTTTTTTTTCCCCAACATCAATAACAGATAAATATCCTCACACTTCCGAGCTAGGAATCTCCAGTGTCGATTAAGTGTACAATAGTTTAGCTAATGTTTATCAGTTTCTGATTGATTAGCATGGGGGTTCAATTAAATCCCACTAGGGTATTTAAATGATATATGTATGACGAAGAAGAGTTAAGCTTACTTGATGCCGAGGTGGAGCTAGAAAGCCCCCTAGATAACATAGCAGCCGTAAATGCTGAATCTGAAGTGGCAAAGCCTGATCCAGAGGTGATGCTAGCTCTTTTGGAAAATCATCAACCCCAGCAACGGATGCTAGCCGCTCGTGCTTTTTGTGATATTCAAGATACACGGGCTATCCCCAATTTAATTCGCCTGTTAACTGATAACTGTCCCTTGGTGAGGGTAAGTGCTGCCTATGCAATTGGACGCAATCCCAGCCTGGAGGCAGTAGAACCCTTAATTGTGCAACTAAACAAAGACTGGAATGGCTATGTGCGTAAGGGTGTAGTTTGGGCTTTAGGAAACTGTCGCGATCGCCGTTCTCTAGCGCCCTTAGCAGATGCTTTAAGAACCGATATTTCCGCAGTGCGCTTATGGTCTGCTAGTGCCTTAGCGCAGATGGCATATGTGGGTTATGAAGCTGTTGTGAGAGCTATACCACCACTAATTGAAGCCTTAGTTCAAGATCCAGTGGCAGCTGTGCGGAGTAACTGTGCTTGGACAATTGGGCAATTGTGCCGAGAATTGCCATCTAATATAGTTTATGCCACAGCCATCGATGCCCTCATTCAAGCCTTTGCCGAAGACAAAGATTTGGGAGTCCGGGAAGACTCCAAAGCTTCCTTATTAGGCGTAGGTGATCCTCGTGGTTTGCAGTTGATTGAAACTCTAGAACAAGAAGGATGGTTGTGAACTACTGCAAATAAGCTGCTGAAACATCCCCCTTGAGCATCACCCAACATTCTTATAGATGGGGACTTGCGCCGATGTTGTTAAACTTTTTTAGTGTCCCTTCCAGGCTTGACTACATTCAGTTCATAGGGTCTTTCGGTATCATCCTCACCCAAATACTCACCATTTTGAATTTCTAAAATAACCAGAGGAATCTGTCCTGGGTTCTCCACCTTGTGGAGAGTAGCTGTGGGAACAAAAGTTGATTCATTTCGATTCAGTAACTTTTCTTCTGTTCCACAAGTTATTTTTGCTACACCAGAGACCACAACCCAATGTTCATTGCGGTGATAATGGATTTGTGGTCTAATGGCATGTCTAGGCTTGATTTCTACAGGACTAATTCTGTAGCTTTCCCCCTCTTTCATAACCTCTACATTACCCCAGTATGTTTCTCCTGAACGTGAAGAAGATTTATTAATATTCGATTGAATATTATTTTTATTATGAGACATAAGTTTCTCAACTAGATAACTATCAATATCAAATAGTAATTTAGCCTATTTAAAATTAATAATCCAGCTTTTTTGATGCCAATTAAGCAATAAAAACTTCAGAAATACAAGTATTTATCAACTCTTCAATGCCAGCAACTGGGAAGATTTCTGTCTTGAGTTTTTGAGCTACTTCTGCAACACTCATATCATCCAAAAATACTAATTCACCATGTTTTAGCATAACTTTTGGCAACAAAATTCCATCTCCTAAATCTTTTCCTTGGAGATGGAAAAGTAAATCATGCCCTGTAATTAAACCAGTAACAGTAATATTTTGCCCCCAGTAATCACTATATAAAGCCTCCATATTTACTTGTAAGCCCGCAACAACATTTAGACGTTGTACAATGGGTTGAAATGCTTTTTCTACCGCATTACCAACTACCCAAGTTAATTTTTTTGGATAATTAAGCTTTGCCGGTAATAATTCTGAGGCTATAGATGTAAATTGCTTAATAAATAAACGAATAGAACCTACACCGTTATCGATTTGCGGATATTCTTCATATTCCGCTTCCCCGGGCAATTCTTCACCTGCAATCAAAAACCATTCATCGGCTAACCAAGCAAAACCGGAACCGAATTTTTGGCGAAATTCCTGGGAGATAGTTTTCACCTGGGAAATAACTTCTTGAGCTTTTTCCCTAGTTACAGGGATGAGTTCGTCTTCTTGTGGACGAAATCTTGTTAAGCCTACTGGAACTACCGCTACTGATGCAACAGCAGGTACTTCACCACAATGAAAAGAGGCTAAATCTTTGAGGGTTTGTTCTAGGTGTTGACCATCATTTATACCGGGACAAAGGACTACTTGGGCGTGAATTTGCAGTCTTCGGTCTTGAAACCATTTAATTTGTTGCAAGATTTGTCCTGCACGTTGATTTTTCAGCAGTCTAATTCTGATTTCAGGTTCTGTAGCATGAATAGAAACAAACAAGGGAGATAAGCGCATTTGTTCAATACGCTCCCATTCTCTTGCAGACAAATTAGTCAGAGTTAAGTACGAACCATATAAAAAGCTGAGACGGTAATCATCGTCTTTTAAGTACAAGCTAAAACGCTTACCTGGTGGCTGCTGGTCAATAAAGCAAAATGGACAACGGTTATTACATTGAATTAAAGCATCAAATAGGGCTGTGGCAAATTCTAGACCCAGGTCTTCGTCATAATCTTTTTCAATTTCAATATGATGAGTTTTACCAGCCGTGTCTAAAACTTCTAGTTCCAGAAATTCATCTGCACATAAAAATTGATAATCAATTAAATCACGGGGTTTTGTGCCGTTAATGGCAACTATAGCATCCCCAGGTTCAAAGCCTATTTCTGCAGCTATGGAATCGGGTAATACTTTAGTAATTTGAGCAGGATGGATGGTAGACATAAGAAGTAACTGACAACTGGGGAATGAGGAAAACCAATGACCAATGACTATTAACTATTTTTCAACAACCCGGTGCTGATAGCACCTAAGATGACTACACCAAAAATTAGACGATACCAAATAAATACCCATGTGCTTTGGGTTTTGAGAAATTGTATCAACCCAGCGATCGCCATATATGAAAATATCCCAGATGAAATTACTCCCACAACCATAGGAACCATAGCTACATTAGCTACGCCTATTTCTAAGAAATCTTTTAACTCTACTAATCCTGCTATGGTTATGGCGGGAATTCCTAACAAAAACGAAAATCTTGCGGCTGTTTCTCGTTCTAAGCTCATAAATAGCCCACCTGTGATAGTAGAACCTGAACGAGATACACCAGGGATTAATGCCAATGATTGGGCTAACCCCATCCATAGCCCATCTTTGAGGGAAAGATGCTGAAAGTCTCGTTGACGGTTGCCGATTTTTTCTGCTAATCCCAATAGTAGGGACATGAATATAGACGCAATGGCGATGGCTGCTAGGCTTCTTAGGGGTGAATTATCGTAGTCCGGGATAAATCTTTTAATTAAGAGTCCAAAGATAATTATGGGCATTGTTCCCAAAATAATTCCCAGAAATAGCTGGAAGTCATGGCTTTCGTAGTCTTTCAGGGTGATGGCTTTTATTGCTCCTTTGATAATTTGTGTCATGTCATCCCAGAAATACCACAGCACAGCGACAATACTACCGAGCTGAATAATGGCCGTGAAACCTACCCCCGGATCGCCCCAACCCAGCATTACCGGCACAACTTTTAAATGTGCTGAACTGCTAATGGGGAGAAATTCAGTCATTCCTTGCACAAAGCCTAAAAAAATAGCTTGCAAGATATTCATTTGTTGCTGTACCTCGTCCAAACCTGGATGAGGTTCACTGCTTAAAACTTTTGTAGGAACTGCTGCAATTGAGCAAATAGCAGATGCTGTGCTTAAAAGTATGAACCATTGACGTTTTGATAAAGCCATTTAATTAACCTGCGATCGCTTCGACTACAACCAATTACACAAACACCCCTCTGGATGATCTTCCAGGAAAATAACCTCAGAAACTACCCGGTTGGTATGGACATAGATAAAGAAAATTTTTCTCTACCAGTCCCCACTCTAGGCAAAATCTCAGTAAAATAAAAATGCCCCTGGGGGGGATTTTAAGTGTGATATCTTAAATAAAGTAAACTTTAGTAACAAATATTAAAATCTTTGATTAATAACATTTTGTCTTCCCACACCACTGCTACTACCGTGATCAACACTGATTTACCCGCACCAGAAGTTAAGCCAAAGAACATTAGGGAATTAGAATCTACACTTATTGCCTTATCTCCTTCCATAGCCATATCTACAGATGCACGACAAATTTGGTTAGTATTTGCGGCGGCGGTATTTCTGGTATCAGTACCAGTATTTATAGAAGCGCCATTGGTGCGCTCGCTACCAGTTCTGAGTGTAGTGAGCACAGTATTGTGGGTTTGGCTGAGTTTTACCTTAATGTCTAGTCCTAAAACTTATATTTGGGGAGATATACTCTTTGGTTTTAGCTGGAGTTGGTTAGCAGGAGCGATTTACTGGGGTTGGCTACGTTGGGAACCTTTGTGGCATTTACCGATAGAGTCTATTGGTCTACCATTTGCTTGTTGGTGTCTCCTTAGGAATTGGGGCAAAGTTGGTAACTGGTTTTATTTAGGTTCTTTACTCGGTACAGTTTTGACAGATGTATATTTTTATCTAGTAAACTTGATGCCCTATTGGCGGCAAATTATGCAAGTAGAACCTGATAGTGTGTCACCAATTTTACAATCTGCTTTAATGCAAGTACAAACACCATGGGGGCAAGGATGGGCAGTAGTTTTGGGCATATTGCTGTTAACGGCAGGAGTATTACCTTTACGTACAAAATCAAAACATTGGTACGCATTTAGTGGTGCAGTATTAAGTACAATTTTGGTAGATAGCCTGTTCTTGATAGCTGCAAGTGCAGCCTAAAAATTGAATCAACATAAGTATGGTATGAAAAAAATACGTAATAAATAATTTTTCTCAACTATCTGCTGTGAAGAGATAACTTTTTGTAAAAATAGTATCAAACCCATAACCAGCAAACATTGTGGGTATTGATACGCTGTATATTAGTTTTTGATCACTGCTGTGTGTTGACTAAGCTATCAGCAATTAACTCAAGGTGAAGAAGCCGGGATGTAGTCACACTCAACTTGTTCTTTTTCAGGGAAAAACTAAATAGAAGTTCACAGTGTTGATGGGTGTGCTTTACCTCATTAGTGTCAATTCAGCTTAGAGTTGATAGTATTTGGCTTAACGTCATGATTTCAGTCTTATAGAAACAAGGAGAAAAATCGTGAAAACATTGGTGCGTTTATTAACAGTATTTAGCTTGGTGCTGGGTTGTTGGGGATGGCTGGGAACAACTCACATAGCCACAGCAGCCAGTATCAACAGTATTACTTTTGCAGAAGTTCCAGTTTCGGAAATTTCGCGACAGAATAGAGCTGACGCTAAGTTAGGAACAGAATTCGGTAAAAAAATTGATTTGAATAATACCAACATCCGAGCTTTTCAACAGTACCCAGGGCTATACCCCACTTTAGCGAGGAAAATTATACTCAATGCTCCTTATAGCAAAGTAGAGGATGTCTTGGAAATCCCCGGATTAAGCGATCGCCAAAAAGAAACTTTGAAAGGTAACTTCGAGAACTTCGCTGTGACCAAATCAGAAACTGTTTTTAACGAAGGGGATGATCGCTTTAACAACGGTATCTACAGATAAATAACAAGTAAATTGGGCATGGGGCAATGGGGCATGATCCCCTTGTCCATCCATAGCCCAATCACCAATAGTTCGTTGATGCTAACATCTGTGAGATTTATTGGTGGAGTCTTAGCAAAATCAAAAATCCAAAATTCAAAATAGTTTGACATTGGCTCAAATAGATATTTCTAGTGAATTTGATGTGTTAGTAGTCGGTGCTGGCGCTGCTGGACTTTACACAGCACTGTGTCTACCAGAAAACTTGCGAGTCGGCTTGATCACCAAAGAAACTTTGTCTTTGTCCGCCAGTGATTGGGCCCAAGGAGGCATTGCTGCGGCCGTAGCCCCAGAAGACTCGCCTTCATTACACATTGAAGATACATTGAAAGCAGGGGCGGGTTTATGCGATGGCCAGGCGGTAGAGTTCCTAGCCCAACAAGCCCCGCGGTGTATTCAATCCCTGGTTAACTTGGGAGTAGCTTTTGACCGTAACGGTCAAGGTTTAGCTTTAACCTTGGAAGCCGCTCATTCTCGTCATCGCGTTCTCCACACTGCCGATACTACAGGTAGAGAAGTTACCACTACCCTGGCAGCACAAGTACTGCGCCGCCCAAACATTCAAGTTATCCAGCAAGCTTTGGCTTTGAATTTATGGCTAGAACCCCAAACAGGAAGATGTCAGGGAATCAGTTTATTTTATCAAGGTAAAATCACATGGATTAGAAGCTCTGCCGTGGTTTTAGCCACCGGTGGAGGTGGTCAGGTATTTGCCCAAACCACTAACCCAGCTGTCAGTACGGGTGATGGAGTAGCCATCGCCCATCGAGCAGGGGCTATTCTCCGAGATTTAGAATTTGTGCAATTTCATCCCACTTCCCTGACTAAACCTGGTGCAGACCATTTTCTGATTAGTGAAGCTGTACGCGGCGAAGGCGCACACCTTGTTGATGACACAGGGCGGCGCTTTGCTTTTGACTATCATCCTGCCGGTGAACTAGCGCCGAGAGATGTAGTTAGTAGAGCTATTTTTAGCCATCTCAAACGCACCGCCATGGATCTTGCCACTGCCCATGTCTGGCTGGATATGCGCCCCATACCCCCTGAGAGAATTAGTCATCGCTTTCCCAACATTGTTAAAGTTTGTCAACATTGGGGTATTGATGTCTTCCATGAACCCATTCCTGTGGCCCCTGCTGCCCATTACTGGATGGGTGGTATTGTTGCTGATTTGATGAATCGCACGAGCATTGCCGGTTTATACGCAGTGGGAGAAACCGCCAGCACTGGAGTGCATGGGGCTAATCGTTTGGCCAGTAACTCTTTGCTGGAATGTATTGTGTTTGGAGCACAGATGGCTAATATTGAACTGCCAGACATAACACCATCTGTTCCAGACACCATGGGAACCTCAGAAATACAAACATTGCCATTCAGACAATTTAGTGCGGATGTTGATGAATGGCAAACCCAAAAAACGCAGTTAGAAAAAATTAGAGACAAGTTACCGCGTTTAGTTTGGCAAAGTGCGGGGATTTGTCGGGAACAGTCAGGTTTGGCAGATGCGATAGCTACTGTTGAATCTTGGCAACAAGATTTTTCCGCTTTGCCTTTGAGTCAATTTTTACTCGATTTAAGTCCTAAGGAACCAGTTAGTTTAGACATACCAGATGTAGAACGGCAATTGCGACTCTGGGCAGAAACCCGTAATTTACTTGATGTAGGGTATTTAATTCTCAAAAGTGCGGCGTTTAGAACTGAAAGCCGTGGGGGACATTATCGCCTAGACTATCCTCAACCAGATCCTGATTGGCAACTCCACACCTTGGTACAAAAAGGCCACTGGCAGAAATCTCTGATTTTAAAAAATTAACTTCCTAAAGAGGTTACATTTCAATACAATCTTGTTGTCGTATCAATAGCTACCTAGAGAAAAAATATCTTGCCTTTACAAATCTTCTATGTGGCGCACCTCCAACCGAAGACACAAAGTAACTGGGATTCCATAGCAAAAAAAGTCAACTGGGAGATGATATGGCCACAGCTCAACCAGTTGACTATGTTGAACGCGAGTTTTAATGGAAAACAAGACTAATTGTCAGTAATTATTTGAAATACTTGAAGTTTCTGGAACCTGTATAACCAGAAATTTTTGCTAGTTGGTCAAGGTTTTGGACTCCGCTATAGGATTTACCATTAATAATCCAAGTGGGGAAGCCTGTAATATTCGCTGCTTGACAAACTTTTGGTTGACCTTTAGGGCTATCAGCAGCACACTCCACCGTAATCTGATTGTCTTGAAGAATCTGGTAAGCTTCTTTACCAAAGAGTTGTTTTTGTTCGTGGCAGTGAGGACACCAATAGGCAACATATTCCTTAGCATCCGTGGTGGACAGATGGCGTGCTAGTTCAATTTCTGCTTCACCGGAAGTGGTGGTAATTTCCCAACCAAAGGCAGGATTGGGTTGTTCTTTGGCAGTAAAGTTAATTTTTTGAGGTTCTCCAGGAGTTGAGTCTGATGTCGCACCTGATGGGTTGACCCCAGCATAGACACCTAAAGTACCAATTAGGGTGATCATCCCGACAATAATAGCGGTAAAAAAGATTTGCCCGATGTCTTCCCAAAGACGACCGATAATCGTCAAGACTAAAAGACTTACAGAGAAAAAAGCAGATGCAATACAGTAATAACAGAAGGCTTGGATTTGAAATGCCAGCAAGTACATTAAATAGCCACTGAAAACAGACATGGCCATGGATCCTATCAACAGCAACCACCAAGTCGAGTTTTCCAGTTGTTTAAGGCTATTTTTGTCACTGGGTTTCCATACTAAGGGAACAACAGCCAAAATCATCATACTCACATAGGCCAAAAACCCAAACAAAGCTAGTGGCTGACCGCCAAAAATTGGTATGGTTGCCCAAGGACTGGAAAGTACATCATTACAGCTTTTAGCGCCGGCTTCGGCCACACAAGCTGCACTACCTCCTGTGAGCTTTTGTACGGTGATATAACCTGTTGTTAAGGCACCAAATCCTGCGATCGCGGCAATCAATGGACGCGACCATTTGTGAATCCAAGGAGTAGAACGGCGGCGAATCATAAATTACTATTGGTCATTGGTCATTGGTCATTAGTCATTGCCAAGACTGTACTTCTTTGACTTTTGACTTGTTCAGTCCCCTAGGAATGTATTTTCATAGGGCCAGAAACAGACTGAATCTCACCTGGAGAATTTCCACGACTACGGGCGGCTTCCACAAATTGACTGACGCGAATCGGGTCAATTGGTTGCTCAATTCGACCGTGGCGTTTGAGCGAGCTAGAAACAATTACACCATTGGCCGCCTGCATCAGTGTAGCAATATTTTCCCAATTAGCCCCACTACCAATGAAAACTGGAGTTCCATTTGCCGCACCACAAGCTAGTTCCAAGTCTTCTTGGTTAGGGGGGCTACCAGTAGCCCATCCGGACAAAATTATTGCATCTGCTAAACCTCTTTCAATTGTGTCTTTCACGGCAACTGTGAGATTTGGGGAACTCAACGGACGAGCGTGTTTTACCAACACATCAGCGATAATTTTGACATCGCAGCCCAATTCTCGCCGATAACGGAGTAATTCATGGGCTTCTCCTTCAATTAATCCTTGGTCAGTGGCCATCACCCCTGTCAAAACATTGACACGAATGAACTCTGCTCGCACGCAGCTTGCAATGGCCATTGCACTTTTGCTATCGTTCCGCAAAACATTTAAACCTATGGGTAAAGTCACCAAATTTTGGATTCTTTGTACCACCACAGTCATAGCAGTTACAACTGCCGGGTCTACTTGGTTTTTGGCAAACGGTGCGTCAAAAAAGTTTTCTACAATAATGCCGTCTACCCCGCCACTGGCTAGGGCTACTGCTTCTTGTTCGGCACGGTTAATTACCGCTTTGAGATTTCCTCCCCAACGGGGCGAGGTGGGCAGTGGAAGTAGATGAACCACGCCAATAATCGGTGATCGAGTTTTAAATACCTGATATAAGTCCACGTCTTTAATCCGCTTTGTGGGGTCTAGTGTTCACCAGTCGAGAGTCTAGAATTTGTTTAACTGTGCCATTGTTTGGTTCAAGCCCCGCAGCTTTTCTGCGGCACAAATCAACAATCCTCAATTTAAAATCCGCAATTTGTATTCCCTTCTAGGTGCAGTCAATCTAAAATCGCAAATCTAAAATTCAAAATTGTTTGACTATTGACTATTGAACGCCAGTCACCTCAAGTCCGGGAACCTGCTGGTGGTGCTGGATCCTCTTAACTTTTAACTAACTAGTCACAATGTGTTTGAACTTGGTTGTCTTACTACCTCTCCCTTGGGATGGAAATTATTGTAAAACCTCCCCTAAGATATGTTAAGATAAAACTAGGCTAGAAGAGGAGTTTGCCACTCAAAAGAGGCGAGGCAGCTTCCCCTGGCTTGGGCATATCCCCTGCGTATCTTCGTCGGCAAAGCCTAAGCATAAGGGTAGCGTTATTGCTTTATTCGGCGTGGTGTCGTACTCCTGCGGAGAAATACACGCAGGGGGCGCGATTTCCCTGAGGGTAGCGACTTCTCACAACAAGCCCTTTGGGCAGCTTCCCGATGGGTAAATTAACAACAGACACCCTGCGGTAATGAAAAATACCAACAGAGAATTTGTTAAAAAAATATAAGTGTCAATTGTACTGAAAGGTACTGAGTTTACCCTGGGAAATAGAGTAAATACTACAAATATCATAACATGGCTGGAAAACACCCATGTCATTGATCCCCAGGTGGTAGCTGGCAATTGAAACCTGTTACTCTAGCCTTAACTGTATAAAGGTGTGTATTACAAGGAGCGAAATCGCAGCTGCTTGGATATCAGACTACAAAGAACAGAAAATGTTTTCAAAATATGGGTGAAAAGCCAACAATTGCAATTTCGCACTTGGGCTGCGAGAAGAATCGAATTGATACAGAACATATGCTGGGACTGCTTGTAGAAGCAGGCTACGGTGTAGATACAAATGAAGAGTTAGCAGATTACGTTATAGTTAATACTTGTAGTTTTATAGAAGCAGCAAGAGAGGAATCTGTCAGAACTTTAGTAGAACTGGCAGAAGCGAACAAAAAAGTGGTCATCACTGGCTGTATGGCGCAGCACTTCCAAGAGCAGTTATTGGAAGAGTTGCCGGAAGCAGTGGCATTAGTAGGTACTGGTGATTATCACAAAATTGTTAGTGTAATTGAGCGTGTAGAAAAAGGAGAACAGGTCAAAGAGGTTAGTTCAGAACCAACCTATATTGCCGACGAAACTACACCCCGTTATCGTACTACAACCGAAGGTGTTGCCTATCTGCGGGTGGCCGAAGGATGTGATTATCGTTGTGCATTTTGTATTATTCCCCATCTGCGAGGAAACCAGCGATCGCGTACTATTGAATCTATAGTTGCTGAAGCGGAGCAGCTAGCTAGTGAAGGGGTGCGGGAAATTATTTTAATTTCCCAAATTACGACTAATTACGGTTTAGATATCTATGGTAAACCAAAGTTAGCCGAATTACTTCATGCTCTGGGTCGAGTAGATGTACCGTGGATAAGAATGCACTACGCATATCCCACCGGGCTGACCCCAGATGTGATAGAGGCAATCAAAGAAACCCATAACGTCTTACCATATCTAGATTTGCCTCTGCAACATTCTCATCCAGATATTCTTCGCGCCATGAATCGTCCTTGGCAAGGACGAGTAAATGATGGGATTATTGAACGCATCAAAGCAGCCCTACCAAATGCCGTACTGAGGACAACATTTATAGTTGGTTTCCCTGGAGAAACAGAAAAGCATTTTGAGCATCTACTACAATTTGTCCAGCGACACGAATTTGACCATGTTGGTGTATTCACCTTTTCACCAGAAGAAGGAACCCCCGCATACAAGCTACCCAATCAGTTACCCCAGGAACTAATGGATGAGCGCTGGCATAGATTAATGGCGCTTCAAGGGCCAATTGCGGGTAAAAAAAATCAACAGGAAATCGGCAAAACCGTTGAAGTCCTGATTGAACAAGAACACCCTGAAAGTGGAAAGCTCATAGGTCGATCAGCTAGGTTTTCCCCAGAAGTGGATGGTCAGGTATATGTCGATGGGGAGGCAAAATTAGGAACCATCGTGCCCGTAGCGATCCACACAGCTGATACATACGACCTCTACGGTCAAGTTGTCAATGCTTACCCAAAGTAGAGGCATCAGGGTGAGTCCAAGCACTGCGTATGCCTGCATCACGCCAGTTATGACGCAGCGTTTCCACCACAGAGAAGTCACGACAAGCCCTTGGGGCATTGCTGACTTTCTTTCCTCGTGGGACCCTTCCTCAGACGAGGGTTTCACACACAGGCATTAAATCTGACTACTGAATGCAAGTGCTGTTTATAAGCAACTGCCGTCGGATTTACAAATCTAAAACTAAAAAAAACAAAATCTAGGAGAATTAATGACTCTTTCGTTTCAAGAATTAGGTATTTCAGAAAAACGTGTTGAGCAATTAGAAACAATCGGCTTTACCACACCTACTAATATTCAAGCTCAAGCCATTCCCCAACTGCTAGCAGGTCGGGATGTGGTGGGTCAATCTCAAACTGGAACAGGTAAAACAGCAGCATTTTCCCTGCCAATTTTAGAGCGGTTGGATGTTAATCAAAAAGCCGTACAAGCAATGGTACTAGCTCCAACCCGTGAGTTAGCAATTCAAGTACACGATGCTATCAACCAATTCGCAGGCAATGAGGGATTGCGGATTCTAGCAATTTATGGTGGTCAATCAATTGAACGCCAAATGATGCAACTCAAACGTGGTGTTCACATGGTTGTGGGTACACCAGGGCGGATGATCGACTTACTAGATCGGGGGTGTCTGAAACTCGATCAAGTAAAGTGGTTTGTCTTAGATGAAGCCGATGAAATGTTGAGCATGGGCTTTATTGATGATGTAGTTAAAATTTTATCTCAAGCCCCCAAAGAGCGGCAAACCGCTTTATTCTCGGCGACAATGCCACCATCAATTCGCATGATTGTGAATAAATTCTTGCGAAACCCTGCAACAGTCACCGTTGAACAGCCAAAAGCGACACCCAACAAAATCAACCAAGTAGCTTATCTCATCCCCCGCCACTGGACAAAAGCTAAAGCATTACAGCCAATTCTGGAAATGGAAGATCCAGAAACAGCTTTAATCTTTGTGCGTACGAGACGTACAGCAGCAGAACTCACCAATCTACTGCAAGCAGCTGGTCACAGCGTTGACGAATACCACGGTGACTTGTCCCAACAAGCACGGGAGCGACTATTGACACGGTTCCGTAATCGTCAAGTTCGCTGGGTAGTAGCTACTGATATTGCTGCACGGGGGTTAGATGTGGATCTACTCTCTCATGTAATTAACTACGATTTGCCAGATAGCGCCGAAACCTATGTTCACCGCATTGGCCGTACTGGTCGTGCGGGTAAAGAAGGTACAGCAATTTCTTTGGTACAACCTTTTGAGCGGCGCAAACAACAAGCATTTGAGCGCCATAATCGTCAAACTTGGCAATTGCTGTCAATTCCTACACGGGCTCAGATTGAAGCGCGACACATCCAAAAATTGCAAGGACAGGTCAAAGAAGCCTTAGCTGGGGAACGCCTGGCTTCATTCTTGTCCATAGTCAGTGAACTGAGCCAAGAATATGATGCTCATGCCATCGCTGCTGCTGCATTACAAATTGCTTATGATCAAACTCGTCCTGCTTGGTTGCAAACAGGGGTAGACCCCCAAGACGATGCACCCTCCTCCAAGCCCAAGTTGGCCAAACGTCGTAGTGGAGAACTTTCTGGTGACAGAAACCGTTCCTCTTGGAACAAATCAGACAGCAATGATGGAGATGAAACCAGACGAGGTACTCCAAAGCCTAAGCTCCGGAGTCGCCGGGATGCTTCTGTGTCATCTACCAATCAAAAGCTAGGTTCAAATGCAGCTAGAGAATAAACTCATTGGTTGGTAGTCATTGGTCATTAGTTATTAGTCAAACCTATCTACTAAAGACTTATGACTAATAACTTCAACTCAGCCAAGGACCACTAATTTGTTCTAGTTGCTCCATTTCGTCGCTGTTTAATCTCCAGCCCAAAGCGCCTGCATTTTGTTTTACCTGTTCGGCAGTTTTTACCCCGACAATGGGAATCACATTCCCTTGAGCAATTAACCAATTGAGGGCTACTTGGGCAGGAGTCCGTTGGTACTTTTGTCCCAAACTATTGAGTAAAGAAATTACTGGGGCAATTTTTTGTAACCCTTCTTTACTAAATCGCGGGTCTATTGTTCTCGCACCAGTGGGAATTTCAGTTTGGTCGGGTGTGTACTTACCTGTAAGTAATCCTTGAGCCAAGGGACTATAAGCCAAGATAGTCACACCCAACTCACGAGCGGTGGCCAAAATACCATTGCTTTCAATTTGACGGGTCAGCAAGGAGTAGCGCACTTGGTTCACTGCTAAAGGTACTCCCTGGGCTGCCAATATTTGGTGGGCTTCCCGCATTTGAGTAGCTGAATAATTACTCACCCCTACTGTGGCAATTCTACCCTGCTTCACTTCATTGGCTAGGGTTTTCATCAAGGTTTCTTGACTCAAAAAGAAGGCAAATGGCCAATGCACTTGGTAGAGTTCAATGCGTTCTCGTTGTAGGCGTTTGAGACTTTCGGTTAAGGCATCTGAAACAGATTGACCTGTAAACCGCCAAGGTAAAGGGCCAAATTTCGTCGCCATTTGCACAGGTTTTTGGGCTGTTTGCATGAATTTGCCTAATAATTCTTCTGAAAGCCCAAAACCATAAATTTCTGCTGTGTCAAAGAAAGTAATACCAGCCTCTAATGCTGCTGCAAAAGCCTCTTGTAATTGTTCTTGACCATAGCCATTGCCATAATTCCAAAATATTTTGTCACCCCAAGCCCAAGTACCAATACAAAGGGGTGTAACAGTGAGGGCATTTTGTCCTATTGCGATACTTTCCATATGGGAATATTTATTTTATTTACATTTCTTTACTTTTCTAGTTTATCGCTATGGCATTGGCTAACTGCATGAAAATTGGCAGACTTGGTGAAGATAAGGTTTATTGTTAATTAAAGGCTAAATCCTGTAGTGTTTGCGGTTAAAGTAGCAATGGCAACTAGCAATTTTTTACCCGATCCTGAATCAGGTCAGTTACAGCCTGTGGTACAAGTGAACTTAATCACTATGTTCCGGTTGGGCTTGTTTCAAATGGGACTGAGCATGATGTCAATCTTGATTCTGGGAGTAATCAACAGAGTCATGATTCAAGAAATAGCAATTCCGGCAACATTGGTGTCCTTAGTACTAGCACTACCTGCATTTGTTTCACCCGCCCGGATTTGGTTCGGTCAAATGTCAGACCTTAAACCGATGTGGGGTTACCATCGTACGGCTTATGTTTGGGTGGGAGCAGCAGTATTTGCCATCGCTTCATTTTTAGCAATACAAGTATTGTGGCAATTAAATTTAGCAGCTAACAGCAACAACGGCTGGGTATGGACAAACCAAACAATCGGCTGGATAGGGTTGCTATCTTTGATTTTTGCCATATATGGTTTAGCAATTTGTGCCAGTAGTACGGCCTTTACTGCTTTGTTAGTAGATATATCCCAAGAAAATAACCGTTCTCAAATCGTTGGTGTTGTTTGGTCGATGCTGATGGTGGGGATTATTGTAGGGGGGATAACTAGTTCCATTTTACTGAAACAGTTAACTCCAGGAGGACCCATAGAAAGTTTACAAACAGCAGTCAACAGATTGTTTTTTGTGGTTCCGGCTATGGTTTTTGCCCTGGCAATCATTGCCACATTAGGTGTAGAAAAAAAATATTCCCAATATTCTAGTCGTTCTGACGCTAGGAATCGAGAAGACAGCGTTGGTGTGGGTAGAGCTTGGAAAATTTTGACAGCTAGTCGGCAAACAGGTTTGTTTTTCACATTTTTGCTGGTAATGACCATCAGCTTATTTATGCAAGACCCTATTTTGGAACCTTATGGTGGTCAGGTGTTTAAGATGTCTTTGGCGGAAAGCACGAGATTGAATGTTTTTTACGGTATGGGTATCTTGATAGGCTATGTTGTCACTGGTTTTTTAGTTGTGCCTTATTTGGGTAAGCGCAGAACTGCACGCCTAGGCTGTGTAATGGTAGCGATATGTGCAATATTGCTGGGCGTATCAGGGTTTACAGCCAATCCAGCTTTTCTTAAATTCAGCTTGTTATTGTTTGGTGTAGCTACCGGTTTTTTAACTACTGCAGCCGTTAGTTTAATGTTGGATCTCACAGCAGCTGAGGCCGCAGGTACTTTTATTGGGGCTTGGGGATTAGCTCAATCTGTCTCTAGGGGAATCGCTGTAGTGATGGGCGGTACTGTTTTGGATGTTGGCCGTCAATTTTTACCTAGTTTAGAGCTAGCTTATGGAATGGTTTTCTTTCTGGAAGCAGTGGGTATGGTAGTGTCGATTTGGTTCCTAAACCGCGTCAACGTTAAAGAATTTCAAACCAGTGCTAAACAAGCGATGGCTTCTGTGTTAGAAAGTGATTTAGATTGATTTCTTGGTTAGGGAACGCTTTTGGGCGAGAATTAATTCATGAATGATTTTTGGACAACAATTCTCGACTTTGCCCAAACAACCACCACCAGAGTGGCACAGCAGCTGATGCAAGATTTTGGGCAAGTGCAGGCTTCTCAAAAAGCTGATGGTAGTTTAGTTACACAAGCTGATAAATGGGCAGATCAGGAAATTGAGGAGGGGATCACCGCTCATTTTCCTGGTCATGGCATTTTGAGCGAAGAAAGCAACAAAGTTTTTCCGGTTACTGAGTGGTGCTGGGTCATAGACCCTTTGGATGGCACTACCAACTTTGCTAGGGGTCTTCCCATTTGGTCAATTTCTATGGGATTGCTGTATCATGGTACTCCTGTTTTTGGTTATGTTTACGTACCACCCCTGGCTCAAACTTTTCACGGTTTCTGGGTGGGTTCATCAGGATTGACAATGCCTTCAGGAGCATTTGTTAACCATAAGCTCATCCATAGCAGTGGTGATGCTCCCAGTAAAAATCACTTTTTTAACCTCTGTTCCCGTAGCACCTCAGTGATTCAACCGGGCTTTCCCTGTAAAATTCGGATGCTGGGCGTAGCTAGCTATAACTTTCTCACAGTTGCGGCAGGAGCTGCGGTAGGTGGTATTGAAGCCACACCGAAGGTTTGGGACATAGCCGGGGCTTGGGTAATTGTCCAGGCTGCTGGTGGTAGTTGGATATCTCTCCACAATGAACCGTTTCCTTTATTATCGGGGGAGGATTATAGCGATCGCTCTTTTCCCACCCTTGTGGTGAGTCGCCCGGAATTAGTGGCAGTGTTTACACCGTTTCTGGAAAGTTTAAGAAAAAATATCAATTAATTATATTGAGTAAACAAAGAGTATGAAAGGATGGGGCTACTAAGTCTGCCCCAGTTCTTCGTCGGTTTGTCTGTTTTTTTGGAAGGGATGTTAAACTTTAATAAACCGTTTCATCTTCCTGACGCCATGCGGGATCAACAATACAAATAAATACCAGAGGTTCGGTACCAGAATTGCGAATAAATTGCCGTGTATTGGGAGGAATATACACTGCGTCTCCTGGTTCAACTGTCTGAGCTTCGTCGTTGATGTGCATTTCTCCCTGTCCACTCAGAATGTAATAGACTTCTGAAGTAATAAGTGAGTGGGGTTGAGAGGTTTTCCCCACAGGTAAAGTTGCATGAGCCAAGCTATAGCGTAATGCCAGAGGCTGCTTATGGGGATGCAGCAGTTCCCGCAGAATGGTATTATCTCCAGCAATAAATTCTTGACAGTGGTTAAGTTTTTGAACTAGCATCAGTGGGTTTTTGATTGAAAATTTTCAACTTCCCTATCTAGTAGAGCATAGGATTGGTCTTTGGTTGATAGTCAGAACAATCAATAGCTTCTTCTGTGCTGGCAATAGATGGGTGTACAGTACATTTCAAACGGTAGTTGTCAGTAAAAAATTGGCAGTTAGCACAGGGAATTTGATGCATTTGCTTGGCTGTGTGGACACTATCTCGAGCTGCTACCCAAAGACTCCAACCAAAGAGCACAATTACAGTCCAAGCAGTCACAAAGCAAATAGGGACTAATAATGGTTGAGTCCCACGAAGGAAAAAATTTGTCAATTCTAACACGGTAAGTCCTGATAAAAATTCAGAGTTAAAATTCAGAGTTAGAAGTATCTTAACTCCTAACTCCTACTTGCTAACTTCTGACTACAGAGGGACAAATTGGCAGACTGTGTTCCTTACCCCTTTTCTCTGGAATGATGGGAACAAATTGGTAACTAGTAGCTGCTGGAGGGGTTCCACTAGCTTAAACAATAAACCGGGAAATTGCTTAAATAGTTTGTAAAAAATAAAACTCCTTTCCATGGGCTATTTTGATTTGAGCTTGGGTGCAAGGCCCATGGTGTGGGGATGTATTTTCTAAAGAATAGCGTAAGTCCACTCAGGGACCATGACTATCTAGTTAAACGCCAGCATGACCCATGGCTATACCAGCTACAAGCATTCCTAAGACCAAGAATGGTTGGGCGCTGGCTTGGTATTTAACATCATTTTTTAGAGGGTCACGCAGGAAATACATATCCTGAAAAGTGATTTGTGGGATGATTAACAACAGCAAAATTGCTGCATACAAGTTTTCGTGAATAGTGATGAGATAAACTGCAATCACAGCTTGAAATACATCAATCATCCCTGCACAGACCCAAGCTGCTGTGGTGACACCAAACATTACGGGTAATGATTTTAATCCGAACTGGCGATCGCCTTCGACACTTTTAAAATCATTGACAATGGCAATACCCAAACCAGCCAAGCTATAAATCACGGTGATGACCACAATTTTCCAATTAAGTTCGCCAAACAAAGCATGACCAGTACACCAAGGAAAAGCCATATAGCTAGCACCAAGAGCATAACCACCTAACCAACCGTTTTGTTTTAGCTTTAATGGTGGTGCTGAATAAATGTAGGCAATAAATGAACCCAGTATAGCTATAGTTGTGATTGTGGGAAATTGATTACCTGCCCAAGTATCTAATGTGAAGGCTACGACATTTCCTAATATTAACAAAATCCAAATTTGTGTAGTTACTTGAGGTAAGGGAATTGCGCCGGAGGGAATGGGGCGGTAAGGTTCATTGACCGCATCAATTTCACGGTCATAATATTCGTTTAAGGTTTGGGTATAACCTGCGAGTAAAGGTCCAGAAACAAGCATACAAGCTGCTGCCTTCAAGACATTTTCCCAAGTCCAGGTATAGTTACCCGAAGAAGCAGCACCACACACTACACCCCAAATTAGGGGAATCCAGGTAATGGGTTTCATCAGTTGCAAGCGGATTTTCCAGATAGATTTTTCTCCTGGTGCGGCTCCTTTCATGCCCAGCAACTGGCGAGTTTTGGCGTTACGGTGGTCAACTGCGGTGATTTCTTGATTCTGTGAAACAGAAGCCATAGCTTCTGTTGGTTGGGAATTAGGGTTAGTAGGAGTTGATTCTGACATCAGACTGACTTATGAATGGAAAGTAGGAAGTGGGGAGGAGGCAAAGGGAATGGGCAAAGATGTTTTTGAGTACCCAGTACCCAATCCCCAGTACCTAGTGTTTAAAAAGAAATTATCAAATAATTATTCTGAAATTTCGCTCCACTAACCTGTCTGCCAGTTAGTGCGGGAGGAAGGAAGAGATTACGCCGATGGTCTCCTGCTTCTACTGTAACTTCTGGGCCATATTGGGTGAGTTTGACTTGCTTTTTATCAAATCCCGGCAAAAATAAGCGTACTTGACCATTGTGGACGTCAACTTCCACTGGTTTGGGAGCTTGTAGTGCTTGTTCTACAAAGTTAGGTAGTGCATCTATCAAAGGTTGCCATTCCCCCCTGGGAGATGGGAGAACAACACTGACAGGAAGAGGTGTAAATTCCTCGCTGAGGTTGACTTGGGCTGTGGGTGACACCACAATCACACCACCAACAGTTAAACCGATTTGTTGAGCGCTACCCCACAAATAACGGGAATTTGCCACTTCTAGGGGGTCTGCTGTGGTCACCAAGAAAGCGGCCATGCGACGAGGATCTCCAAGGGCTGCTTTTCCCTTGTCTAAAAAATTATTTACTTGGTTGGTGGGGAGAGCAAAGTTATCTGCTGTCCAGTTGATGTTAAACAAGCTGTTAACTATCGTCTGTACTAAAGGCGATTCCGCAATAGTCTTTCCTAAATCAGAGTTGACAAATAATTGCTGAAATCGCCGCACATACCAACTGAGAGATTCTGGCATCCCTAACATTCGCAGGGTAAAGGAATCACCTGTGCCATGGTAGATAATCGCGTCATATTTGCCACTGGCATCATATTCGCGGATAGCATTCAAGGACAGGGCGCTGTCCATCCCTGGCAATACTACCAGTTCTTGACCATAAACATCTTTGAAAATGGGCGTGCGGAGGTATTGCGCCTCCAGTTTTTTCACTTCTTCCCAGTTGCGTTCTAGCAATACAGACGATTGAAATTGCACAACTTCTAAATTAGGAGCAATTTCCTGGGGGTCAGGATTCAGGGTTTGCTCCAGTAACATGGGTAAAACTGGTTCTGCAAACCCTGCTAGAAGCACACGCTTGCCTTGGCTTGCCAATAACTTGGCGGCGGCGATCGCTATTTTTGTGTGTTCTACACCGCCTTTGCCCAAAAATGTCAATATCAGGGACATTACTTGATTCCTATTTTCAGCGCCAATCTTTTCAACTCCAACTTAGCACTCGGCAAATACTCTTAGCTTCCGCGTTGAGTTTGATCTATTACACTGGTTTGATTTCATCTTCAAAGAACCAAGTGGAAGAATTGTCGTCAAACAGTACCACTACACCAATTCCCTTACCATCGGTGACTTTGTACTCTTGAATAATGCCTATTTGTCCCAGTTTTTTGGCAATGGTAGCAGGTACGCGGTCCCGCAGACGAAAAACTTTAACCTTTTGTCCAATTTCCATACTTAGTCACAATTCAATAAACCAAGTCTCAGTTTAGCTGAATCGGTGTCCCTGGGGTGATAAATTTGGGGTATGAGGGAAAAGAGTTTCCTTTTGACAATCAATAAAAAGTCACAATCCAACCCACAGGAATCTCATATACTAAAGATATAGATGGAGATTGAGGTTGACTGTTGACTGTCCAAGTTGTGCATCGGTGATACAAAATTTGAGCAATTAATGACTCTATTCTTAATAGACAATGAACTTTATCTGGGTAAAACGCAAAAATTGTAAATTTTTATTGCAGGATTCAACACTTCTGGAGATTGAGTAACTGTTGATTGTGTTTCCCATAATGGTTCATTGACTAAGTTGGAACGATTCAACACCAAAACATCGGGAAACTAAGCTGATTCACTTGCGAATGCTTTGACTAAAGCAGTCCTGGGTATACCATAGGGTAAGTTTAAACGCAGATATTCAGCAGTAATTTTTTCATTTAAAAAACAAGTTATATCTTCATGTTTCCCTGGGGTTGATTCATTTCAACTATGACCCCATTATCTAGTTCATAGCGGTTTACTGCTGGTTTCCAATCTATAAACTCTCGAAAAGTTACTGGTTTGGTTTTCAGGAGTGCTTGAGCCATGATTGACCTGTTTGGGTGAGTTTTCCTACGGAAAATATCCCCTACTTCTACAAAAATTTATGACTATCTAACAAGATTATAGTCAGAAGTTAATTAAAAGACTTGGATATAGCTTCCGTAATTTCAGCAATTTTAGATTACGCAGTTTATTAGACTGGCATTTTACTATTGATTGTTCATAAAAGTAACCGAAGAACCACAAAACTTTACTACAAATTTAAATTGGTACTGATACTTTGTAGGATAAAGCACTGTTTTACAAATCGATGTAAAATTAAGTCTAATAATGTTTAAAAATTAAATTATGGAAGTTATGTATAATTGGAAACGCTTTTGGTGTATAAATACGGGCAATATCAGGCTTGACCATGATGGATTTTTAGAAGATCCAGAATCAGAATATGGTCATAATCCCGATGTTGTACCATTTAATTCTATATCCCATATTCCTTGTTTAATATTATTGGGTGAGCCAGGTATTGGTAAAACAACAGCAATTAATCAAGCATTTGATGAACTAAAGACAGAATTGGAAACATCTGAAGATGATTGTTTATTTTTTAATCTAGGTGATTTTGACTCAAATAACGATTTATCGGGTGGAATATTTGAAATCGATAAATTTATTAAATGGCGCGATGGAAATTATAAGTTACATCTTTTTTTAGATAGTTTAGATGAAGGAAGATTATCTTTTAAAACGATTATAAGGTCTTTATCTAAGTGTATAGATAATATTCCTGTTCAACGCCTTTATTTTCGGATAACTTGTAGAACCTCTGTATGGTTAGAAAGTATTTCCTTTGAACAAAAATTAAAAGAAAAATGGAAAGAAGATAATACAAAAATATACGAACTTGCTCCTTTACGCAGAGTAGATGTTATTGAATTAGCGAAGGCAAAAAGTATCAATCAGGAATTATTTATACAAAAAATTTTAGATAAAGAAGTTACCCCACTTGCTATTAATCCAATCACTTTGAAGTTTTTAACTGATACTTACCTAAAAAATGTAAACTTTCCTGATTCCAAACAAGAATTATACAAACAGGGTTTGCTTCAATTATGTGAAGAAGTTAATGGAGATCGTTTAGGAGCAGGATATCGAGGTAGTTTAAATTCTTATCAACGTCTAATTATAGCAGGTCGTATTGCATCCATTTTACTTTTAGCTAGAAAAACTGCTATATGGACAAGTGGAGAAGCAATGGCAGATGTGCCTGACTCAGACATAGCTATTACAGATTTATGTGTAGGTACAGAAATCATTAATCAGCAAGAATTTACAGTTGAGGAAAAATATATCAGAGATGAAGTTTTATCTATTACAGGATTATTTTCTTCTCGAGGATTATTTTCTTCTCAAAGAATGGGATTTGCTCATCAAACCTACGCGGAGTTTTTGGCAGCATGGTATTTAACTGAGCGTAATATACCTCTAGTTCAAGTAATGAGTTTAATTGTTTCACAAGGAGATCCAGAATCTAAACTAATTCCTCAACTTCATGAAACTGCTGCTTGGTTAGCAAGTATGAGGACTGATTGCCTTGAAGAAATTATCAAAACAGATCCAGATGTACTTTTAAGAAGTGACATTACTATAAATGCAGAAATTAGAGAAAAAATAGTTGATAAGGGGAGCATCTCACTTTTTAAAGAAAGGTCAAACAGATAAGAAGCCATTGAGGTAGGCGCAACGATGGGCAAGAACTTGAGGCACGTTTTCCTGTTTCCACTGCGCGCCAGAAATTTTAGTTCGACGGTCAACTCGTTT
>WGNO01000034.1 GCA_016124525.1 Nostoc sp. RI_552 | reverse complement strand
GCAATAAAAATTTACAACTTTTGCGTTTTACCCAGATAAAGTTCATTGTCTATTAAGAATAGAGTCATTAATTGCTCAAATTTTGTATCACCGACGCACAACTTGGACAGTCAACAGTCAACAGTCAATATTTCTGGGTTTACATAAATCATTAACATAAATCATTAAATTAGTGCAAAGCTTTTTTATAAGCTCTGTTGTACCCTAAGTAACCCACCATCCTTGATTTTCCGTCATTCAGGTTATCATTTCAGCTTCAGCTACAGATGCTAAAGCTTATAGAGTGATTAATTTTTGTGACTTAGAAACTAAAGTAGAATTCTGGTTGGTTACTAATTTACCAGCCGATGGAGAAGCAGCAGTTACAGATGAAGATATCCGCGATATTTATTGCTGTCGGTGGGGAGTCGAACTGTTATGGAAGTTTTTAAAAATGCACTTGAAACTGGATAAATTAATTACTAAAAATGCCAATATTTTTGTAGCTGAACCAATTTTGACTAGTCCAGTTTCTGAATCAATCTCTAATTTCCAATTATTTTTTATTCCCAAAACAAAATACTTACCAGCTTGGTCTAATTCGTCGATAAAATTTAACTCAGCAAATCCCCTATCCATTACTCCAACAGCATCTTATGGGAATTTAGACATCATCAAGGAATTATCGGTAATAGTCGGGTTAGTGACTCGATATGTCCAACTGTTTCAAAGTACAGTCCGTAATAACCTCACCTTTTTCAACCAACATATTAGTGATGAGGGCATTCATTAAACAGTAGAAATGTTGGGATCATCAGAATAGTTACACTCCTAAACTAGATATCCCCCTGTGCTAGTTTCGTCAGTTATATAATACAAATGTACTTTTATTGAGCCATCCCCTGTGCCAGTTGTGTAAGTTCTATTGTTATTTAATTCATATTGCTTAACAATTTTAAACCAGTAAAATCTTGTTAAGATTCTTAGTAAGAATTAACTTTCAGTAATTAAAGAAAATTAATATAAATAAAAAGTAATAACTAAGATAATATTCTATAAACTTGTTTAAGCTAAATTTATAATATGCTTAATCATTGAAGCCTAGTTCAAGCTTTAGGTAAATCAGGGCAAAAAACTCAATATTAATTAACTATTTGTCACTTTTTTTTGTGCTAGTAGCTAATGATTAAAAGTTTGTCCCATCTGACTGACTAGGTTGTTGAACCAGGCGTTGAAACATTCAACTGAACGAAGTAATAAGAGCAAACACCAAAGCAACTTTAACGGCGAGATGTAACAATGATTGAAAAAATTTTGTTAGCGGTTTCTGGCTTGGGCCATGCAGAAGAAATGCTCAAGAGCTTAAAAGAAATGCCATCAATCCAATCTGCAAAAGTTACAGTTTTGCATGTTGTACCTCCCCAAAGTACTGCTGCTGCCATGACAGAAAAATGGGAAGAGGGTGGTAAAATCCTGGCTAATGCTATTCAGCATTTGAATTTAGACCCTAGTCTGGTGTCTTCAATTTTGCGCCAAGGTGACCCCAAGGATGTCGTTTGCCAGGTAGCAGATGAAATTGATGCTGACTTAATTATTATGGGTTCACGTGGGCTTAAACGTTTGCAATCAATTTTATCTAACTCGGTTAGTCAGTACGTTTTCCAGCTATCTTCTCGCCCGATGTTGCTGGTCAAGGATGATATTTACGTCAAGAGAATTAAGCGGGTGATGGTGGCGATTGATAAGTCTGATTCTGCCAAAAAATGCTTAAGCTTGGCACTGTTTCTCTTACGAGATATTCAGGGTAGTCAATTATTTTTGGCTCATATCACCACAGATTTGCGCACCAAAGCATCCGGAGTTAGTGAAATTAACCCAGAAAAGAATTCTATTTTGGCAGAAGCAGTTGCCGAAGCACAAAAATACGGCGTGAACACTCGTTGTGTCACCAGTAGCGGCAAACCAGGGGAAGAAATCTGCCGTTTAGCGGAAGAGTTAAATATAGACTTATTATTGCTCGGATCTCCAGACCGTCGTCCGTCTGTAGCCAGGAGTTTTGTCGATATAGACAGACTTATCGGGGCTTCTTTGTCTGACTATGTTCGAGTTAATGCAACTTGTCCTGTTTTATTGGCGCGGACAGCTGCTTAAGATCACAGCTTGCGTAAATCTTCCACAAAAAACCCCTGCACCAATGGTGTTGGGGTTATTTATCTTATGAACAAATGTCAAGAATCTTTTCCACCTTCACGGCTAGCAGTTTGGATGTAAAGAACTATTAAAAAAACTGAGGGTACTAGAACGAACAAAATGCTCGCTACGAACCCTAGGTCATTTACTTGCATAGCAAGAAAACCTCTCTATTGATTTTAGTTTTTAGTCAACATTTTTAGAATAGCATTATCGATGCCAGTCTTAGCTCAAATTTTTTACAAGTTAGAATTCAGGGTTTGGTTACCACAGTTACTGGGCCATTTACTAAAGTTTGACAAGCCAGACGGTAATTATCAGGCTTTTTCTTAAATTTGCGGTTCTCTACATCTGTGCGAGGGGAAAGATTTTCTATTCCTTCGACTATCTCCACAATGCAAGTAGCACATTGACCATTGCCACCGCAATTCGTCATTTTGCCCATGAATTTGTATATATCAATGCCATTTTCCATGGCTTTGATGCGAAGATTAGCTCCATCAGCCGCTATTACTTCTTTATTTTCTTTGACAAATTTCATGTTACCCATAGCTAATTTATACCTCTTTAACTGTAAGTGTGTCTGGCAAAGCTGATTTTTGTGAAAGTTCCGTACACTATCCTACTTAATTTCTGGTAGTTATTACAAAAGATTAATAAATATCAAGTTTAAATAAGCATAAATTGCCAAAGAAATAGGACAGGTAACATACCTGTCCCAGCAGTGGGTAATAGGTTAGCTTACCTGAAGCCAACAGCTGCTTGCCATACAAAAGCCAGCAACAAGAAAAAGACGGGAATAACTGGGAGAACATCTACCAAAGGATCGAAAATTTGGTATGCTTCAGGCAGTTTTGCCAGTAATAATGCTGCTTCCATGTTTGTTTAAATCCACCTATCTAACATAGACTTCATAATTGAGATGTATCTTAACATGGTTTAGTCAGTCCTGAATCCTGAGTTAATGAGATTATTAATACTCAACATTTTCTGCTGTCAGCCACTGTGCAAATTCCTCAGCAAAGCGATCGCTTAATATTGCTTCACGAATCTGTTGTGTAAAGCGAATTAATTCGGTAATGTTGTGGATACTCAATAATGTGTAAGCTAAAATTTCCTGCGATCGCACTAGATGAGATATGTAAGCACGGCTAAAGTTTTGACAAGCATAACAAGGGCAAGTTTCATCTAACGGTGTATAGTCTTCACGAAACTTAGCATTTTTTAAATTCCAACGTTCACCTTGAACAATTGCTGTACCATGTCTTGCCCAACGAGTAGGAATTACACAGTCAAATAAATCTACACCACAAGCGATGGCAATTGCCATTTCCCGATAGGTACCCACACCCATTAAATAACGAGGTTTTTCTGGTGGTAAAAGTGGTGCTGTAGTCCTGACAATTTGAGCCATGAGTTCAGGGGGTTCTCCCACACTCACACCACCGATGGCATATCCTGGCAAATCTAAGTTCGCTAAAGCTTGGGCAGCTTGGATGCGTAAATCCAGATACACTCCTCCTTGGACGATACCAAACAAAGCTTGATTGCTACGTTGATGAAATGCTATACAACGTTGGAGCCAGCGATAAGTTCTCTGGGTGGCAACTTCCACATCTTGGCGAGTAGCTGGGTAAGGGGGACATTCGTCAAACGCCATGATCACATCAGCACCCAAAGTATTTTGGATTTCTATGGAGCGTTCTGGCGTTAGGTGAATAATTTGACCATCGTGGGGAGAGCGAAAAGTTACTCCTTCCTCAGAAATTTTACGCATTTCACTCAAACTGAACACCTGAAAACCACCGGAATCAGTGAGCATTGGGCCATTCCAACCCATAAATTTGTGTAATCCACCACCACCCGCTACGATACTTTCCCCTGGTTGCAAATGGAGATGATAAGTATTGGATAATATCATTTGCGCCCCAGTGTTTCTCAACTGTTCTGGAGTCACAGTTTTGACATTTGCCAGTGTTCCCACAGGCATAAATCTTGGGGTTTCCACAGGTCCGTGAGGAGTCATAAACACCCCAGCCCTAGCTTTTGTCTGGCTACATTGAGCTAGGGATTGAAAAGAAAAATTGGCACTCAAGGTAAAATTAATGCTATTGAGCTGAATGTATGGACAAAAAAGTAAAAATTAAAAACTGGCAATCGATTCGTTGTGAACAGTTCAGTATTCGCCACCAACCGATTACCAACTTTTTGAGTATATGCTTTATCAGGGGCTAATTAAAATGAATCAGAACAGTCATCGTCAATTTCTGCATCCCACTTGGCGGAAAAAACTTGCTCCATCATCGCTTCTATAGCGCTCACATTCAAGTTGCGCTCTTTTCTTTCTTGTGAAGGAGTGGAAAGAGGAATCAAACGTAGACACATACCTTCTTGCCACAAGTCAAAGTAGGTTTCTCTTTGCGGAGACTGTTTTAGTTCCAAGTAATCAAAACTATAAACATTCAAGTAAAGGGCAGAGTTAGCAACCAGGGTAGATCTTTGAGGATTGACAAAAACTTCCATCACATCTCCTTCACCCTCGCTGTGTAATTTGCCTTCTTGGGTGTAGATGTAGTGGACTCGACCTAAATCAGACAGTAATCGCCTAATGTCGAGCTTATTCACAATTATTCCCGTGTTAACAATACACGGAGCTGGTATCCTGGTGTCGGGTAGATGATGACTCATAGGAAAATAGGAGATAAGCAAAGGTAAGGTACAACACAGCTAAAAATGAATTTAACAGCCTGTTGGCCCGTTACATTTAAAAAATATCAACTTTGGAGGGTTATCGTCTAATTAAGTCTAAAGTCAGTTATGAGTCTAAGAATGCAAAATCCAATTCTTGCTTGTGCTAGTTTGGTTTGCTGACTTCACTGCCATTAGGTCATAATGAGCAGTAGCAAAAAACACTACTGAGCACAGTATAACAAAATTTTCTTAATGAGTCTCCAATTTAAGTTTATCTTATTTAAAGCTTTAACAATATCGGTTGACATCCCCAGGTACAGCAATGTTATGTGGGGATGTCACCCTGGCAATGACAATTCTATCTCCCAACAATATCAACCGCTCTTTGGTTCGCGAGTGCATCTATCTTGACTGAAGTAGAATTCAGGATGCTCAAGGCGGATGGTTCAGCCCTCTCCGGTGTGGGAGGAAAGATTAGACCAAAGATGGGGTAAAAGATAGCACCAGCCTAGTTGGAGTAGTTGACGTGTAGTGAGTAGCGAAATGTATCAAATCCAGTGGTGGAAGAAATTAGTTTTTAATTTATTGGCTAGTGTAGTATACTATACTTCTATTCCTATACCCTATATAAACGGGCTAGACTTCCGCACAGTAGCGTGTTTTGCCCCGCTAGTAGGGGTGATGATTGGCGGAATTTTAGGGTTGTGTGATGCCCTGGTGAATTATCTGGGAATGCCAGTGGTAACACGTAGTGCTTTAGTAGTAGGTATTTGGATTGCCATTACTGGAGGATTGCATTTAGATGGGGCAATGGATACTGCCGATGGTTTGGCGGTGGGTAACCCAGAAAAACGATTAGAGGTAATGGCAGATAGTGCCACGGGTGCTTTTGGCTCAATGGCTGCTATTGCCCTAATATTACTCAAAACTACAGCCTTAATCGATATTGAAGAAAACCGTTGGCTGGTGCTAATGGCTACTTGTGGATGGGGACGTTGGGGACAACAACTGGCCATTGCTCGATATCCCTATTTGAAACCCACTGGTAAAGGCGCACTTCATAAACAAGCTATTTGTTCATATAAAGATTTATTACCAGGACTGTTATTGCTGTTCAGTCTCAGTGGGTTAGTGAGCTTGTTAGACAGTAAACATTTATTTTTGGCATTTACTATGATACTAGCTGGAAGTGCGATGGCCAGTCTCACCGGGGCATGGTTCCATCATAAATTAGGCGGACACACGGGAGATACCTACGGGGCAGTGGTGGAGTGGACAGAAGCCTTATTTCTGTGTGTACTGACGATTTTCTAATCACGAATCACGAATTACTTAACTACTTGTAGCTTGGTTACATTCAGTTTAAAAGGCCCAACCCCAGTTTCCCCAAAAGAGCGGACACGTATAATATAGCCTCCTGTTTCATTAATGCGTGTAAACAGTAGAGAATTACTAGTACCGTCAGGTCCATCATCATTTTCAGCCACTGTTGCTCCATTGGGTGCTAAGAGTGTGATGATGGTGTCAAAACTCTCAGAAGTCAAGTCAATCACTAACTTATCACCCTTATTTAGCTTTACTGTATAGTCACGGCCAAACCCACCTTGACCTGTGGGAATATCTTTATCTGAGAGTGTATCCGACACTTCAGTACTCAATGTTAAAGGAATTGGATTATACAATTTATTTTCAGCAAATCCTACCCTTGTATTTATGCCAATTACCAATAAGGTGGTAGAAATAATCATTAGTTGTCTGAAACCGACGGCAAAAGCTTTAATGATCATTATTAGAAAGTTTTCCCACAAAAACAGGCCAATCGGACGATTATAGATTTTTCAGGTATAAGTTGTCCATCAACTTTTAGTATATTTGTCCTTTACAGCAGTAGTAACAGCTAATAAACCAAATACAGCAATACCATTCTCATTAAGTATTTTTACAGCAGACCTGGTTGTGGCACCAGTGGTATAAATATCGTCAACTAATAACACTGGAACATGGAGACGGCAATTACGTAATTCTTCCCCAACAGCAAATGCTTCAGCTAAGTTACTTTCTCGTTCAGATACAGATAAACCAAACTGTGCCTTAGTGTCTTGTACTCTTTTTAAACCATTTACCCGTAATTTTAACCCAGTGGTTTGACAAAAACTTTCAGCTATGAGTGCAGCTTGGTTATAACCGCGTTTTTTTTGCTTATTAGGATGGAGTGGTATTGGGATGACTAAAGGAACCGTTTGTTTGCAGTTGGAAAGATTTGATAACAACCATGCTTCTCCTAGCCATTGTCCTAAAGGGCGGGCAATTTGGGGTTGATTGTCGTATTTCATCATGGCGATCGCTCGTTTGAGAATACCGTCATAGATTCCCCAGCCAAACACAGGGATTGGTTGTTGCCATAAAGCCGTAGGATCTTTATGCTGACAGTTTTTTAGTTGCTGAGTACAGTAAGGACAAAATTCACTAGAGGTGGGTCTTTGGCATAAAGGACAATTAGATTGCAGAAACAGGTTAAAAAAATTGTCAAAGTTTTGCTTCCAGGTGGGCATTTTAAAATAGGGACTGGGAACTGGCGACTGGGGAGTGAGAATCCCCTTTAGCTTTTAACTATTAACCATCGTGTAGGAATTTGACATACACGCGATCGCAGCGTGGTGTTTCCACTTCTGTAGCTGGTTTATAACCATTGCTTTCATACAACTTGACTGCTTCCACCAAAACACTAGCGGTTTCAATCCAAATTTCCTGAAAACCGCGGTTTGCGATGGCTGCTTCTAGCTGTTGTAACAAATATTTTCCCAGTCCTAACCCTCTAACACTCGATAAGAGATACATTTTGCGTATTTCTACAGCTTTTTTTCCACGTTTGATCGGATAGTATGCTCCCGTACCTACTAACTGATTTTGGTGTTCGATTACCCAAAATTCACCTCCGGTGGCTAAGTAAAATTCTTCTACTTGCAGTACATCTTTGTCTGCGCCCTTGGGTTCCCAATTCAGACCATATTCTGATAATACATAACTGACCACAGAAGCTGCCCTGGTGCGATCACCCATCTCCCAGTTACGAATTACAAAATCTTGATAATAGTTTTTCATAAAACCTCACAGATGTGTAGTGTTGGGATGGGGACAAACCCCCATACCTTTAAGCCAGGGAATGATTACTACCACTTAGGGATCAGGTGTCCACAGAAAATTTTTCTGTATCTATATTCCAGTCTACTCAATGAAAACTGCTGTAAATTGGCATATTCAATATTTGAACCCTCCTGGCTTTGAAAAACCAGCATTCTGAACCGTTGTTGGTACCTTTGCTCAAGGGGCACTAGGGGACATTGTTCTACCCCAAAGGCACTTCAACTTGCTAAAACAGTCCTGTCGGCTTCCACCTATTTCCAGACCGCGGGACTACTTGCGCTTGCAAACTTTGAAGATTTTGCTTGTTGAAGCACAACCCATATCGTCAATTGTTATGGTTTAGTCGTTGAACACACAGGTTATGTTTTTGGAGTTTTTCATCTTGTAGTGCTAAACTCATCCCATATTAACACGAATGCGGGATGATGCAAAGCTATAACTTGAGACTATCTGAGCAAGAGTATGAAGGATTAAAAAAGAAATCTTCTCCAACACAGAGGTCAATTAAAGACTTGAATAAAGAGGCAATTCGTGAATATTAAAAAAAAGAAACCCAAAGCTCAAGCCCTTTGTTCTAGGTTTCATCCCTTCCCTAAGGCGTAGGTTTTCTGAGGCTCCCACTGTGTTTTTGAGAGCATTCAAATGCATCAAAACAGAATTTTTGCATTAAAAGGTTAGTAAGCATCAATGTCACATTTTTATTTTGATACAGAAAACAACAGTCATAAATCTTTTGAGTTACCAGGAGCTAAACCGCACTACAACCCCGACCGCCCTGGACAAGTAGAGCATATTTTCCTCGATCTGTGCTTGGATATTCCTCACCAAAGTTACCACGGTAGTTGCAGCATTCGCCTTTTACCCATTCGTAATGGCATTGAGCGTTTGACTTTGGATGCTGTTAACCTAAATATCCAATCTGTCAAGGTAGACGAGATATCCCAGAACTTTGACTATGACCGAGAAAAGCTTGTTATTCAACTGTCTCAACCAACGCAGATTGGTAAGCATTTGTTGATTGACATCGCCTACTTAGTGGAAAAACCCCAACGCGGCCTCTACTTCATTCAACCAGACCAATATTACCCCAAAAAGCCTACCCAAGTTTGGACTCAAGGTGAGGATGAAGACTCTCGTTTCTGGTTTCCCTGTTTCGACTATCCAGGACAACTTTCAACCTCGGAAATTCGCGTCCGGGTTCCCAAAAATTTAATTGCAATTTCCAACGGCGAGCTGATTGAAACCAAAAGCGATGGTGATGAAAAAATCTACCATTGGTCGCAAAAGCAGGTTCATCCCACCTACTTAATGACTTTAGCAGTGGGTGACTTTGCGGAAATTCGTGATGAATGGCAAGGTAAACCCGTCATCTACTACGTAGAAAAGAGTAGAAAGGATGATGCTAAACGCAGCATGGGCAAAACTCCCCGCATGATGGAATTTTTGAGCGAAAAGTATGGTTATACTTATGCTTTTCCTAAATATGCTCAAGTTTGCGTTGATGATTTCATCTTTGGCGGTATGGAAAATACTTCTACAACCCTGTTAACGGATAGATGTTTACTGGATGAACGCGCCGCCCTAGATAATCGCAATACAGAAAGTTTAGTTGTCCACGAATTAGCTCACCAGTGGTTTGGTGATTTGCTAGTAATTAAACATTGGTCTCATGCTTGGATTAAGGAAGGTATGGCTTCCTATTCTGAGGTAATGTGGACAGAACATGAATATGGCCAACAAGAAGCCGCATACTATCGATTATTAGAATCTAGGAGTTACTTAAACGAAGATAGCAGCCGTTACCGTCGCCCGATGGTAACTCATGTTTACCGAGAGGCCATTGAACTTTATGACCGCCACATCTACGAAAAAGGTTCTTGTGTCTATCACATGATTCGGGCAGAATTGGGAGAAGAACTATTCTGGCAAGCAATTCAAACCTTTGTCCGAGATAATGTCCATAAAACAGTAGAAACAGTAGACTTACTCCGGGCAATTGAAAAGTCTACCGGGCGTAATTTGGCATTCCTTTTCGACCAGTATGTTTATCGTGGTGGTCATCCTGATTTTAAAGTCGCCTACTCTTGGGATGGGGAGGCTAATTTGGCAAGAGTAACTGTAACTCAAACCCAAGCCGAGAAAAATGATAGTAAAGATTTGTTTGACCTGAAAATTCCCATTGGTTTTGGCTACACCCAACCGGGTAAAGCTGCACAACTCAAAACTTTCACTGTGCGGGTCAATGAATGGGAACAAACCTTTTACTTTCCTCTAGCAGAAAAACCCCAATTTGTCAGCTTTGATGTAGGAAATAATTTCCTCAAAACCGTGACTCTGGAATATTCAGTACCAGAGTTAAAAGCACAGTTAGAATTTGCTCCTGACCCGATCTGTCGCATTTATGCAGCAGAAGCTCTGGCAAAAAAAGGTGGATTAGAAGCTACCATCGCTCTGTCAGATGCACTGAAAAATGATTTATTTTGGGGTGTTCAGGTGGAAGTAGCTAAACAACTGGCAGAAATTAAGTTAAATCAAGCGTTTGATGGCTTAGTTGCTGGATTACAAGACAAAAATCCTTATGTGCGGCGTTCAGTGGTAGAAGCACTGGGGACAATCAAAATTCATGATAGTTACAAAGCTGTAAAAAATTTGCTGAAAAATGGGGATCCTAGTTACTACGTAGAAGCAGCAGCTTGTCGTGCTTTGGGATCAATCGCGGCTGGGAATTTAACAGAAAAACCCAAGGAAGAAAAGGTAATCAAGCAGTTAAAATCGGTTTTAGCAGAAAAACCTGGTTGGAATGAAGTTGTCCGCAGTGGCGCAGTGGGGGGTTTAGCTGAACTGAAAACTTCTGAAGCCGCTTTAAATCTGCTGCTAGAATACACGCAACTTGGTGTACCACAGTCGTTGCGTCTAGCGACAATTCGCGCTTTAGGTAAGATTTCTGTGGGTCAAAGTCCGGTGAATTTAGAACGGATTTTAGACAAGTTAGCAGAACTCGCCAAAGAAACCTTCTTTTTAACCCAGGTGGCGGTAGTCACAGCCTTGGGACAAATGGAAACTCCCAAAGCTATGGGGATTTTGCGATCGCTAGCCGATCAAACAGCAGATGGGCGTGTACGTCGCTATGCTGAAGAAGAAATTGCCAAGGTGCAAAAGAATGTGGGTACAGATAATGCACTGCGCCAGATGCGTGAGGAACTGGACCAGCTCAAAAAACAAAATCAAGAACTGAAAAGTCGCTTGGAAGGTTTGGAAGCAAAATCCAAATAGTCATTAGCCATTGGTCATTGGTCATGGGTAAAAGTATAATTTTTTACTTTTGACCTTTGACACATTACTCATTCATCAGTGCCAAGAGAATATTTGTACTTTTATAAAGTATAATTAAGGAAAAGATAAAAATATCTGGGAAGTAAGATAGGCTAAATTCGCCGAGAATATTACCCGGAAACAATTTAAATTTCCTAGTTTTTAATAGAAACTACCAATACTCCTAACTTACAATCAACTTGTAGGTGGGAACATAAAAAACGACAATATCTAATTCCCAGTTGAAGAGGTATGTAAAGGCGTGGGTCAGTATCAACCTGGTCAGCTAAAACGCTACAATCCTGAAGCGATCGCTCGTCACTATCGTTACCGCCCCTGGCTTGCCTGGGGGCGACTGCTGCAAATTATCTGGTCTTTTGCTGGATTTATTTTTAGTCTCAAGTGGGACGAATGGCAAGATAAAGTTGAGCAAAATCAAGGCAAACGTGCCATCCAGTTACGAGAACTGCTCACCGGACTTGGCCCAACATTTATTAAAGTAGGTCAAGCCTTATCTACTCGTCCAGACCTGGTACGGAAAGATTTCTTAGATGAATTAGTCAAGCTACAAGACCAGTTACCACCTTTTGAGAATGCCATCGCTTATCAAATTATTGAGACCGAGTTAGACCAACCCATTTCTGAAGTTTTTAGCGCCTTGTCAGCCAAACCAGTAGCTGCGGCCAGTTTAGGGCAAGTTTATCGCGGTCGTCTAATAACTGGTGAAGAAGTGGCAGTGAAGGTACAGCGTCCCAACTTACGCCCAGTAATCACATTAGACCTTTATCTGATGCGCTGGTTGGCTAGTTGGTTAGCACCTTGGCTACCTCTCAATCTTGGTCACGATTTGACTTTAATTGTGGACGAGTTTGGCATCAAGTTATTTGAGGAAATTGATTACATCAATGAAGGTCGTAACGCGGAAAAATTTGCCAGTAACTTCCGCAACGATCCGCGAGTCAAGGTCCCAGTTATTTACTGGAGTTATAGCAACACCCATGTTTTAACTCTGGAATGGATTAATGGCTTCAAACTCACCGATACTGCCAAGATTAAGGAAGCAGGTTTAGACCCCGAGATGATCATCCAAATTGGGGTTACCGCGGGCCTACAACAGCTGTTAGAACACGGTTTCTTTCATGCTGACCCCCATCCCGGCAATTTGTTCGCCATGGCTGATGGACGTATGGCTTACATTGATTTTGGCATGATGGATCAGCTAGAGGAAACCACCAAAGAAACTTTAGTAGATGCCCTAGTGCATCTAGTTAACAAAGACTATGGCGATTTAGCCCTAAATTTTGTCGCTTTGGGTTTTTTGACTCCAGACACTAATATTTGCCCTATTATCCCGGCATTAGAATCAGTATTGGGAAATGCCATTGGCAAAAATGTCCATGAGTTTAATTTCAAAACCATCACTGACGAATTTTCCGAACTGATGTATGAATATCCGTTTCGAGTACCGGCAAAATTTGCCTTGATTATTCGTTCTTTGGTAACTCAAGAAGGTATTGCCCTCAGTTTGAACCCCAATTTCAAAATTGTGGAAGTCGGTTATCCCTACATAGCAAGACGCCTACTAACTGGGGAATCCCCTGAATTAAGGCGGCGACTACTAAACGTGCTGTTTAAAGATAATCGATTCCAGTGGCAACGCCTAGAAAATTTGATTGAAATCGCTCGCACTGACAGCAGCTTTGATGTCTTACCAACAGCGCAAATGGGATTACAATATCTGCTGTCTGAAGAAGGTACATTTCTCCGCCGCCAGTTGGTATTGGCACTTACCGAAGATGACCGTCTTCATACCGCAGAAGTTCAACGGCTGTGGGATTTGGTTAAAGAAGACATTAAACCAAATCGTTTGTTAGACGTAGCCATCGGTATGTTGAGAAATTTATCACTGGAAAGCGTGGCAGCTATTGTTCCCAAATCTGGTTTTTTACCAAAAACTTGGGTTTAAAGCCCCCACCTTCCAGCAAGGCTTTTATTCAGCTTACTGATGAACTTTCCTTTGGTGGTTTTGCTGCCAGCAGTAAAAAATAAAAATCCCAAATTTTTTGTGGATAAGTTTTTTAATATCTACCCGGAGTTTTTATGTACTATTATCCTGCACAACCACCGTATTTTCTGCTACTAATTGGTTTTTTGATAGCCTTGGCTTCTGGTCTGGCTTTATCTGGTACCCTCAAAGTAATAGTGCAGCAATGGCCAAAAGATAGTGGAGAGGAATCTCAATCTCCTTCCTCACTAAAACAATTGTTTGTGCCATTTCTGGGAATCACTGGGGGTGTTTGTCTATTTCTTTCATCGGGTTTAGAGATATTTGGCTTTCCATCTATATTGGCTTTAGGAATTGGTTTACCATTGAGTTTTCTCACTTGTTTCCTGGTTTGGTTGCAATTGGGAAGCCTGCTAACTTTTGCCAAACGCCAAGGAATCCAAGCTTTGGATTTAGATTCTTGAACCTGGGTTCAGCAGATATCTTCTCCTTCTGCTGCCTTAGTTATGAGATAATAAGTTTTTTATACCTTCATACAAAGTAAGTTGTAAGCTGTATTATTCGTGCATCGGGAAATTGGGAGGGGTCGCAGAGTGGCTGATCATCAAAGTGGAGTAAACCCAGAACAAATGAATCAGCAGGATTTTTCTTGGCCTTTATGGTTAGCGTTGCCACTCTACCCTTATGGCAAGCGGCGCACAATTCGTAAAGAAGTAGTTAAAGACACAATCTGGACTTTTGACCAAATGCAGGGTATTTTCTACGTTGTTGTGCCAATTCGCATGACCGTAGTTAAATTATATCCAAAGGGTCTCCTCGTATATGCTCCTGTAGCACCTACCCGGGAATGTATCAGACTCGTGAACGAGTTGGTGGCACAACATGGTGATATTAAGTACATTATTTTGCCAACTATCTCAGGGTTAGAACACAAAGTCTTTGTTGGCCCCTTTGCTAGGTACTTTCCCGAAGCACAAGTTTTTGTTACCCCTCATCAATGGAGTTTTCCCTTAAATCTTCCCTTGAGCTGGTTGGGGTTACCCGCTAAACGTACTCATGTATTACCCGAAGATATCAGCAAAGCCCCATTTGCTGACCAATTTGACTACGCAATTCTTGGCCCTATTGAGTTAGGACCGGGAAGGTTTGCTGAAGTCGCATTTTTTCACAGATTATCCCACACTTTATTAGTTACAGACGCAGTGGTATCTGTATCAGCAGACCCACCAGAGATAGTACAGTTAGACCCCTACCCCTTACTATTCCATGCCAAAGACACGGCATCTGATATTGTTGTCGATAATCAAGCAAATCGTCGTAAGGGATGGCAACGGGTTTCACTATTTGCTTTGTATTTCCGTCCCAGCGCCTTAGAAGTGATGGGATGGGGTGACGTATTCCGTAAGGCGATTAAAGCTCCAAACCGTTCACCAAAGGCTTATTTTGGCTTATTTCCCTTTCAATGGCGGTCACATTGGCAGCGCTCATTCGATATAGTCAGAAGTGAGGGTCGCTTGTTTGTAGCGCCGATTTTGCAGACCCTCATACTCAACCGTGCACCGCAAGAAACCATTGACTGGGCTGAGAAGGTGGCAACTTGGGATTTTCAGTGGATTATTCCTTGTCACTTTGACTCCCCGATTAAAGCACAGCCCTATCAGTTTCGTCAAGCATTTTCCTTTCTGCAAAAGCATCCGGTTACTAGTGTAGGTTCGTTCACTTTCCCAAATGAAGACTTAAAACTACTGAGAGAAATTGACCAAGGTTTACAAAGAAGTCGTATTGTGCCACCAGCTCAAGAAAAAGTTTGATATCTCCCACCAAGGTTTAACTTGGCGGGAGAATGTGGTGATACGCAAAAATGACTAGCCTGGTTTTACTCCGGGAATACCGTCTTCAACTACGTATGTTGCCCGTTTGCTGATGGTACCAAATGGAGTTGTTACATTGGACATTACTAAATAATCTGTTGTCCAAGTTGTTGGAGTGAGTGAACAGCGAACATATCCCCGCTGACCATTGTAGAACTTAATATGTGGGTTATCCGGTAAGTAAGCTGCGACGCTGGGGGGGATGTCTGTTCCATTGCCACCAGAGCTAATGGAAGTACAGACAAATTCACTGCCAATGGTGGCAGAATCTGGGTCATCAAAATTAGCTTTCAGATCCATTGCCCAGTTGGAATGTACATCCCCTGCCAAGGATACAGGATTAGAGGGTTGA
Organism: Nostoc sp. RI_552; assembly: GCA_016124525.1. Classification (GTDB taxonomy): domain Bacteria; phylum Cyanobacteriota; class Cyanobacteriia; order Cyanobacteriales; family Nostocaceae; genus Umezakia; species Umezakia ovalisporum. The sequence continues at coordinate 48,299 of WGNO01000034.1, read as the reverse complement.
CGGTCTGCAAGGAAATTCATCAAGCGGGTGCGGGAAGCTAGATAAGCATCCCACTTGTCCATGCTAAACCTTTGTCCTTCACCGGGTAGGAAATCCCGTTGTGCAATGGGCACTTGCTGGGCTAAAACATTCCACTTAGTCTGTGAAGCATTTAAACCGTCATATAACCACTTTTCTTGCCTTTCTCCAAGAATTGTAGCTTCTGGGTTTAAAACCTCATCACAACGTTCTTTTGTACCATCACCACAGGGCTGGTCGGTACGATATTGGCGAGTATCTAGAACATGGAATGTTGCTAAGTTTCCGAAGGACAACCGACGGAACAGCTGCATATCAGGGCCAATGGGTCGTGAGAAAGGCCGTAAAGGCATATTCTCGTAGTAAGCCTGATAAGCGATTGCTCGCCGTTGCAGGAAAATTTCTGGGTCTTGATCTGGTTCAGTATCGACTTGTGAAATGTTATTGGCGTAGTTGTTTTCCACTTCGTGGTCATCCCAAGTGACAATCCAAGGAAAAGCTCCATGAGCTGCCTGTAAATTGGGGTCGCTTTTATAAAGGGCGTAACGGTTGCGGTAGTCTTCTAAAGTGAAAATCTCTCCTCCATTGTGTGGTCTAATGGCGTTATTTGAGATTCCCCCTTCATAAATGTAGTCACCTGTGTGTATCACCAAGTTGAGGTCATCTTCTGCTAGATATTTATAGGCAGTGTAGTAACCTTGCTGATAGTTCTGGCAAGAAACAAAAGCAAATTTAAATTGATTCAAATTGCTTTGTGATGAAGGAGCTGTACGAGTACGACCAATGGGACTTTCTTCTCTGCCCACAGTAAATTGATACCAGTACCAATTGTTAGGATCAAGATCTGAAACTACAACCCGAACAGAATGTCCTAGTTCTGGAGTTGCTACGGTAGTACCTCTAGCTACAACTCGTCTCATTTTGGGATCAGTTGCTACTCGCCAGCGAACTGGTACATCCGCAAGTGGCATTCCTCCGCCATTGAGAGGTTCGGGAGCCAGACGAGTCCAAATAACTACGCTAGTGGCATCGGGATCACCAGATGCCACACCAAGCTTAAAAAGATAATCGGAAAATCTGCCTCTGGCCATAACTCGGTCATGGGGAAATTGACTGGCCAAGGTAAAACCAGTGAATGCCCCTGCCCCAATGATTAAGTTACGTCGTTTGATTCGATTACGCAAAAGCTGGTCAAAATTAAAGTAATCTGCCATTTTCTCATTCCTGAGTCACAGGTGAATTTCAGCAGGGAAACATTTGACTTTAGAAAGACGGGACAGGGTTATGGGAACTGCATAACCAGTTTTTTCCGCAAGATAGGGTTGGAATTCCCAAACTTATCCAGTATTTTGATTGATCAAATGCTCACTTTGCTGGACTGAGAATACTAGTTAGAGATTAATTCTGCCCCAAGGAAAAGTTAAAAATAACTTAATTCTTCTATATTTGCAGCTTGAGCAACTAAAACTTGCTTGTGAATCTTTTATCTGCTGGATTAAGAAAAGTAACAGTAGTGATTGCTGCCGAACATTGGGGAAGATTTGCAGTAAAAATTAATTATACTTAGTATGGGTCTTCAGTAATGCCGTCATCACAGAAGCTGTATACAGATGGAAACCCACTAAATAGCCAAAAAGCTATAGAATCAGTACAATTGTGGGAACAAAAAGTAATTGCTCACTGGTTGGCAAGCTTAAAACATTTCTTTTTTCTATTTTTCCCATAAACTTTTGAGTAGAACGTAGTTTAATTATGCCTCGTTCTCAAATGTTCACTACATCCTTTAACTTTCAAGAAGTTTACCCCTGTCCCGTCTGTGGGGTAGGTCAAGTTTCTCATATGCCAATGATGGAGACTATGGCTTGTGACTTCTGTCATGAAATTTTTACTGTCAACCTAGAACAACAACAAATTAAGATGCCTTCTCGGCAACCGCCATTAATTTGGCGATGGAATGGCTTCACCTGGACGGAACCTCAATTAGAAGGGGTGGAATTGGGTTGGGGTTATGGCCTAGCAGCAATTGCTTTTGTAGTGCTTCCCACAACTGTAGTTGGTCTAGCTGCTTACTACTTGCTCCCCATATCTGATGATCCCATTACTTGGTTACCATACATCTGGACTGTACTAACTTTTCTATTACATTTATCAATTATTCTCTGGATTGTAGTGGAAATTTATCAGTTTCCGGTTGTCGCTTATTTGAGAGCTATAAATGGCTGGAGACATAGGATGATGGAGAGATAGTTTGTAAAAAGCTAAAATTTACCGATTAAAAGCCAAAAAATCAAAAATAGCCATGGAAAACAGTTTTCAATTTGTTTAGTTCGCCTCTTTGCCGGTAGATATGTTGAATTTTTTATGGGCAATATACTAGATGAACTGGGAAAATGACCATAAGGCCGTTTAGGAACAAGTACATCGATACAAAACTATAGGTTTAACCAGGCGATGCCCTTAGAGTTTCCGTGTATACAAAGAAGGTATATTGTTGTAAAGTTCGCCGCCAAAAAGGTTATTTATGAACCGAGTTAGGGTAGACAGGCTTGTATAATATTTAGACTTGATTTAAAGTTCAGTATTGAATTGAAAGCACATAGGGAGAAGGTATTCTTAAATGTATGCCTATGGGAGAGAAACAGCCCACGGGCTTGACCAAAACAGAAATTAGAACCAATTCCAATCTCATCAGTAGATTTGAGGAGGTTTTATCCAGCGACTGCATCACTCATACTTAATTGGATTGTTGAAAGAAATATCTTATGAGCGAGATGGAGCAGTATTATAGAGTTTTAGAAATAGAACCTGGAGCAACACTTGAGGAAGTCAACCAGGCTTATAAAGACTTGGTTTTTATTTGGCATCCTGATCGTATTCCTCAAGACAATATCCGCTTACAAAAGAAAGCCCAAGAAAAGCTCAAAGCTATTAATGAAGCTCGTGATCAATTGCGCTCTTTAAATGGTAAGTACAGAAATACTTATCATTCTCCATCAGTAACTCAACAAAAAAAAACACCTCAAAGTACGTACAAACCGCCCAGTCCTAACCCTGATTTAAGTGGTAAAGATTTTAGTGGCTCTAACTTAAGCAACAAAGATTTATCTGGTAGGAACTTGAGTTACGCTAACTTGAGTGGCGCAGACCTGAGTGATACTTTTATGCATAAAGTTATTCTCAGAGGTGCAAATTTATCTGAAGCAAATTTGTTTCGAGCTAACTTACTTTTAGCGGACTTGAGAGAAGCCAACTTGCGCTCCACTAACTTGATTGGCGCAGATCTCAGTGGGGCGGACTTGCGCGGGGCAGACTTGACAGGAGCGCGGATTCGTTCTGGCGATCGCCTACTGGTAAAATTGATTGGTGCTAATTTGGCCGGTGCAATTATGCCTGATGGTATGATCCATAGTTGACAGTGCGATTCGTTCTCTTGAAATGAGATAAATAAATGCTCAGGGATAAGAGACAACACTGGTTTAAACACCAGATTCTTGACAAAGACAACGCCTCACCAATTGTTAACATCAGAGATGCACATGTATTTATGAACATTTCCATTATTGGTTGTGGTTACGTTGGTTATGCAGTTGCTCAATATTGGCAGCAAAGAATGACTTTCATGGTTACAGCTACTACAACTACTCCTGAACGTGTCCCAATTTTACAAAGCGTAGCCCAAAAAGTTGTAGTTTCCTCTGGTAGTGATTCACAAAGACTCAAATATCTATTGCAAAATCAAGATGTTGTGCTGTTGACTGTTGGGGCAAAAAAGGCAAATTCATATCAAGAAACTTATTTCAATACTGCCAAGACTTTAGTTGAACTTTTACCCGAACTTCCCAGCATCAAGCAACTAATATACACTGGAAGTTATTCAGTTTATGGTGACCACAACGGCGCCTGGGTAGATGAAGAAACTCTGCCTACACCAAGCCATGAGAATGGAAAAATCCTCAAAACAACTGAGGATGTATTGCTAGGAGCTTCTAGTGACCACCTGCGTGTTTGTATCTTGAGGTTGGGAGGTATTTATGGACCTAACAGGGAACTAATGAAAATATTTAGTCAAGTTCCTGGTACAACTCGTCTTGGCGATGGTGAAGATGTAGCTAATTGGATTCACCTGGATGATATTGTAGGGGCAATAGAATTTGTACGTCAACATCACTTGCAAGGTATTTATAACCTGGTAGATGATTCTTATCTTACCAGTAGAGACTTGCTGGATACCTTGTTACAAAAACACAATTTACCCAGAGTAAAATGGGATAACACTTTCAAAAGCAGTCGTTTATATAATGCTAAAGTAGCAAATCAAAAAATCAAAAAGGCTGGATATAAATTAATTCATCCACAAATGATTTTTTAATGTAAATGTTAAATCAATACTATGGAAGACACACTAAATATTAGAATATCTCCTACCCAGTTTTATACCTGGAAAAATTATCGTTGCGCCTACGACCTACATGAACCAGTTAATTCTAATAATGAGGGTCTACCTTTACTTTTAATTCATCCCATTGGTGTGGGTTTGTCCCGGCAATTTTGGCAAAGATTTCGCAGCAAATGGTATGCAGCAGGTCATAAAAATGCTATTTACAATCCTGACTTACTAGGATGTGGTGATAGTGATATGCCCCATGTAGCTTATACTCCTAAAGATTGGGCAGAGCAACTAAATTACTTTTTACAAACAGTAGTAAAACAAAATGTTGTGATTGTAGTGCAAGGAGCTTTATTACCTGTCGCCATAGAGTTAGTACAAAAAAAATCAAATTTAATTGCTGGACTGATTTTAGCCGGGCCTCCAGCTTGGCCGGTGATTACTAGAAGTTCATCAGCATGGCAGCAAAAAATTGCTTGGAATCTCTTTGATTCGGCTTTTGGTAATGCTTTTTACCGCTATGCGCGGACAGAAAAGTTTTTGCGTTCTTTTTCGGCTCGCCAGCTTTTTGCTTCGGAAAAAGCTGTAGATAAAGAATGGTTAAATATGTTGTTAGCTGGGGCGAAAAATCCTGAAACCCGCCATGCAGTGTTTTCATTTTTAGCTGGGTTTTGGCGACAGGATTATGGTGGTTATCTTGCTTGTATCAAACAGCCAACATTAGTAGTTGTAGGAGAAACTGCATCAAGCATTAGCAAGGAAGGTCAACAAGAAACACCAGATGAACGCTTGGCTGATTATCTATCGTGTTTACCTCAAGGTACTGGCATTAAATTACCTGGTCGCAATGTCTTACCATATGAATCAACTACAAAGTTTGTAGAAGCGATCGCACCATTTATTACCAAGCTCAAAGCTGTAAGTTAAATCAAACCCCCACAAATAGCTAGAATCAGAATGTTTACTTATTTGTGCTGATGTTGTGACCACCATATCTTGTCCCCGTTGCTATCAACCAGTTGATGGTCAGGCAATTACTTGCCCCTATTGTCGTACAACTCTCAAAGCTTATGGTCATCCAGGGATTCCACTGCACCGGGCTACTGGGAAAGAGTACCTATGCGACAGTTGCACATACCACATGGATAATACTTGTAACTTTCCTCAACGCCCCTACGCCAAAGATTGTACCTTGTACGAAAATTTGGCAGAGAGCAAGTTAAGATTACCAAAGCAACTTAACCCCAGTAGCTTGGGTGCAAGGAGGAAAAATTGGGTTAAACGCAATCAGTTTTTGTTGCTGCTACTTAGTTTATTATTTGTCTGTTTTCTCATAGCTTTGTCCAGTGCTTGATTAAAGCTTAAAGGGTGGGAATTGTCATAGTTTCATGAGCAGTGGACTCAGCGGACATTTCTGAGTTTTCCTCAAATAAAGTTAAGTCGAACCAAAAAGTAGTACCCACTCCAACTTCACTCACTAGATGCATTTGACTGTGATGCCTTTCCATAATATTTCTCACAATGGATAGACCTAGGCCAGTGCCTTCTAAAGTGTGAACTCGGTTTTCTACACGGAAAAAACGGTCAAAAATCGCCTGTTGATCTTCTGGAGCAATTCCAATACCTGTGTCGGAGATTTCCACCCGCACTTGAGGCAGGTGAGTCTGTGAGTTAGAATTGATATCTTCTAATTGATAGGCGCGAATTGCCACCTGACCACCGGAATGAGAGAATTTCAGAGAATTACCCACCAAGTTAGCTAGTACTTGTAATAGCAAATCATAATTGCCCATAACTAACGGCAAATCAAGGGCTACTTCTTGAATTAGTTCAATACCCTTGTCCTTAGCATTGAGTTGGTAAGTACGCAGGGTTTGCTCAATGGCTTGTGCTAAATCCACCCCACCAAAATTGTAGCTGCGCCCAGATTCTAGCTTGGACAAATCCAAAACATCGTTAACTAAACGGGTAAGTCTATCGGTTTCATGATTGACTGTTTGTAAAAAATCCTGTCGTTGTTCTACACTCAATTCTTCGCCATACTCATGTAAAGTTTCAATAAACGATTTGATATTAAATAAAGGCGTTCGTAATTCATGAGAAACGTTACTGATAAATTGGCTTTTGGCCTCGTTCAGTTCTACCTCACGAGTGATATCTTGAACAGTGATAGCAATACCTTTGATGCTTTCCCGTTGTGAATTGAGTACAGTAGTCAGGAGAATGCGGACGGTGCGCTTAGTGGGTTCCTTTAAATGAATACGGAACTCGGAACTTTCACATTCACCTGCGGCCATTTCGTACAAAGGACGGCTAATTTCCATCTGCACAGGCGGGGGCAAATGATGTAAAACATTGCCACCCTCAACTGCTACCCCTTCCCAGCCAAAAATTCGCCGCGCTGTGGGGTTAACTAAAATCACCTGCATACTGTTATCAATCAAAACTGCACCATCAGCGATGGTAGAAACCAGTGTTTCCAGTTTAGCTTTTTCCGCAGTTAATTCTTCAATGTTTTGCTCTTCATAGCGCTCCAAACGCTCTGCCATTTCATTAAAGCTGAGAATTACCTCTCCCAGTTCGCCACCTAGAGGTAAATCAATGCGCTGCTTAAAATTACCAGCGGCAATTTGTTTTACTCCCACTAGTAGTTCTTTAATAGGCTTAGTAATTGTCAAAGCGTTGATTACTCCTGCCAAAATCACCATGACCCAAATGGTGATAAAAACCGCAATAGTTACATCACGGGTGAAATTAGTGGAGATAACTGCGGTTTGGTTAGGATTAATGCCAATTGCCAATACACCCTGATATTTTTGATCCACAACTAGGGGAATAAAAACATCAGTGACTACGCCATCTGGGGTCATGTGTTGCCGCACCATCGGCCTTTCCCGGTCACTGGTGTAATCTTCTGGCAATTGTATTCGTCGTTCGATTGTTAGGGAGTTTTCAACCTCTGGTTCCCAAAAAGGAATACCAAAAAATATTTTTCCACTTTGATCGGCGTACAGCATATAACGGACGCTAGAGGTACTGCTGTAGAAGCGTTGGGAAAATTGGGCAACCTCAGTGTAATTGTGATCAGCTATGAGGGGAGCAACGTTTGCAGCAAGGAGTAGTCCCAGGTCACGACCAAAGCGAGTATCATTCATTCGGGCATCTTGCTGAATTGTGTTCACAGCCCAGAATGTCAAACCACTCATTACCAATGACACGACCAAGGTGGCAACAGCCAAAAGTTTGGTCTGGAGTGTGAACTCCGACCACCAGTTAGCAACCGCTTCTCGGATTGTTTTTAAAAGAGCCAGCATTTTAAATAAAGTTGTTAGTAGTTTTGGTTGTTTAACCCCAACAACTAAAAAATTAACAGTTAACTTGATGTTGAATATGTTGACACTGTTTCTACTTTACAGAAAGATGGTCAATTAGTGAAGATTTTAATAGATGCACTAGGTGTAGTACATTGTTAATCTTACTGGAGTATACCACGTTTATGGGAAAATTGTAACTGTCCTACTGCTATGTATTCCCGTTGTATGGATGGATAACACTGCTTGGTTTAAACTTAGTACCCCTAGCCAGTGCCTAAGTGGAAAGTGTCTTCACTCATACTTATCTGCCAGAAAATAAACATACATAGCAGGAAATAGATACATATAAATTAAGGATTTTAACAATGTCTCTGTTTTGGTTGTTTCCATCAAATGATTTAAATCCCACTAGATGTTAGAGGTTGCACTGGCCTTAACTGTGGTAATCACGATGATCTCGACGGTAACGCAGCCCAAAACATCAGAACAGAGAAAATCAGGATGCTCAAGGCGGATGGTTCAGCCGTTTCTGCTCTGGGGGGAGAGGTAAGACCAAGGGGGAAAATTCTGGTGTGCAGCAGTTCTCTGTGACTACAGAAGCTCGAATTATAGCCTCAGCTTAGTTAGAGTAGTTAACCCATGTTTTACACGTAAAATCACTAATTAAAATTTGTTGGAGACGCTGTTTACCCATAAACTGTCTGTTTGGCTACAATTAGGGTAAATAAATAGGGAAAGCTGTTAACAGCTTTCCCTAAATTCACCGGTAGCTCACACAAAGCATTACCTAAAAGGGTGGTGTGAAGTTCTTTGTTTGTGTCTTTTGCGTCCTTTGCTGTTCGTTACATAAACTAAAACTTGAGCATTGTCACAAGGCACATACATAGGCAGAATTTCTACTTCAAAACTCGATGACCGATATCTTTTCGGTAATATATTCCTTCAAATTGAATTGATTTGATTCCAATGTAGGCTTGAGCGATGGCTTGCTGAAAATTTTCCCCAATAGCAGTTACATTTAACACTCTTCCCCCATCTGTAACTATTTGTTGTTGCTGATTTAACTTTGTACCTGCGTGGAATACAGTGACTCCTGCTGCCTCAGCTTCTTTGATACCAGTAATCACTTTACCTTTTTCGTATTCGCCAGGATAACCACCTGAAGCAGCAACAACAGTAGCAGATGCCCCTGGTTTCCAAGCTATGGGGGGCATTTCGCCTAAACGCTGTTTTAGACAGGCTAGAATCAATTCCTCTAAGGGTGTGTCTAAAAGTGGCAAAATCACCTGAGTTTCCGGGTCACCGAAGCGACAGTTAAATTCTAAAACCTTGAAGTCGCCATCGGGTGCAATCATCAATCCCGCATACAGCACGCCTCGGTAGTCAATACCTCTGTTTCTTAAACCAGTGATCGCTCTTTCTAAAACTTGGGTTTGAATACGTGTCATTAACTCTGGTGTGGCAATAGGTGCGGGGGCATAAGCTCCCATTCCACCAGTATTTTCCCCTGTATCCCCCTCCCCAATCCGCTTATGATCTTGAGCTGGTAGTAAAGGGCGAATGGTTAACCCATCGGTTAAGGCTAAAACTGATACCTCTTCCCCAATTAGACATTCTTCAACAACAACAAAATTTCCTGCGCTGCCAAACTGCCCTTGAAAAATAGAATCAATAGCATCTTCAGCTTGTTCTAAAGTTGTGGCAACTATAACACCCTTACCTGCTGCCAAACCGTCAGCTTTGACAACTATAGGTATATCCTGTGATTTGACGTAAGACTTAGCTGCTGTTGCATCTGTAAATACCGCAGCTTTCGCCGTGGGAATCCCCTCTTCTTGCATTAAAGCTTTTGCCCAAGCTTTACTTGCTTCAATCTGCGCTCCAGATCTGGCAGGCCCAAATACCATCAGCCCTTGACTTTGGAGGTAATCTGTGATTCCTTTGGCTAGGGGTACTTCTGGTCCTACTACCACCAGAGAAATACCATTTTCTAGAGCGTATCTGCTCATACCCTCAAAATCATCTACAGCCAAAGGCAAGTTACGACAGCGTTGCAAACTTGCCGTCCCCCCATTTCCGGGCACACAGACAATCTGCTCAACTTGCTGAGATTGCAACAGTTTCCAAGCTAGAGCGTGTTCGCGCCCCCCATTACCGACAACTAAAACTTTCACTGATTTCCTCGTGGGTTCTAAAGCAAGAACATCCTAGTGGCTCTCACTGATCAATTTTTTCATCAAATATTACGCCAGTGCAAGCCCCTAATCATACTCGCTGCTAATCCCATTAAAGGTTATACTAATTGAGCTTGTATATTTCACGAGTAACCTCTTTTTTTTAAGAAAAATAACATTTTGGGTGTTTGCAAAATTATGTATCCAGGTTTTCAGTATTTATAATTAATTTTTCTAACTTAGAATAATTAACTGGTCAAAACTTAATAAGTATTGAAACGTAAATGTTCTACAGCAGTTTTTATCGAGATAAAATACAGATTTATCTGTTGTAGATGTTAACTTATGATGATGGAAACTAAAATCATATCAACAAATAGTAAACATGGCTAAAATTATTGTTACTGGAGCAGCCGGCTTTATTGGTTCCCACCTTGTGGAAACATTACTAAAACAAGGAAAAGAAGTAATCGGGATTGATCAATTTAACGATTACTACGACCCGATGTTAAAGTACAAAAGTATTGCACATTTACGCAGTTCACCTCAATTTACTTTAATTGAAGGAGATATTCAATTTTTAGATTGGCAGGCGTTGCTGGAAAATGTTGGGGTGATTTACCATCAGGCCGCACAAGCTGGGGTAAGAGCTAGTTGGGGTCAATCATTCCGTAATTATACGGAACGTAATATTAGTGCAACACAAATTTTGCTGGAAGCTGTCAAGGATGCTAAAAACCTGAAAAGATTAGTATTTGCGTCTACATCAAGTGTATATGGAGATGCAGAAACATTACCCACCCATGAAGAAATTCCTCCCCAACCAGTTTCTCCTTATGGTATTACCAAACTAGCAGCAGAACGTTTGTGTAGATTATATCACAAAAACTTTGGTGTACCTGTTGTGGCATTACGCTATTTTACGGTTTATGGTCCCAGACAGCGCCCGGATATGGCTTTTCATAAGTTTTTCAAGTCTATTTTGCAGGATGAGGCAATTTCCATTTACGGAGATGGACAGCAAACGCGAGACTTTACTTTTGTCAGTGACATCATAGCTGCCAATTTAGCTGCGGCCACAGCACCACAAGCAGTGGGTGAAATATTCAACATTGGTGCTGGTAGTAGGGTAGTTTTAAACGAAGTTTTGGACACTATGGCAGAAATAGTTGGCAAACCGATTAAAAAAAATTACATCGAAAAAGCAATGGGAGACGCAGGTCATACTGCGGCTGATGTGTCGAAAGCCCGACAAATCTTAGGATACCAGCCGCAAATTCTGTTAAAAGAAGGTTTGACACAAGAATGGCAATGGGTGAAAGCTTTGTATAGTTAATCAACAGCACTCAGTGTTGCGAGATAATAGTTGCAGATCCATAGTTTGGGTCAAGTAAAAACTTGTTTAAATTCTGGTCATATTCAAAATATGCCACCACAGGAAAGAATGTATAACTGTGGAAGCTGTGGACATTCCATGGATAGGGATCTTAATGCGGCGATTAACTTATAGGGTTTGGCTAAAGCGTGAAAGCTTACTGAGAGATGACCTCTCCCATGCTCCCATTGAAGTGACAAATAAATGTCTAGAGTTGTTTAGCTTTTATATAGCAGCCAATTAATAGTAGAACAAAGTGTCAGCAACCCAATGATATGAGTTAGATATATCAAAGGAATAGAGGCAAAAGAACGGCGATTGGTAATGGCTACGAGAACGAGGGTAGAAAACAGGAGATTGAGCGATCGCAATGTGGGATTGATAGCAGCAATTGCGGTTAAAAAACCACCAAATAAGAAAGTTAGCAGTTGCCCGTATTGAGCTAATTTTCGATAGCGGGCGTAATTTATCTTCTCAGTTATTGCCACCATGAAAATTAAAAAAGGAAATAAAGCTACACTCAATAACGCCCAAGGTTCATTTTCCGCATTTGTGAGTTTAACGCCAATCGCGATCACCTTTTCCTGTAATGCAAACGGTACTAATCGCCAAGTCAGCCAAATTATCTGTAAGTCAATGGCAAACAATACCGCCAAGTCAACTGCTAAAGTATATCTTTTTAAACGATTACCCAGGTACCACACAGCGAATCCACTGACAACTATTGCTTGTCCAGGTTGATTTACTACTGTTATTAGCCAGCCAAGGAATAGTAAGATGCTGCCCAGGGTTTGCCAGGGAAATAAGGGAAATGAAGGATGTCTGTATTGTGCCAGCCAAGTTGCCAGCCAACCGCAAATCCCAATGGCTAAACCTAACTGAGTGACATCTACTCGAGTAACAAAAATTGCTCGTACTAATAGTAATGCCAATCCATACACAATGACGGCAGCGAATAAACTCATCCCCAGTTTTCCCGGCTGCTGGCTTTGATTAACTGAAGTAATTGGGGGCTGCTGTTGGTAACGATTGAGATTAATAGTAGTGATAGTTGTTGCTAGGGTTCCTAAGTAAATGGCAATTACAGGAAAGTGATGTACTTGCCAACCCCAATGCAAACAACTTAACGTTAGGATATTTACTAGCTGTGATTTGGCTGTTGTTATATTGGCAAATACAACCGGATTTTTGCACAGTGCAGATGTGATCAATGTGAGGGCAGGGCAGGCCATGGCCATTGTTAACCGACCACCATAATTTTCCCACAACTCGAAGCTATCCATTACCCAAAAGTTCATCGGTACTAACAAGAGGGTAAAAATTAGAAATGTTCGAGCTGTTGACTTGAGATTATTTTGCTTGCTAGCCCAAAAGCCGAGCCCCCAGAAGCTCAATGTATAAGCGAACAATACCCCATACTGCCCAGAGGCGGGAAACCGTTCCCAATGACTCGCAGCCAGAACGCCAGAGGATACCAGAACTAGAAATAAACCCAATGACAGTAGCCAGTGGACTCTCAATTGTGCCCCCAGGGACTGGAAAATCCAAGGGGCAAGGTTGGGTTGGGGAGGTTTTTTTGGGGTTTTTATGCGAATACTCGGTGCTACAGCTGCTAGGGGTAAAGGTTGTAGAGGCTCGGAGATGATCAATCTTTCCGGTTCAAATTGCACTGGACAGACGAGAAACTGTTGGCATACCTGCCTGACTAGACTATCGGATATCAAACCTAACTGCAGCCATATGTCCAACCCTTCTAGGAGTTTAGGATGGGAAGATGGTAGCCCGAGTAAAATTTTGGAAGAGCGGTCAACTAGCAATGACATAAGCCATAATCGTATCGGTAGATACTTAAATCATTATTCGTAAATAATGGATTTATGCACTTACTGTGACACTTATTTTTGTTGACTACTCGGGGCAAATACACTAATTCACTATTAAACTGCACTTAGTCTCTTATCTTTGTTAAATTACTTGAATTTTTAATCAGAACAGGCATGTCACGGAGGATACAATGAACTTGCTTAAGATTTAGTGCAAAGAGAATTTATATTACATCGTGATTTCTTTTTGCTGTTGATAGAGTGTTTTAAATAAAGCTTGTTGGACTTTATGGTCTACAATTGGCTGAGGATAGCTAAGACGGTGGCGTTCTAATGAGGAAATTTTACCAGTCACTAAATACTCTGTATCTACAGAGCGCAGTTTTGATACCCATTGGCGAATATATTCCCCCTCGGCATCAAATTTTTGTGCTTGACTAGCTGGGTTGAAAATCCTTAACGGCTTCGGGTCCATGCCGCTAGAGGCACTCCATTGCCAGCCGCCATTATTGGCGGATAAATCACCGTCAATTAGTTTCTGCATAAAATATTTTTCTCCCCATTGGGGATTGATGATTAAATCTTTAGTTAAAAAACTAGCTACAATCATTCGACAACGGTTGTGCATCCAACCAGTTTCATTTAGTTGGCCCATTGCGGCATCGACAATGGGATAGCCAGTTTTTCCTTCGCACCAAGCCTGAAAATGTTTTGGGTTATTTTGCCAAGGAAAGTTTTTGAAGCTGTCCCGGTATGCTCCTTGGGCTAATTGCGGAAAGTGATACATGGCGTGTTGATAAAACTCCCGCCAGGCTAATTCCTGTTGCCATGTGCGGATACTTCCTTGTGCTTCTTCGCTGCGGCTATGTTCTTGGGCCTCTAAGGTAGCTTGCCACACGGTACGAATACCAATAACTCCAAATTTCAAAGCTGCACTTAATCTTGATGTACCATCAACAGATGGGAAGTTACGCTGTTCTTTGTATTCAGTGATGTTCTGTGCAATAAATTCCTCTAGTTTCCCTTGTGCTGCGGTTTCTCCTGGTGAAATAATTAATTCCCTATGCCAAATAAATCCTAAGTCTTTGGCTGAGGGTAATTGAATTACTCCTGCTTGTTTGGCAATTTCTTGTTCGTTCTCTGTTAATCCTGTGGCATTTTCCAGAGTTGCTAATGGTTTCGCCTTGGCTTTGCTGCTCCAATTTTTCCAGAATGGGCTATATACAGTGTAAGGACTTTGACTACTTGTGTGAATTTCCTTTGGTGAGTGGAGAATCTGATCCCAACTTTGGTGCAAAAACTCAATGCCTTTTTCTTTGAGGGCATCAATCACTAGGCGATCGCGTGTTTGGGCATAGGGTTCTACATCCCAATTCCAAAATACTGCTTTAGCATTTAAAGCTTTTGCTAAAGCTGGTATGGTTTGTACAGGATTGCCACGCAGTATTAACAATTGACTCCCCACTTGAGTATATCGGTGTTTGAGTGCATCTAAACAGCCGATCATGTATGTTACTCTTGCCGGGGCTACATCATCTCGTTCTAGAATGTCAGGGTCAAGGCAAAATACTCCCACTACTTTTGCACTCCGCTTTCTGGCCGCATCTAGTCCTGTATTATCAGAAATACGTAAATCACGACGATGCCAAAACAAAATTAAGTCAGACATTCCACAACCCTCTTAGTTCTTTTGTACTAGATTAGCCCCTGATGGTATCTATTGAGGGTCAATTTGTTGAGAAGTTTCTGCCGATATTTAAATCGCCGGACTACACGGGGTAGAATATCATCAAAGCAAATCTCCGGTATGTCTATCGGGATTATGGCTTATCGTGAAAGTGAAGTATAATTTTCTGAATTCCCAGTAGTTAATTAGTATCTTGGTTATGGCCACCTTATTACTAGACGACGGCACCATCAATAGGGATTTAAATGAGATAGTGCAAGAACTTGCAGCCCTTAGCATCCACATCAAACACTATGACCCAGGAACATCATTGCTCTTTCCCCATCTCCTAGAACAAGAGGTTTTAATTGATTCGGAGAAACAGCATATAATAGGATTACACAATAGTGTTTTTGAATTGATCCAACAGCAAAATGGCTATTTGTGGTGTGATTTGCTAAACTTGCATCCAGGTTTGCCTAATCTTGAAAACTTAATCGCTACTTACAGCCGTTACCATAATCATAATGCTCCTGAAGCCCTTTACATACTGGCAGGAGAAATGATTTTTAGTTTTGTGAAACCCGATAATGGTCAGATACATCTGTTACTTCAGTCCCAAGAGTATATACACATTTCCGCAGGTGTAGAGCATTGGTGTAGTCCTACAGCATCATTGCACTGTAAAGCAATACGCTATTTTACAACAGTAGAGGGATGGGTTCCTAATTATACCGATACTCAGTTGAGTGACTCTCTTTACAAACCACATTAATACCGTTAATTTTATGCGCTCAAAGGAAAAGGGAACAGTCAACAGTCAACAGTGAAAAGTTATTTGTAGGAGTGCAAGAACTTGCACCCTTACTTATTCTATTTTTTCCGGGGGTAGTTAAATTGTTTTGGGAATTTTCCCGGCGAAATTCTGCAAATGTCTGTATTTTTGGTTTTTTAATCCCTGAATTAGTGTATTGGCTTGGGAGGCGATGGCTTGCCAATTTCCTTCCCTAACAAGTTTTGCAGGAAATAATTGACCACTCAACCCAACAGCCATTGCCCCGGCTGTGATAAAGTCTTGGGCATTTTCCAGAGTCACCCCCCCAGTAGGAATCAAAGGAATCTCACCGAGTGGACCTTGTAAACTCTTAATATAATTAGCTCCTCCCACTGCCTGTACCGGAAACACTTTTACAGAGCTAGCACCCTGAGTCCAAGCGGTAACAATTTCTGTAGGGGTCATGGCACCGGGTATAATGGGGACATCTTTTGCCAGTGCGGCTTCAATCATCGCTGTGTCAACGTGGGGTGTGAAGAGAAATTGCGCTCCACAAGCGATGGCATCTTGTAGTTGTTGGACATTGAACAGGGTACCTGTACCAATCATACAGTCTGGTAATTCTGCGCGTAGTTGAGTGATTAATTCCCCAGGGCGATGGCTATTCCAGGTAATTTCAATGAGGTGCATTCCCCCAGATAGTACAGCCATTGCCATTTTTTGAGCCAACTTTATATCTGAGGCGCGGATGACTGCGATCGCTCGGTGTTGTTGCAACTGGGATAACCAAACTTGATCAGGCATTGAATTGATTTGATTGCTAAACTGAGTGGTCATTATCCCCAATTTATCAAGACCATCAACAAGATGTGAAACAGTTAAAGTAGCTCTTCCTATAGGGATATTCACACTTTTAGTATCATGCAACCTTAGCCAGATGGAATCAGAGGTTGAGATTTTTAAGCTGAATTTAGTAAGATCCCAAATCTAACAGGCGTGAAACCGTATCGAACTTAACTTGCGCGGTGATACAGAATTTAGAACCCATGGGGGTATTTCTTCATCATTAATTCCTATGCTTGACGCAACTATCACCAACATAGTCGCTGCAGTGCGCGGCTATGCACACCAATTAACAGGGGCAGATCAAGACTATGACCCATTGATAGATTTAATCGGCAATGCGCGTTTCGTCTTGATTGGGGAAGCCTCCCACGGTACTCATGAATTCTATGAGCAACGGGCTGAGATTACCAAGCGGCTAATTCAAGAAAAAGGGTTTACAGCAGTGGCGGTGGAAGCCGATTGGCCTGATGCCTACCGAGTAAATCGGTACGTAATGGGTATTAATCATGACCCTACACCATCAGAAGCACTCTTAAATTTCCAACGCTTTCCCCTATGGATGTGGCGGAATACAGATGTCCTCAATTTTATCAATTGGTTACGGGAATATAATGATAGCCTACCGGAAAATGCTACTAAGGCTGGCTTTTATGGGTTAGACCTTTATAGCATGTATGCCTCCATAGCAGCAGTTCTCGACTACCTAAATCAAGTTGACTCCGAAGCAGCCCAACGCGCCCGTTATCGCTATTCTTGCTTGGAGCATTTTGGCGAAGATGCCCAAGGCTATGGATATGCTAGCAGTTTTGGCATTACCAAATCCTGTGAGCAAGAGGTAATTAATCAATTGCAAGAACTACAACGCCGGAATGCCGAATACGTACAACAAGATGGGCGAGTTAAAGCTGATGAGTTCTTTTATGCCGAGCAGAACGCTCGACTAGTGAAAAATGCCGAGCATTACTACCGTTCCATGTTTCAAGGGCGAGTGTCTTCTTGGAATATACGCGATCAGCATATGGCAGAAACCTTGGATGAGCTGGTTGCACATTTAGATCAACAAGGTCAACAAACCAAAGTTGTGGTTTGGGAACACAACTCTCATTTGGGTGACGCACGAGCCACTGATATGGGGTCAGTGGGTGAGGTGAATGTTGGTCAATTACTAAAAGAACGCTATGGCAATGATGCTGTAAATATCGGCTTTACCACCTATACGGGTACCGTTACCGCAGTTTCTAACTGGGGGGAAACGGCTCAACTAAAACAAGTTCGTTCTGCCCTACCTGGAAGTTACGAAGCCTTATTCCATGAAACGGAACGACCGCAGTTTTTACTTAATCTCCGGGATGAGAATCGGGCAATTGTGGGTCTACGGCAGCCACGGTTAGAAAGGGCAATTGGTGTAATTTACCGACCGGAAACTGAGCGTATCAGTCACTACTTCTATGCTTGTCTCCCCGAACAATTTGACGCGGTGATTCACATGGATGATACCAAGGGAGTGCAACCTCTAGACCGCGTTCCCACCTGGGAAATGCGTGATGCACCAGAGACTTTCCCCTCTGGACTTTAGAGATGACACAGACCACACAAAGGAGATATAGCCATGACTGAAATAAATCAGGAAAGAGAAAAAACCAGGTGGTGGTAAGGGGGGAAGAGAGCAGGTGAGTGGTTCTGGTGTTTATCCTATGTGTGGATTATTGGAGCCTACGCCATTATTTTTGGTGTCTTACTATTAATTTTGGCTTTTCGCCTATGTGGTTGGGCAAGTGAACGCAGAATTTTTTAAATACCTAATCAATTAATTGGAGGTAACAATCATGGTATTAAGTCGCTGGGAACCTTTTAGAGAAATAGAAACCATCCAACGCCAGATGAATCGTCTACTTGATCAAATAGCAAGCCCAACGGAAACTGGCGACATCATAAGCGATAGACTGACACTTGTACCCCCTGCTGAAATTGAAGAAACTTCTGATGATGTCAGGCTGTGGATGGATATTCCCGGTATTGACCCTCAAAACTTAGATGTCAAAGTTGCCGCGGATACGGTTTCTGTAAGTGGTGAGCGTAAATCTGAAATTAGGGAACAAGAAACAAGAGGTATGCGCCGTTCAGAATTTCGTTATGGCAGATTTCAAAGAGTCATTCCTCTGCCGTCTCGAATTCAAAACGATAAAGTACAAGCTGAATTTAGAAATGGTGTTTTATGTCTCACCATGCCTAAAGCAGAAGAAGAAAAGACAAGAGTTGTCACCATTAACTTGTCAGGACAAGGGCAGCAAGGGCAAATTTCTGGAGGTTAGTCGCCTAGTTTTAGGATTTGACAATATTTGCTGGGCTGGATTGTAGTCACAGTGGATGACTGTCTACCAATGAGAAATTTGTGGATACGGATATCCACAAAGACAGCGGTCTGTTTTTTAACCAGCCTCATCCATGGTTCATCAATGATAAAATTACGTTAGCGAGGGAGAGAGAGAGCTTCTCTCTCTCCTCTAAAAAAGGCATTAGGAATTACGACCAAATCCTCCTCCCCCTGGGGTTTCAATGACAAAAACATCTCCTGGCTGCATTTGTACTGTAGCGCTACTGGGTAAATTCTCTTGAGTACCATCGTGATGTTCTATCCGGTTGTGTCCTACCTTTCCCGGTTCACCTCCGTTTAAAGCAAAAGGAGGTACTAGGCGATGGCTAGAAATAATATTTGCTGTCATGGGTTCTAAAAACCGGATGCGGCGTATTACGCCATTACCACCGGAATGTTTACCTTTACCACCGCTATGGGGACGCAGACTAAAACTTTCTACTAACACAGGATAACGCGTTTCTAAAACTTCTGGATCAGTTAAGCGGGAGTTAGTCATGTGGGTATGTACTGCGTCAGTACCATCAAAGTTAGCTCCTGCTCCAGAACCACCGCAGATAGTTTCATAATATTGATAATCTAGATTACCAAAAGTCAAGTTATTCATTGTCCCCTGAGAACCAGCCATTATACCTAAAGCACCGTATAAAGCATCAACGATGGTTTGGGAAGTTTCAACATTACCAGCTACTACTGCGGCTGGATAAGTTGGATTGAGTAAACTGCCCAGGGGAATAATTATTTCTAAAGGTTTAAGACACCCAGCATTGAGGGGAATATTATCCTCGACTAAAGTCCGGAAGACGTATAAAACTGCTGCTTGAGTGACGGCTTTAGGAGCATTAAAGTTGTTATTTATTTGTGGAGATGTGCCAGTAAAATCAATGGTAGCGCTGCGATTGTCTCTGTCAATTGTGACAGTAACTTGAATTTTTGCACCATTATCCATGGGATAACTAAATGAGCCATTTTTGAGTAAATTTATGGATCGTCTCACTGATTCTTCGGCATTGTCTTGGACAAATTTCATATAAGTTTGTACTGTGTCAATGCCGTATTGAGCAACCATTTTTCGCAGTTCTTGTACCCCTCGTTCATTGGCGGCAATTTGGGCTTTAAAGTCTGCAATGTTTTGCTGAGGATTGCGTGCTGGATAGGGATGATTTGTGAGTAGTTCTTTGACTTGATTTTCCTGAAATTTTCCTTGTTTAACTAAGAGGAAATTATCAAATAAAATGCCTTCTTCTTCTATTGTGGTACTGTGGGGAGGCATGGAACCGGGGGTTATGCCACCGATATCAGCTTGGTGTCCACGGGCAGCAACGTAAAACAGGGGCGTGGAAGATGAATTGTTGTCTTCTAGAAAGACGGGGGTAATTGCTGTGACATCGGGGAGGTGAGTTCCTCCGTTATAGGGATTGTTGGATAGGTATACATTTCCTGGTTGAATAGTGTCGCCTTGATGGTTAATTAAGCTGCGGACACTTTCACTCATTGAGCCTAAATGTACGGGAATATGGGGGGCATTGGCGACTAATAATCCAGAACTGTCAAAAATAGCACAGGAAAAATCCAAGCGTTCTTTGATGTTTACTGATGCGGCTGTGTTTTGCAGTACAATCCCCATTTGTTCGGCAATGAACTGATAGAGATTTTTAAATATTTCTAAGCGCACCGGATCGGGTTGGTGTGTTATGCACATGGTTAAAAGTAAAAGTTAAAATTATATGATATGAAACTTAAACAGAAATTAATTCGCGCTGGGGTTTAGCGACTTACTCCGGCATTGCGCTTTGCAAAAGGGCTTTTTATAAAGCACCAGCACCCCAGGGTATTTTTGTCTTTGGCTAAACTTTCCAGCAAGTTATTGCCAAAAGTCACTGGGAGAAAGTGGGCTACGACTACCAAACAAGCCTTAGTATATCTAGTAAAGGACTAATTTTTTCCTTTCGCTGAACACTCAACCACGAGAATGTTCACACTTCCACCACTAAAACCAAAGGTGCCTTCATCTGGTGAAATAGCCTATAATCAGTGGTAAAGATAGTCTCAGCATTTGAATAAAATTAGGTGATTACGTTGAGTTAATTTTGCTTGCCAGTGAGGCTCAAGGACTATGGTACTAATTTTCTCTACGAGAATAGCAGGGCCATTAATCCTGTCTTCTGGTTGCAAGTCTTCTCGTTGGTAAACAGGTACATCATGCCATTGGTCAGAGGTAAACATTTTGACTCTCCCTACAGCTTTGGGTACTTGGTTCATCCCCCGGGTAGGAATAATTAAGGGTTCTTCTGGTGTATCGAGTTGTTGAATAAGTTCTACTGAAGCAGATTCGACAATTAGGGGTTTGTCTTCTTGAATGAAACCATAGCGAGATTTATGTTCAAATTCAAATTCTTGTCGCATGATTGCAATATCCAAAGCAAAATTGATGCTTAAAGTTGAAGTAGTACCCTCGTATTTCAAGTTCACTTTTTGGACTACTAGCTGTTGACTAATTATGCCTTCCGGGGTTAATTCACTGCTAGCTTGGTTTTTTAATGTCTTCATTTGTTGCTGTAATTGCGGAATTAATTCCGGCGTTAAAGGCTGTTCTACTCCGAGTTCTCTAATAGCACGGATATCAGCTAATCCCATACCATAGGCGGATAAAACTCCAGCGTAAGGGTGCAAAAATATTTTTTTTATGCCCAATGTATCGGCAATTAAACAAGCAACTTGCGCTCCAGCACCGCCAAAACAACACAGGGTATATTGGCTAACGTCATAACCTCTTTGAAGACTAATCTTTTTGATAGCGTTGGCCATGTTTTCTACCGCGATCGCAATAAATCCTGCGGCTACTTGTTCTGGTGTACGATGGTTGTGTGTAATATCTGCAATTTCTTGGGCTAATTGGCTAAATTTCTGAATTACAATGTCTTTATCTAAAGGCAAATTACCTTTTAAGCCAAACACAGAGGGGAAGTGTTGTGGGTGAATTTTGCCTAACATAACATTGGCATCCGTCACCGTTAATGGCCCACCCCGACGGTAACAAGCAGGACCAGGATTTGAACCAGCTGATTTTGGACCAACACTATAACTAGAACCGTCAAAAAACAGAATTGAACCGCCACCAGCCGCAATGGTATTAATTGCTAATACGGGAACTCGCATCCTAGCTCCAGCAATTTCGGAATCTAATTGGCGTTCATACTCTCCTTTAAAGTGAGCAACGTCTGTACTGGTTCCTCCCATGTCAAAGGTAATTATTAAATTAAAGCCCGCTCTTTTACTGGTTTGGACTGCACCGACGATACCCCCAGCCGGACCGCTTAAGATACTATCTTTGCCTTGAAATTGTTGAGCTGCTACTAATCCACCGTCAGATTTCATAAACATTAATTTGACTTGGGGTAACTGACTGGTGACTTGGTTGATGTAGTGACGTAAAATTGGGGTTAAATAAGCATCTACAACTGTTGTATCACCCCGACTGACTATTTTTATTAAGGGACTAACTTGATGAGATACAGATACCTGGGTAAATCCGACTTTTTGGGCAATTTGCGCTATTTGTTGTTCGTGGTGAGGATAGCGATCGCTGTGCATACAAACTATGGCACAACTACGAATACCTGCATTGTAAACTTTTTGTAAATCCTGTTTGACTTGTTGCACGTTGACGGGAGTTAATTCTTGACCGTGGGCATCATAGCGTTCTTCTACCCCAATCACTTGTTCATACAACATGGTTGGTAAGGTGATATGACGGGCAAAAATATCAGGACGATTTTGGTAACCAATTCTAAGAGCATCTTCAAAGCCTTTGGTAATGACAAGAACGACGCGACTACCCTTTCTTTCTAACAGCGCATTTGTAGCTACTGTTGTCCCCATTTTCACTACTTCTATGGCTGCTGTGGGAATGGGTTCATTGGTGGATAAACTCATGATATCCCTGATACCTTGGATAACTGCATCTTGATATTTTTCGGGATTTTCTGAGAGTAGTTTATAGACTATTACCCATTTTTGCTCAGAGATAGGAACGGTTAAAAAGCGCTCGGGATGTTTAGAGAGTTTGTCTATAATTCTCTGGTCATCGGTGACAGCGACTATATCTGTAAATGTACCACCTCGGTCAGCGAATAATTTTAGCATTATTTATCAAAAAATCAATTAATTTAAGATAGCAAGGAAGTAATAGTTAAATTACCACTAACAAGAGTATCAAGACAATATTGATGGTCAAACCAAACAACAGAGCATATTCAAGTTGCCGACTAAAATAGCCTAGCGCCCAGAGCGGCAATTAAGCTAATCACAAGTATACTAATGCTAATATATTGTCCATGATGCCAGCCTTTGGCAATGATTGAATTTTCCTGGGGAGGTTGGTCAAAGGAAATTTATTGTGTTGTTTTTAGCAATGGTTTTTTAGGTTTAGAAATCATAAACCATACACTAATACCCTTGAGTGTTAACAATAAATAATTTTGTTAACAACCAAATGCCAATATTATCACAATTAATCGTATCAATACTATTTTTTGCAAAAAATTAGCTAACTTAAAATCATATGCAATGTAACAAGATCGCACTAGAGAAAAGTTTGTTTATATACCCTGAGAAATAAAGAGTAGTTATTCCATTAGAAAGAAGTTATTAAACTTCTTGCTCTCTAAAGTTAACCAAGGAAGAGTGAAATACTTCCTGAGCAATCTTGGTGATTGATAAATTACCAACCATAATAAAATTAAACAATAAAACTCAAAAAAAGCATCTTGGTTTTGGCAGCAAGTATGGTGGTAATTTCTACAGGAAAATAGCTCTACTTAGGCACAAAATTGTCGATTTTTATAAATTACCTGTATTTTCATAGGAAAACCATTATGACCACACAAGAGCAAGTGCACCAATGGCATGAACTGGGACAACAGTTGCGTGTTGATAGTATTCGCGCTACTACCGTTGCAGGTTCTGGTCATCCTACCTCCTCTATGTCGGCGGCGGATCTGATGGCGGTTTTACTTTGTAAATATCTCCGCTATGATTTTGACAATCCACATCATCCCAATAGCGATCGCTTAATTTTTTCTAAAGGTCATGCTGCACCACTTTTGTATAGTATGTATAAAGCAGCCGGAGTCATCAGTGATGAAGAATTGCAATTGCTGCGGCATTTTGGCAGTCGTTTAGAAGGGCATCCCACACCGATTTTACCTTGGGTGGATGTCGCGACTGGTTCTTTAGGACAGGGATTGCCCATTGGTGTGGGCATAGCTCTAGCAGGTAAATATTTAGACCAATTACCTTATCATACTTGGGTGTTGCTGGGTGATAGTGAAACTGCTGAGGGGTCAGTGTGGGAAGCTTTTGATCATGCTGGACACTACACCTTAGACAATCTTATTGCCATTATCGATGTTAATCGTCTCGGTCAACGGGGTCAAACCGAGCTAGGTTGGAATACACAAGCTTATGCTAATCGTGCTAGAGCCTTTGGTTGGCAGGCGATAGAAATTGACGGTCATAATTTAATTGAGATAGATCAAGCATACAGCGCTGCTGTAGCTGTTAATGACCGCCCCACGGTGGTTATCGCTCGCACCAAAAAAGGTAAAGGTGTGGCTTCTCTGGAAGATTTAGGTGGTTGGCATGGCAAAGCACTGAAACCGGATGAGGAAGAACAAGTGATTGCTGAGTTAGGTGGTACACGGCATCTGATTATTTCAGTGGATAAACCAGAAGAACAAGGACAACCAGCTAGCTTAGGTGTTGCTCAACCATTGCGACTACCTATTTACAACAAAGGCACAAAGCTGGCAACACGGCGAGCTTATGGAGACGCTTTGGTGGCATTAGGAGCAGCACAACCAAATGTAATTGCCCTTGATGCAGAGGTGAGTAACTCAACTTATGCTGAAGATTTTGCTGAAATTTACCCAGAGCGCTATTTTGAAATGTACATTGCTGAACAGCAAATGGTGGCAGCTGCGGTAGGCTTGCAAGTAAGAAAATACAAACCTTTTGCTTCCACTTTTGCTGCTTTCTTGACTCGTGCTTACGATTTTGTACGCATGGCAGCCGTTTCTCGCGCCAATATTAAATTAGTAGGTTCTCATGGTGGGGTATCTATTGGTCAAGATGGTGCTTCACAGATGGGTTTAGAAGATTTAGCTGCATTTCGCGCTGTGTGGAGTAGTATTGTATTGTATCCCAGTGATGCCAATCAAACGGCCAAGTTAGTTGCACAGATGAGCAACCTTGATGGCATTGTTTATCTCCGTACTACAAGAGAAAGTACACCTGTAATCTATGATTCTCATGAAGAGTTTCCTATTGGTGGTAGTAAAGTTATTCGCAGTTCAGATTGCGATTGCGCTGCGGTAATTGGTGCTGGCATTACTTTACATGAAGCACTCAAGGCTTATGACAGGCTGAAAAACGAAGGTATTACAGTGCGTGTCATTGATGCTTACTCAATTAAACCTATTGATGTGCGGACATTACATCAAGCTGCAAGAGATTGTAACGGTAATTTAGTTGTTGTGGAAGACCATTGGATAGAAGGCGGGTTGGGGGCTGCTGTACTGGATGCTTTTGCGGGTACTAGTAACACACCCATTTATAACGGTTCCCAATTGCGATTAGTTAAATTAGCGGTGAGGGATATGCCAAGCTCAGGCACTCCACAAGAATTACTTCATGCTGCGAAAATCGATGCTGATGCCATTGTTGAAGCAGTGAAGTCAAAATTGACCTCTTCCTTGCCTAAAGGTGAGGGGGTTCTAAACTGTTACTACCCGGAGGGCTAAAGCCACTCTGTGTAGCTTTCTAGTTCTAGTTTCCCAGATGCGAAATCTAGTAGCCACGGTTTGTGTCTCTACTTTTTTTAGGATATTCCCAGCCCCATTTAAATCAGCGTTGATAAGTTTTCCTACTTTAGTTGGATACATTCCACGTTTTATCGGGTTTCCACTTGGTGCCCACCCTTCAGTTTTTGCGCCGAAAGTAGGTAGAAAATCACCATCTAGAAAACTAGCTTTACTGGTGTAGGATTGTTCTGATTCGACAAATTCAACAAATTTGATGCAGTACTACTAGCATAATTGCTTAATCCGTTCCTTTAATTTAGCTGTTGGTATTTGGAAAAAACATTGAGTTGTTTTACCCAATTGGCTCGATTGTTTTTGTCCTTGGTTTCAGCCAAAAACCACTACAACTATTTCATGAGTAATGCAGTGCTTAACAAGTAATTTAGGGCCTTTATTGACTGCGTTTCCCATATAAAGTTGTAGATTTTACTCGGCCCTGGTGTTCGCACTGAAAACCTTTGCTCTGCCAAACTTGGAGATCTACCTCAGCAAGTCTTGTAAAATTTGAGCATTGTGGGCGGATCATATGACTAAATAGTGCCCAGAATAAGCTTCGGGTTACATCTAGTCCAGTTTTCCACCAAGATTCATAATTACCGGGAACACCTTGCTCTGAAACCATGTCTGGCTCAACCCAAATGCCATGAGCGCCCAAAAGAATTTGTGCTAGCCATTTAGCCCTGGGTAGGTGAGTTGGTGAAGTAATTAGTTTGATTTTATGTACTCCCCATTGTCGCAAAATGGGAATACCATAGAAAAAATTCTCAAAAGTTGAATTTGCACAATTTTCTAACCAAATGTTCTTTAACTCTGCTGTTTCCTGCTGAAAGATTAGCCATATACAGGGAGGGTCAGAACCACTAGAAATTAAAACAGGAATTTGTGGATATTTTTGTGTTTTTTGGGCAACATAAATTTCTCGTCGAATACTACCACCGAGTACAAAAAAGGCATCTACTGGCTGAAAAGATGCCCAAACTAGAGTTATAGTTGTAAAAATTAGCCAACTACCAAATATAATGCATAAACCACCAGCTATTTTTTGTAGCAATTGCCACTGTTTACGAAATTTGAACAAGGGAGAAACTGACAAATTTTTTGTAAATTTATATCTCATAACACAGCTAATAAAAGCTTGGTTAAATAATCTCTATATTACCTATAATTAATTAGGCAAGGTGCTATCTTATAAAGATAAGATAGGATGTCAAGATGATATAGCGTTTCCAATTCTAATGAAGTACACACCAATTCATTCACTGTTCCCTGTTGCCTGTTCCCTAAAACGAAAAAACTTTGTACCTGACTAACATGGGAATGGCTATATATGTAAAAGTGTCACAATAAATTCACGGTAACGTTACTGTAACTTCTAAGTGTCATATTAGACTGCCAAAAAACCCTAATCGGCACAGAAGTCTTTTTTAATCAAAGATTCAGAGAATTACAGGAGAAAACAATGAGGGGAACATAAGTGAATGTTAAGTATAACAACTGAAAAATCCCCAAAAGCCTGATTGCTAAACTGTCAACAGCACAACTATATTCCAAAGATATACATGAACCAATCTGCGAAACGTTACTCGCCACTCCAAGCACTCTTGATTGGTGGAGCTATTGCCACGACGGCTACTGTCTCGGTATTTGGCTCTGCTTGGACTCGCTGCGTTCTTGCTGCCCTAGAGGATAGCCCGAAAGCATTAGTTGACCAAGTATGGCAATTGGTAAATCGTGAGTATGTTGATGGCAGCTTCAATCAACAAGATTGGCTAGCCACTAGGCAGACCTTGTTAAGCAAAGAATATTCTTCTCAGGAACAAGCTTATGTAGCAATTCGTGAAGCTTTGCAAAAATTGGGTGATCCTTACACTCGGTTTATGGACCCACAACAATATCAAGCTTTAACCAGTCAAACCTCCGGCGAAGTCTCTGGAATTGGTATTCGCATGGAAATCAATGACAAAACTCAGCGCCTCACTGTCTTGGAAACTATTGAAAATTCTCCCGCGCTGAAAGCAGGAATTAAACCAGGTGATGAGATTTTGGCAATTGACGGTCAATCTACTCACAAAATGGAATTGGAACGGGCCTCTGACTTAATTCGGGGTAAAGTTGGTACTCCCATAACACTGCAATTGGGAAGAATAGGGCAAAGTCCTTTTAATTTGGATCTGACACGGGCAACAATTGAAGTGCCCACAGTGCGTTACGGTCTGAAAAAAGAAGGTAATCGTCGTGTGGGTTATATCCGGCTGCGGGAGTTTAGTGGCCATGCATCTGAGCAAATGCGCCGAGCTATTCGAGATTTAAACAGTCAAAAAGTCGATGCTTTTGTGTTGGATTTGCGGGGAAATCCTGGCGGGCTTTTAAATTCCAGCATTGAAATTGCTCGCATGTGGTTAGATGAGGGGGGGATTGTCCGCACTGTTAACCGTGCAGGAGGAAGTGAGCTAACTAAGGCTAATCGCACCGCTTTGACTCAACATCCCTTGGCAATACTGGTAGATGAGAATTCAGCTAGTGCTAGTGAAATCTTGACTGGCGCTCTTAAAGATAATAAACGAGCTGTAGTGATTGGCAGTCAAACCTTTGGTAAAGCAATGGTGCAATCTGTTCATCAACTCGCAGATGGTTCAGGTTTGGCAGTTACCATCGCTCACTACTACACCCCCGATGGCACAGATATTAATAAAAAGGGCATTGTACCAGATATCAAGTTAGACTTGACAGCAGCACAACAGCGTCAGCTGGCAAGTAATCCAAATTTACTTGGCACTCAAAACGATCCTCAATATACGAGAGCCATTGCTGCACTATCAAGTCAAAACTTCGCTCAACCTCCAGCTACCCACAGTAACCAACCTGTGAGTTCCGGCGCTAGAAATTTAAAATTTTAGCTCAGAGGATTTGCAACTGGGAATACTAGTAAGTAATCCCATCTCTCGATAAAACTCATATTTTATGAATCAGGTAGTTGATTCAACCACTACCAATAGTTTTTTACCAATGGTATCAGTGGTTGTTCCTATTTATAACGGTGAGGGAGATCTACCAGAATTAATCAAGTGTTTGCTATCTCAAACTTACCCCCAAGAACGACTAGAGTATTTACTGGTAGATAATAACAGTAGCGATCGCACCTTGAGCCTCCTGAAAGAATACACTGAAAATAACCCTGTAATTCATGTTTTGAGGGAAAACCAAATTCAAAGCTCTTACGCTGCGCGTAATATTGGAATTCGGGCTGCTGGGGGTGAAATTGTCGCTTTTACGGATGCTGATTGTCATCCCCAACCCCAATGGTTACACTCGTTAATCCAGCCTTTTAGTGATCCCAGTGTGGTAATTGTCGCTGGTGAAATTACCGCGCTACCAGGCAACAGTATCCTCGAAAAACACGCAGAGCGTCAAGAAACTTTATCCCAAAAGCATACTCTTGCTAATTCCTTTTGTCCTTACGGTCAAACAGCTAATTTAGCAATTCGCCGCATTGCTTTACAAACAGCAGGTTTATTTCGACCATATCTTACCACTGGTGGCGATGCCGACATTTGTTGGCGGATTCTGCGGTCAAATATCGGGGGTTTAGAATTTGCCCCCAATGCAATTATCCAGCACCGCCACCGGGGCACACTCAAGGAATTAGCAAGTCAATGGCGACGCTACGGGCGTTCTAATCGTTATTTACATGAACTGCACGGTGTAGAGTTAATGCCGGAGATAACAGCCCAATATTGCAGTTATCGCTTGGCACGTTGGTTTTTCAAGGAACTACCAAGGGATATTTTGCGAGGGATGGTGGGTAAAGCTACTTTTGTTGATTTATTAAATACTCCCATTGGTTTGTTCACTGCTAGAGCACGTTTTACTGGGCAAAGAGATGCTAAGTTGCCAGAAAATGCTAAGAACATTGATTGGCTTTAACAAGATTGGTGTCATTCTCTACCTATAGGAACGTAAACATAGGGTGAAAGTCTCATTTGCTCCATTCGCCTGTGAGTACAGAAGCTCCAACCTCAGGGTCAGCTTAGTTGGAGTAGTTCACTAAGTGATCAATTTCAACATCAACTGGTTCTAGCAATAGCTGTCAACTTTCGCTAAATTGGAAAGAGGTAAACACAGGGAAAATTCAATGTCAGCACAACTGTTACTGGTAGATGATGAACCAGGATTGCGGGAGGCCGTGAAAGACTACTTACAAGAAAGCGGTTTCAGCGTTCAAGTTGCCAGTAACGCCCGTGAAGGGTGGAATTTAATGCAGCAAAATACACCTGATTTAGTAATTTCTGATATCATGATGCCCCAGGTGGATGGCTATCAGTTCCTCAAACAACTGCGAAATGACCCCCGTTTTCAAACACTTCCAGTTGTATTTTTAACTGCTAAAGGTATGACAGGCGATCGCATACAGGGCTATCAAGCTGGTGTTGATGCCTATTTACCGAAGCCTTTTGATCCAGATGAATTGGTGGCAATTGTTGAAAATTTACTGTCTCGCCGGGTAACTAAGGCTACACCCACTGGTGAAGAAAGCGAAACCATTGACATTGCTGAACTAGCCAATCAAATTGCTCAAATTAAGGCTTTGTTGACTCAAAGAAGTGCAATTTCTCAATCTCCGGCCCCATTTAAAATTGACTTAACCCCCAGAGAGCAAAGTGTTTTAAATTTGGTAGCTGAAGGCTTGATGAACAAAGAAATCGCTCGTCGTTTAGAAACCAGTGTCCGTAATGTCGAAAAATACGTCAGTCGTTTGTTTAGTAAAACTGGCACTAATAGCCGCACTGAGTTAGTTCGTTTCGCATTGGAACACGGTCTGACTAACTAGTGCATATTTTTTTCTAGACTCAAATTAAGGCAGTGTATTGTCCTGCATGACAACACACCCAACAAATGTTAATTGACTTATCTTTTAATGTTTTCTGCTCTGGCAACATAGCAAAGCGCTTCATCCATGGGATTACGGACGTAAATTGACGTAGATTTTAGTTATACCTTTATCTGTTCAGAAGTTGAGTATGATTCCTGATTTGCCTAGATAGCTCCTACTGAAACATACATTATGTCAAAAAAAATCTTTCATGCCAATTAAATGAGCAAAATACTGAAAAAGTAGACACACCATTATAACTGACTGCCAATCCAGTAGATGCTTTCTTTTATTTTTCAAAGAATAGATCAACTTTAGGCTTTGCACTGGGTTTATGTTTATACCAGCTAACTATCTGTTAGAACACATAAACATATGAACTAACTTGACAATAATTGAGCATTTGATACTTAATTCATGATTGTGCTGTTATTCAATGACAGCTTTACATTGTCAGATTTTTAACTATTGACTATTGTCAACAGCATTACGTAAGCGCATTAGCTGGCGACGCATTTGAGGGGAAGCTTTAAACTCAGATACTTCCTGTGCTTTAACAGATGCTTGTAGCGTCTCTAGAAAATCATCAGAGCCTTCGGTCAAAGCGTCTAGCAAAACCTGTAACAGCTGCTCACGATCGCCCAATAGACTTTTTTCTTCAATCAAACGGAATTTGAGATGTATTTCGCATTCATAAACACCTACTTCGATATTATTTTTTTGGCGCGGTAATGCTTTTGAGTTCATAATTTTGAGATTAGGTTACTTGATGGTCATAAGGGTGAGGAACTATATCCCCAGATCAAATCCTTTATATTTTTTGTATCCACAGTGCTGGATTAAAAATTTGTCTTCGATCCATAACAGTTGTATTCTATATTGACTCTCCTGTGTTTTTTCTAGCTAGTCTTAAAACGTTAGGCGGTGATCTTCCTGAGGCAAATATGCTTCGAGGCAAATTATAACTATTATTCAGTCTTTGATATCTTATACAATAAAGTTTTTGTAAGAACTTGTCCAAGCTTTTTAAAGGTTTTTACATCAACTGGATGCTTTAATTATTAATAGTTTGAGTTTTTACTTTATTTCTAGTATTTTTACGTAAGTTTAATTGATAATAATTGAGTTTTTATGATAGCCAGAGCTAGTTGTAGAATGATTCCGTAAAATTACTTGATGTACCTTTTGTTCAACTTGAAAATTGCAAAATCTTCATGAAAAAATTTAAGAATAAATCAGTGGATAGACTAAATGATCAGGGCAGAACAGTAGGTTTGCCTTCCCTGATGCTAATTAGCGGTCATTTAAGCCCTCGCATAAGGTCTAGAATAAATTTAGTGTAATTCAACTAAACCTTACACCCTTTTATGGACAACCCGATGCTGCTCAAGTCCACAACTCGGCATATCCGAATTTTCGCGGCGGAAATTGACCGAGATGGCGAACTGATTCCTAGTAATCAAGTCTTAACGTTAGATGTTGACCCGGACAACGAATTCAATTGGAATGAAGACGCTCTACAAAAGGTTTATCGCCAGTTTGATCAACTGGTAGAAGCATCTAGTGGCGCTGATTTAACAGATTACAACTTACGCCGCATGGGATCAGACTTGGAGCATTATCTGCGATCGCTCCTGCAAAAAGGTGAAATCAGCTACAATCTTTCTGGTCGTGTTGCTAACTATAGCATGGGACTGCCCCAAGTCGTTGCCGACGAAAATGAGTAGAGGTTTTTAACTCCCAATCCCTTGGGGCATGGTAGCCTACCACGCCCCGTAACTAAATTCCAAGAAAAAATCGCAAATTTTATTTGGCTCTTAACACATTTCCCCAGTGGGGTATTACAATTGATATATAAACTTCATGGGTCCGTAACGGTTTCGACAGGTTGGCGAACGCTACTCTGTGATGCAGGTCGAGAGTGAGTCTCCTCTCGAAAATCAAAGGCTCAAAAAAACGTAAATGCGAATAACATCGTAAAATTTGCTCGTAAGCCTGCTACTGTAGCAGTTGCCTAATTACCTCTTATAGGTTCGAGCGTCTCTAGTTTGACTCCGTTAAGGACTGGAGACCAACCCCCAACGGACGCTCTAACAAGTGTTCTCTGGTTGGCTTGTTAGCTAAGAGTTAATCAGAGCATCCTACGTTCGGGATAATGAACGATTCCCGCCTTGAGGGTCAGATAGGCTAAATCTGTGAATGAGCGGGGTGTAAATACCCAATTTGGACAGCAGTTCGACTCTGCTCGGATCCACTAAAAATAAAAAGGAAATCCACCTAAACCTATTGTTTGGTGGATTTCCTTTTTACTCAAAAAAATTAAATAACTGATGTTCTAGAGCTTCTCGTTGTAGAGGATAGTCCTTTTTTTTCAGAAATTCATAATTTATGTTCTGGGTATGTTGAGGATTTGCTATCAAAGGTTTCTAGGATAATTGTCAAGCCAAGAAACCAGGTAAAAAGGGATTCCCAAGTTTTTGATACTTGGGCGATAGCAGTTGCACCAAGCCATACATCTCAAGATTGTGATGTTTGTGGAAGACGGGTTAAAAAGTCGTTGTCTACTCCTACTGACAAATGCCATTCTTGGGGGGCAATTATGCGCCGTGACCACGGTGCAGCGATTATAATTTTGAACAAAGGACTAAAAAGTACTGTGGATACCACAGAATCTAAAGCTTATGGACAGAACGACTTCTATTTAGGAGGGGAAACTCCTGTAGACAAGTCGGCTGAATGAAACAAAAATCCCACCCTTTGAAGGGGTGGGAGGGTCAATTCGAGATTCGCTAAGAGTATTCGATTAGTAGTTTTCTAATTCTCAGGCAGTGATAATGAACTTGGCTTGCTTTCGGTGGTTGGAACTACCACAGGAGGAGAATCTAATCGTTTTGCTGGCGCAGGTGATGGTTCTCTTGGTGGAATGATTGGATTTGATGGCCTCGCAGCCGGGGATGAGGTGGAATCTCGTTTAGTGGTGGGTAGATTATTTTCTGGCGATGGTGGGGGCGAAACCTGACGAGTGTCGCGAATTTCTCGCAGCCTTTCTACTAATGATGGTGTGGGAGGAATGCTAGGTATGGTTCTGGGTTTGGTAGCAGTGGGTTTTCCTTGAGTTTGCGTCGGTTTTCGTTGACTTTCGATGTTGGTGCTAGTGGTAGTGAGAGTTTGTTCTTTAGCAACAGGAATATAACGCTGGCCTTGTCTGGGAGTTCTGACTTGTACAGAGTTAGGAGGCGAAGATGCGGGAGGATTTTGTCTGTTGTTTTCTTCTTCCTCAGATAAAGATGGGGAATCAGCTGATGGTTTTTCTGTTTCCGGCTTAATTGTAGGCTTTTCTAACACAGATGTGGAAGATGACTGTGGCTGAGAATTAGAAAATAACTTGGTGATGCCAAAACCTGTTGTGCCAGCAATAAAAGCTACACTTACAGCTATGAATATTTGATAAGCTTTTTGTTTTGGAAGTTTTAATAATTGTTTCTGGGGACTGTTGCAGTTTTTTTGGGGTAATTTTTTTCCTGGCTCCTGGACGGGTAAAACTATAGTTGGCACCGCCTGAGTGGGAACTGGATTATTAATATTGATTTTACTTTCAGGTAATAATTGCAACCATTGTGCCACTGTTGCTGGGCGAAATTGAGATTCTATAGCCATACCACGCATGATTGCTTGATTAACTGCTGCACTGAGCTGCGGTTGCAGTTCGCGGGGAGAGGGCATTTTTTCGCGATCGCGCAATAATGCTGGCAAAGGAACTTGTCCTGTTAACAGGGCATACAAAGTTGCTGCCAAACCATAAACATCTGTCGCTGGCGTGCGTGAGGCTTGGGTCAAGTATTGTTCTAGGGGTGCATAGCCTTCAGAAACCATGCCAGTATGAGTTTGCCTAACACCATTATTAAATTCCCGGGCAATGCCAAAATCAATCAGCACTACTTCCTGACTTCCTTTGCGGAGGATAATATTATCTGGTTTAATATCCCGGTGCAGCAAGCCATTATTATGTATTACTTGCAATGCTGACCCAATTTGACGAATATAGTGAATTGCTGTGGGTTCCGGTAACGGTATTGCTGGCAATACAAATGCTTCTCCTAGAGTATCTCCACGAACATATTCCATTACCATGTAAGGCAGTCCATTTTCAATAAAAAAGTCACTGACCCGGACAATATGAGGATGGATACAAGTTGCCAATCTTCTGGCTTCATCTTGGAATTGGCGCTCAAACTTGGCAAAATCAGGATGTTGGCGGAGTTTTTCATTAATAGTTTTCATAACTACTTCTTGACCTAAGTAGTTGTGAGTGGCCTTAAAGGTAATGCCAAAGCCACCACGGCCAATTTCTTGGATTAGGGTATATTTGCCATCCTGCAAAGTTGTGCCTGCTAACATAGGAGGTACTAAATACTAAGTGCTAAGTAAGCCAATATATTGATTTTTGAGTTTTCATGCAATTCCAGGTCGCCAGTTTTTCCCATATTTTGATACAGGAATTTTTTATATTTTCAACTCCCGAAGTGGAAAACCTCTCGCTTATATTAACAGCTTTGTCTGCTACATAAAAGCTAGACAAGTCTAGATATTTATTTCTTGTTTAAATGGGAGGATGGGAGGGGTTATCCCTCGGTAAGCTTTGACGCTTTAGCCAAAGGCCATAAGTTAATCGCCGCTTTCAGTCCCTGTCCATGGAATGTCCATAACTTCCACAGTTGTACATTCTTTCCTTGTCTCTGTGGAAGGATAAGAAAGTTTAAGCGAAGCATTGTTATTAAAATCTCTGCCCTATACCTACATGTACTTTGCTTTCTCCTTGGTCATTAATGCCATAGTCCGCGCGAATTAACCCCAGAGGTGAGTTTACACGTACTCCAGCACCATAGCCAAAACCATGACCAGGTTTACCTCGTAGGCCGGCAGGATCTCCGATGACAGTTTTACCAGAGCCTAGGTCTGAGGCAAAGTCAGCAAATACCACACCCCCTAAAACCTGCACAATGGGGAAGCGGTATTCTGCGCTAGCTAAGACATAAGTGCGAGCACTACCAACTTCTCCGTTATCGTAACCCCGGACGGAATTAGCACCACCCAAGTTAAAGCTTTCATAAGCTGGTAAATTACCAATTACTGTACCAGCTTGAAAATTGACGGCAAAGACTTGCGGCTGGTTATTATTGGTGTTGAATAACTGTACTGGTACATACTGGGTGTAGTTAGCCTTGAGGCGATTCATGGCTATATTACCTTGACCAATGGGTACAGATTGTTCGGTACTTAAAGTTACTAAAGAACCTTGAGTAGGATTCAAAGTATTATCTCGTTGATCTTGGGAGGCGCTAAAGGATAGCGTAGCCAAATCATCGATACCTGTGCTACTTGCGGAAAGGCGATTGCCTTGTTTGTCCCTTGAGGTAATATTACCTTGGCGATCGCGAATGGTGGTGCGAGTGTAGTTAAATCCCAAGGTGGTATCCCAATGAGCAAGGGGTTGCTGAAAGCTGATACCAGCGCCAATCTGACCTTC
Source organism: Nostoc sp. RI_552 (assembly GCA_016124525.1). Classification (GTDB taxonomy): domain Bacteria; phylum Cyanobacteriota; class Cyanobacteriia; order Cyanobacteriales; family Nostocaceae; genus Umezakia; species Umezakia ovalisporum. Next base: position 12,287 of record WGNO01000034.1, on the reverse strand, counting down.
CCGCACTTTGTCGCCATTAGGTAGTGTAATCTTGTCATCCAAGGTTGCGGAAAGTTCCCGGCGACGGAAAGCATTAATTGTGTACCCTATGCGGTCAGGTTCAGTGGGACGATAAGGACTGGTAAATTTAGTATTAAATTGCAAATCATTACGACTCATGGCTACATTGAGAGCCAAATTATCATTAACACCACCAATATTTTGGTCTTGATAGCTGAATGTACCTAACAATCCCAAGTCAGCGTTAAAGCTACCACCTAAGTTAATGGCACGTGCTCCCAATTCTTTGAGTTCATAAACTAAATTAACTTTGTTGGTATCACCTTCAAGGGCAACATTGACAATTTCAAATAAACCTGTGCGATATAGATTCTGTACATCTTGGCGCAGAATATTTTCTTGAAAAATTTGCCCTGATTTGAGTCGTAACTGCTTGCTGATAAAATCAGGCTGGGTGCGTCCTTTTACTGGTTGACCTTTGCTATCAATGGTTTGACCGTCGTCATTAATAAAGCGAAATTTAATGTCACCCACTAAACCTTCAGCCACATTGACTTTGAGAATGCCTTCGTGGTTGGGTTTAATGGATACCACGCTTGCTAGCTGATAACCTCTGTCGGCGTACCATTGATTAATTTGCTGTACAATTTCTGTTAGTTTTTCTGGACTGATAGGTTTACCAATTTGTGATTGAAAACTTTCTTGGGCTACCTGATAAGTGAGTATTTTGGCACCGGAAAGTTGCAGCGATCGTACCACTACTGGTTGCAGTTGATATACTACATCTAAGCCATTGTGGTTGGTGGTGGTATTAACCTTAGCACTAGCAAATAAACCTGTTTCCAAAATGGCTGCAATATCGCTTTTGATATGATTTTGACTGACTTCTTTACCTACTTCGGTTTTAATGACTTGGCGGACAATCTCTTGTAATTCCTGAGTAGCTCCTACTATTTGGATATCTGTAGCAGTTACTACTAAGTTTTCATCAGTGCTACAGGGGCAAATAGTATTTTTTGGTACGCTTATTTGTCCAATTATAGAATTTTGAGAAAATTGTTGAGTAGCTATGGTTTCTGGAGATGCTATCGCCTCAATTCCTGTCGGTTTTTCTTCAATAACTGGTACTAGTGAACTTTTAGCGGGTTCATCCTGAGAAGCAACTGTAATGGATGTAGCCGTTGCTGGTTGTATAAGATTGCTAGTGGCCAAGGTGGCCAAAGCAAAAATTGCACCAGAAGAAATCTGCATAATAAAATTTAATCTAATTAACTGGTAGTTAGTTGTAGTGAGGTGACTGAATGAGGATCATAGTAACTTCCAGCTACTTGGCAGGTTGATATCCTCACTGATACCTCTTGTGGGAACAGACAGTTAATTTTAAGATTTTGTTTCTGAATCATTATTCGCCATTGACGGCATTTTTATGAACAAAATATTGTCATTATCGCCAGAGGCAACTTCTCGTTTGCAGTTATTGGTTTTAAGCAATGGTCATGGAGAAGATGTAATTGCTGTGAGGATTTTGCAGGAATTGCAGCAACTAGAAAATTCACCAGATATTTTTGCATTACCTTTGGTGGGTGAAGGGCTTGCTTACCAACAGTTAGGTATACCCTGTATTGGTGCAGTACGTACTATGCCTTCTGGGGGCTTTATTTATATGGATGGACGGCAATTACTTAGGGATGTGCGTGGGGGTTTGCTGCAACTTACCGTAAATCAAATTCAGGCTGTTCGTCGTTGGGTACGTTACCAAGAAAAATTGGGTAACAAGAGAGGTATTTTGGCTGTAGGGGATATTGTTCCTTTGTTATTTGGGGCTTTTAGTGGTGCTGACTATGCTTTTGTGGGTACGGCAAAATCAGAGTATTACGTGCGAGATGAAGTGGGACTATTACCCAGGAAATCAAAAGGTGCTCGTTGGGAAAACTTTTCTGGATCAATTTATCATCCTTGGGAACGTTGGTTGATGAGTTCTCGCCGTTGTCAGGCTGTTTTCCCTAGAGATGGGTTGACTACGGAAATATTACAAAAGTGGTCAATTCCGGCTTTTGATTTGGGTAATCCTATGATGGATGGTCTGGAACCAAAGTGGTTTTCAGCCAAGTTTGATACTTCCCCGGCCCATGGGCAAGAAACAGCTAAACCGTTAGTAATCACTTTATTACCTGGTTCCCGTCCCCCGGAGGCTTACGGGAACTGGGAAATGATCATGGTTGCTGTGTCTACATTGATGGCTAGTTTCTCAGAACAAAATTCAGTTTTATACAGTGCTGGCAATGTGGTATTCTTGGGTGCTATTGCCCCTGGTTTAGATGCAAATATTCTCTCGCAAACTGTTACAAACCAAGGCTGGGAAAGCCACCCAGAAGCTCCCATTCCCATTGCTGATCCTGGCGCTTTGATATTTAAGCAAACAAAAGGTTATATTATACTGACACAACAAGCCTATGGTGATTGTTTATATTGGGGGGATTTAGCGATCGCCATGGCTGGGACAGCAACGGAACAGTTTGTCGGTTTAGGCAAGCCCGCCATCGCCATTCTGGGTAAGGGGCCACAATATAACCCAGCTTTTGCTGAAGCTCAAAGCCGACTTTTAGGAGCCTCTTTGCTTTTAGTAGACAGTCCCAGACAAGTTCCCCAAGTGGTGCTATCGCTGTGGAAAAATCCTGACAGTTTGCAAATAATTGCTGAGAACGGAATCCGGCGCATGGGTAAGCCAGGGGCTGCACGTAGGATTGCTGATTGTTTACTCGAAAAATTGGGCTAGTTGAGACTTTAAATTTTGATCCCTTGTGGAGGAATGGCCATCTACCCAGATTTGCTGGCAAGTCTGGGCAAGGTCGCGAGTGTTAACCAACTAAACCGGAACGCAAAGCGCGTACTGCCGCTTGGGTGCGATCATCAGCACAGAGTTTGTTTAAGATGTTGCGAACATGAGTTTTTACTGTACCCACTGTGATGTATAGTTTTTCAGCAATTTGTCCATTGCTGCATCCAGCAACAATTAACTCTAAAATTTCCAATTCGCGTTGAGTTAGAGGATAGGTTTCTAAAACTTGTTCGTATTCCGTGGCCAATGCCTCAATTTTGACTGTTTTCTGTTTATCGCTAGGTTGAGTTTCCCCGGGAATACTTTGACGCATTTTTCTTAGTACCACATTGGCGATGGCTGGATCAATCCAAGAGTTACCGCCATAAGTTGCTTGTATTGCCTCGGTTAATTTGTTAATGCTTGTCTCTTTCATGTAATAAGAATCTGCACCTGCGGCAAAAGCTGCCAGTACGGCATCTTCTGTGTTATCCATGGTCAAAATGAGAATTTTTGTGGCGGTTTGGCCGGTTTCTGCCTGGTAGCGTCTAAATTTGCGGGTGAGTTCAATGCCATCCATATCTGGCAAGCCAATATCTATCACCGCCACGTCTGGTTTAGCCGTTTCCAAAAGTTTTAGTCCTTGAGTGGCATTTGGTGCTTCACCAATTACTCTGAGAGCGCTGTGAGATTGTAATGCGGCTCTTAATCCCATTCTAGTCAAGTCATGATCTTCAATTAAAATAATGCTTATTTCACTCATTGCTATACTCGCTCTTGATAATTGCATTTTGTAGAATATGACCTTTTTTAAATAGTTTATCTGATTTTCCCAAACCAAAGGTAGATGATATTTTCACGATTCGGCATCCCTCGATAGAAGTAGTAAATATGCCGATTTTTCACTCTAAATTGTATTCAAAATCTAGCTAAAGATATATCGTCATTTTCCCAACAAACATGGAATATTAAGACCAGTTATAATTTGTGTGATATCTCCAGGAGTAGAAAGTCGTTTCATACTATTGTAAAGCTTTAATAAACATTGAAATAAATGAATAAATCAAAAGAATTTCAACATTGTGTACTAAAGAGTATAGTACAAGTGTGCTGTATCACAGCAGATGATGGTCATGCTACTTCCCAGTTGTCTCAGAATCAAATTTTTGTAAGTTTTCTCACTGTGTAAATTGGCGATGGCCAAGAAAATACAGACATGGTGCTAGACCTCGTGGAAAAACTGTGCAAAGAGAAGAAAACATGACTATTTTGGATTACATGACTTCCATGAACAGTGCTTTTGGCTTGACTTGCCCTCAGTAACGGGGTGAGTAAAGCTCCTCAAGCTTACGGCACAAGATTTTGGTACGTAACTCTCACTAATGACTGAGGACGCGCGTTAGCCCACTAATTTACAATCGTTTTGAGGGTTAACCAAGTATTTTATCTGACTTTATGTCGATTTCCTCTACTTGAGTAGCTAGCGATAGTACATTCACAGCAACTTCGGTAGTTGTGGTCACGAATCAAACTAGGATTAAGACAGAGTGGAGGCTGAAAAATTAACTGAAAAATTAACTGAAAAATTAGCTGAAAAATTAAAAGTTACTGGCTATATATATTTTTAAGCCTGTGACCTGCACTAATTTTGGAGAAAGTATGGCATTAGTGAATAAACATTGGGTAGCATACAAAATTTCTTAGTCAATCACATCCCAGGTGGGTACTATTGTGATTTTTGAGAATTTGAGTATAAAAATTAAACGCCATAAAGTAGACGGCAAAACCTGATCAAAATCAAAACCATATCTGAAATCCAAATTATTTAGTGGGATAGCTTGAAAATAGAGATACCATACATCAACCTGTATTTGACAGCGAAAATAAAAACCAATGAAAGAAACGCTGAGAATTTTGGTTGTAGACGATGATGAAGTAGAACGCATGGCAGTGCGTCAGGCTTTGACTCAAGCAGGTATTTGCATGGAACTGAGTGAGCTTACTGATGGACGTCATGCATTAGCTGCTTTGAGAGATACTACTTATGATTGTGTTTTCCTCGATTATCGTTTGCCAGGTCAGGACGCTTTGGCACTGATAGAAAGACTACGTTCTTCGGAAATCAAAGTTCCCTTAGTAGTCCTAACCGCCCAGAGAGATGAAGAAATCGCTGTCGAGTTGATGAAAGCTGGTGCTACAGACTATCTTTCTAAGTCTAAGGTATGTTCAGAAACTTTAGCCCGAGTTTTACGCCATGCCATTCGGATACACCGCGCTGAAATGGAGACAGCATTGGTAAACCAGCAACTCAGAGAAACTAATGAACAGCTGGTGTGTAAGAATCAAGAATTAGAAAAACAAAGACAACAAATTCAGTTGCAAAACTTCAAGCTATTGGAAGCATCACGCTTGAAATCACAGTTTCTGGCTACTATGTCTCATGAGCTGCGGACTCCGATGAATGCCATTATTGGGTTTTCCCAAATATTATTGCGCCCAAAGTTCGGTAAGCTGACCAATCAGCAAACAGACATGGTAGAGCGAATATTGAACAATGGCAAACAGTTGCTGATGTTGTTAAATGAAGTTCTTGACTTTTCTAAGTTGGAAGGAGGACGACTAGAGTTAAAGCCGGAATTATTCGATTTAACAAAAACTATCAATATCGTCCTTGGGGAAATGCGTTCTCTGGCTGAAGCAAAAAAATTGTCTTTGCGAGTCGATATTGATATGGAACATGCCCTAATATTTAATGACTCAACGCGTGTGCGGCAGATTTTAATAAATTTATTATCGAATGCCATTAAATTCACAGATTCTGGTTGTATTTGGATTGAAGTTAAAGAACTGCCTCAAAACCAGTTGGCAATCACGGTTCGGGATACAGGGATTGGTATAGCTCCCAGAGATTTTCAACATATTTTTGAACCTTTTCGCCAAGTGGATCAAAGTATTACGCGCAAATATCCCGGTACAGGACTAGGTTTAGCAATCATAGATTCCTTGGTGCAAATGATGGGGGGCAAAATTACTTTGGAAAGTCAACTGGGGGTTGGTTCTATATTTAGAATTGAAATACCAAGGCAACTATCGTCACCAACTACAGTGGCCAACCTTGCAGCTTTAAATTTGCATGGTCACGAGATTTTTTGCTCTGTGCAAAACCCTAATCCATCTCCACCGAAATCTAGCAAAGCATCCATGGGTTTTCCCAATGTCAAACTATAAATTATTGTCATAAACCGTTGATAAACCATGTCTGTTGTGGAAAAGCTGAAAATTGATCGTATTCTCGCCGTTGATGATACTAAAGATAATCTCATTTTGGTTCAGACAATTTTAGAAAGTGAGGGATATGAGATTGATTTAATTGCAGATGGTATGACAGCCTTGCAGCAAATTGAACAATCTCCACCAGACCTAATTTTGCTAGATGTGATGATGCCAGGAATTGATGGTTATGAAGTCACTCGGCGAATTCGCAACAATCCCAACCTAAATGTTAACTATATTCCCATTTTGCTCATCACTGCCTTTCATGAATCCAGTGTGGTGGAAGGGTTGGACGCTGGTGCAGATGATTTTATTCGTAAACCATTTGATACAGATGAACTGTTGGCCAGAGTGCGTTCGCTGCTGCGTCTCAAACATAGTTTAGACGAACAAAAAAAAATGGCCCGTCAGCGCGAAGATTTTGTTTCGCGTTTAACTCATGATTTGCGTACTCCGCTAGTAGCTGCTGACCGAATGCTGGGTTTGTTTCAAGAGGAAACATTCTGTAAAATTTCCCCAGAAATGAAACAAGCGATCGCCGTGATGATACGCAGTAATCAGAATTTAATGCAGATGGTGAACACCTTATTAGAAGTCTATCGCTTCGAGGCAGGTAAAAAGACCTTAAACGATGAGGAATGTAATTTACCAGAAATTGTTGAAGAAGTTAGTAGCGAACTCACTCCTCTTGCTACTGAGAAAAACTTGGCTCTCAAAATAGATACGAGTCAGTTAGATTTACAAAAAGAAGGGGCTGGTGTAGTAATGGGGGATTCCCTGGAATTGCGACGTGTATTTAACAACTTAATTGGCAACGCCATCAAGTTTACAGACACAGGAGGGATAGAAGTTTCTATTTGGGAAAAATCAGGTAATTCTCAAGGTAAAGATTGCGTAATTATCGAGGTTACAGACACTGGTTATGGAATTGCGCCCGAAGATCAAGCCACTGTTTTTGAAAGATTTCGTCCCGGTAGAAACAAACGCTCTGGTAGTGGTTTAGGTCTGCACCTATCGAGTCGAATTGTAGAAGCCCACGGTGGTAAAATTGCACTTAACTCCGAACTTGGGCGAGGTAGTGTATTCACAGTCACCTTACCAAAATATAGTAGTCATTAATCATTGGGCTATACTCAGCATAATCATCGATGATTGAGTTAATTTTCGTCTTCTTACTTAGTAGTCAGCACTTTTAATAGTCGAGGGAGAGTTGAGCTTGTTGTCTAGCAAGCGGGAAATTATGGCCTCTAGATCCTCAATCATGTAAGGTTTACTGATGTAATCGTCAAAGCCAGCCGAGAGGAGGCGTTCTCGATCCTCCCTAGTGGCTAAAGCCGTAACTGCAATCACTGGAATCCCGCAAGTTAGCGGTTCTTGTTTTAAATAATGCACAACATCAGTTCCGCTAAGACCTGGTAATAAAATGTCTAACATGATCAGGTCCGGCTGATGCTCTTTTGCCACCGGTAAGGTAGTGTAGCTGTCGGATTGACAAATGAATCTACAGCCAAGTGACTCAAGTGCATAACCAATTAGAAGTAGACTGTCATCATGATCTTCCACTACCAAGATTAATGGCTGGTGAGGGTTTTGCTTCCTTTCATCACTTATGAATGAATGTGCCAGATACATCTCTTCTCCAGAAGATTGAATTAGGATTTATCGTATTCTTTGAGATAATAACAGAGACATCCTGGGAGGATGGAATGGATCTGAGCAGGATTGGCTCAAGTTCTGCCTTTGCCTAGTTGACCATTCCTACTTAGGTAAAAAACATGGGCAAAAGAAAGGTTCAAACTATAGGATGAGCAACTACTTCTCGATTATACGCAAAATTACAGAATATTTTTCGCCGAATTTATAATAACTGGATATAACAATTGTAATTCACTGTAGTATATCTAGTGCTACTTATTTCCGTAGAGTTAAGGTTACAGTAGCGTTACTAGAGTTTGAGACGATTTTCAATTCCTGACCGTTACTAAGCTTTTGTTTGAACTTTAACTCATCTTAACCACTGTCCTCCTTTGTACTTGAGTTTGAATCTAACACCAGAATTCCCTGGAAATTGTCCATAAAATAATGATATTCGGTTTTAGGTAATCTCGGACTTTATCCCCAATTTAAGAAGGATATTTCTTTATCTACCAAGGATTCTAGCTTGTTACCCCATACTTTTCGTGTAATGACAAATGGTCAATCAGTTCAACAAATAAAACTACTATCCCTCCAGGTTTGATCTGAGGTGGAGAGAATTTTCAGCATCTCTCCACAGGTGCCCAGTTGCCAAAAAAATGGATCAAGTCAAACTCAGCAGGAAAAAATTTAACTGATTTTTTTGTTAAATTTTTATGTACTTGACTTTTTTGTATTACAAATGTAGTATATAAAACGTTAATGCAGTCAAGAATCTGAAGTTTAAAATGTCCTAAGACAATGAAAAAATAACTCGACTATCGCTTTGGATCATTTCAGAAATATGGAATTTGATTATTTTAGAAGCAACGAAAGCACTCCTAATAATAACCGTCAAAGTTTACTTACCAGCGGCTGGCGACCATTTCATAGAGAGTTAGACTGGGAATTTTTAGGTAAATTATTATATAACGATACACGGGAATTAACTCAAAAAACCTTGAATTTAGTCAGCAATTTTGCTGAAATATTGGGACGCAATAATTATGCTTGGTGGGCAAATTTGCTGAATGTTGTATCGGATAGTACACAATATGAAGTAGAAAAATTTTGGAACTATATCACCCCTGAACCCAAATCACCGGATCATCGCTACAAAGATATTTTGAGTACAGAGACGCCCATCGTTCAATTTGTAAGTCGTAGCAGCATTCCTATTGATTACGTTCTCAATCGCCTGCAAGAAATTATTGTCTTACGAGTTTTAGAACTATTAGATTGTCCTGACATTATTACTCAGTGTTATTTAGAAAGAGACTTTTATTTCCCTGTAAAAAAATTTGTGAATTGGGAGCGCATAGAAGTTATTAATACAGTGTATGCTTATTGGTCAAAGTACGATACTTGGCTGCAAATTGAATCCTACGAGCGCGGAAAACGTTACTACACTTTAATGTCAACGAATATCTCACCGCTTATCAATAAGGCAACCTATGACTTAGCCGTGATGCTGAGTGGATATCAAAGTCGTGTTGGTAAGGTTCACAGTCAATATTCTATTCGTACTTTTCCAGTAGATATTCAAAATTTTACAGATACAGTACAACAGGCAGTTCTGACTCAAAACCAATTAGCAGTTGTGGTACATGGTGAACCCGGTACAGGTAAAACGGTATGGACTCAGGCAGTGGCAAAGGAAATTATTGTACCTTTAGGGTATGTGATTTTTATTTTAGACCACGATGCCATTGCCAATTTTGTCCCACCCAATTATTTAGAGCGTATTTGCATTATTGTTAACGAGGCTGATAATTTAGCACAAAATCGGGCTTGTGAAGTAGCTCAATATAATAATAAAACAGAACATATTCTGAGTTTGTTAGATGGCACTTTGTACCAGAGTGTAATTGATGATGGTGGGATTCAACTCAATCAGAAATTAGTTGTTTTGATGACTTGCAATACTACTGAAAGGTTAGATCCTGCTATGTTGCGGAAGGGTAGGGTTGATTTAATCTATGAGTTTACTAAGCGATTTGTCTAGTCTATTTGAATGTAAAATCGGCAAGTTGGGGTTTTTGCTAAAATAAGTCACATAAATTAATAGCCTACATTTAATTCTGACTTTGATCTCGATATGACCCCAACAAAAACTCCTTTCCACTCCCATCAAGAAAAAGTTACTCGATTATTTTCTCGCGTCGAATTCAATGAACAGAAGTTAAGTCATCAACCGGGTAGTGTGTTAGGAAACACGGCGCTGATTGCAGGTACTACAGTTGGTGCTGGTATTCTGGCACTACCTGCGGTAACTCTACCATCTGGGGTTTTGCCATCCACAGTGTTGTTAATTACTGTGTGGCTGTACACTGTCGTTTCTGGTCTGTTGCTGGCAGAGGTTTGTGTCAATGCTATGCGTCTAGAAGGGCGTTTGAGTATCGGTCTGTTAGCAATGGTTGAGAAAACTTTGGGCTTTGTGGGTGCGCGAATTGTCGGCGCTGCATATCTGTTTTTACACTATGCTTTGCTGGTGGCTTATATGACTGAAGGGGGAAAAATTTTAGTCTCTGGGGTTTCTCATGTGTGGGGAATACAAAATATTCCTCCAGCTTGGGTGGGGACTATAACTTTCACCTTGTTATTTGGTGGTTTGATGTATGTGGGACGAGAAAAATTAATTGAAAAACTCAACAACGCTTTTGTAGCAATTGTGATTACTTCATTCCTCGGACTATTGTTTCTGGGAGGAGGACAAGTTAAGAGTATGCAACTGTTGACTCAGAACTGGACGGCTTTAGGGGGTGCTGTCTCAGTGATGTTGGTGGCGTTGTTTTTCCACAATGTTGTCCCAGTGGTTGTTACTCAGTTGGAAGGAGATATTCCCAAAATTCGCCAGTCTATTATTGTTGGTTCTTTCATTCCTTTAATTATGTTCTTGGCGTGGAATACCGTAATTTTGGGAAGTGTGAGTTTGGGTACTGTACAAAGTACAGGTAAATTTGACCCTGTGGAAATATTGCGGGCTGGTGGTGCTGGGGAATGGTTGGCAGTGTTGTTGTCTATTTTCTCTGAGTTTGCCATCGCTACTTCATTTATTGGTTTTGTGTATGGGTTGCTAGATTTCTTTCAAGATATCTTCCCCCTCGCACAGGCTAAACCTTCCATTAGGCTACCGCTTTATTCACTGATTTTGTTACCTCCCATGAGTTTGGGGACAATTAATCCCAGTATTTTCTTTAGCGCTCTAGATTTTGCGGGAACATTAAGTATTTCAGTTTTAGGCGGGATAATTCCGGCCTTAATGACTTGGAAGCAACGTCAAGAACAACAGTTAAACAATATTAATCAACGTATTGTCCCTGGTGGTAAGGTGGGGTTGATCATCATGATGGTAATTGCATCAGTTTTGATTATCAAACAAATACTAGCAATGAGTGAGTGGATTTGACGCTCTCCTCACTTTTAGTAAGGAGATTCACACGTCGAATGTAGAATCTCCGTGGCTTTAGCCCAGAGAGTGTCAAATTGGGGAGGAACTATTTCCCAAACCTAACCTGTCGAGAATAAAAGCGTCTTCAAAAGCTAGTTCTCGCAAGCTTTCATAACGTCCAGATGCACCGCTATGTCCCGCACCCATATTGGTTTTTAGCAGTAGAATATTATTATCTGTTTTCAGTTCCCGGAGTTTGGCTGTCCATTTTGCTGGTTCCCAGTACTTGACGCGAGAATCATTTAAACCGGCGGTAATTAATAAATCTGGGTAATTCTTGATTTCGACGTTATCGTAGGGTGAGTAAGATTTCATGTAGTCATAATAAACTTTGTCATTGGGATTACCCCATTCTTCCCATTCCATGGCCGATAGGGGTAGGGAGGTATCGAGAATTGTTGTCACTACATCGACAAAGGGGACATTGGCTACTACGGCTTTGAATAAATCAGGACGCATATTCATAACTGCACCCACTAACAAACCCCCTGCACTTGCACCAGTAATCACTAGGCGATCTTTTGCTGTCCAATTTTCAGCAATTAAATACTCTGCACAGGTGATAAAATCGGCAAAGGTATTTTTTTTGTGTAATAATTTTCCTTCTTCATACCACTTTCGCCCCATTTCTTCGCCGCCACGAACATGAGCAATGGCGAATACTATTCCCCGGTTTAATAGCGTTAATCTTGTTGACGAAAATGATGCTTGGTAAGAACAACCATAAGCACCGTATCCTGTGAGTAATAAGGGATTTTTGCCATCTTTTTTAATTGCCTTTTTGTAAACAATAGAGATAGGAATTTTTGTGCCATCTTTAGCAGTAGCGGTTATCCACTCACTTTTATATTCAGTTTGATCGTACTTGCCTAATACTTCTGTCTGTTTTTTTAATTCCCTATCATTGGTTTCCATGTTGTAATCAAAAACACACAAGTGTTGAATGTTAAGAAAGAGGTGATAAAAATAGCCCAAAATATGGTAAATTCTGGGCGAAGTATTAAAATAGAATAATTGATAATGATTATAAATTCATTTCCCAAGATTGTCAAAGACATCCTCAGACCGTTG